>JAFRAB010000028.1 GCA_017405675.1 Erysipelotrichaceae bacterium
TCATTCATTTGACGCTATTCCTCCTATAATTTTTGTAGCTGCCAGGCCACCAAAATTATAGGAGGAATATGCGTCTTTTTTAACACTATAAGGTCTCGTACCACGCGCATAGCACGTGGTATCTGTCTACGACAATGAAAAAAAGACTGCTGAATATCAGCAGTCTTTATTCGTTTCTTTGCTCATACCGGTCTCTTTCCCAGCTTTGCGTAATAGTCCTTTCTTGGCAGCCAGTCCATGAATCTCTCCACTTCAAGATTCCAGAATCGCCATTCATGCGCATACCCTTCTACTTCTTCCCAGGTAACATCGGCTCCAAGTTCCTTCAGTTTCATGGCAAACTTCTTGCTGTCAGCGAACAGAAAGTCTTCCATACCGCATGCTGCGTAGATCTTCGGGAATTTATTTCCTTCCTTTGCGATGTCCTTGGCCAGTTTCAGAAGATCAGGTCTTTTTCCACCTGTTCTCCGGTTACTGGAAGGTGCTGAGAAGGCACCGATGGCCGCATATCTTTCCGGATGTGAGAGCCCATGCAGATACGAGCCGTAGCCGCCCATTGAAAGACCGGCAATGTAGCTTTCTTCAGGCTTATCCGATATCGGGAACATGTTGGTTACGAATTCAGGCAGTTCCTCTGATACGAAGGTAAAGAAGTCATCCATTCCCACCTTGGAATAGAACTTGTTTTCGGCTGAAAGGTTAACCACTGCTATTCTTCTCTCCTCAGCAAACATCTCTACATTGGTATAAGCGGTCCATATGGCGTGATTGTTGCCAAAGCCGTGCAAAAGATAGATTACCGGAAACTTCTTCTTGAAGATGAAGTTTGGCTTTTCATTGGGGTCAAGTGATTCCGGACAGGTTATCGTCGGAATAATTACCGTAATGTCAACGGCACGCAATAAGGTTCTTGAATAGAAGTTACATGTTATCCTTGCCATAGATTATCTCCTTATCTTATCTATAAATATTATATATTATTCACAAAAAAGAAGGGATCTGTTCCCTTCTAGTCTATGTATTTCTTGATGTTCTTGTAGGCCTTCAGTTCCTTCTTGATCTGTCTGTACATGGAGACACTGCCCGGTCCGTATTCAACAATGTACTTGAAGTAGGTTTCCTTGACCTTGGAAGCTCCCAGATTCAGGACTTCCTGTTCGTTGACCTTGGTATTGTCATAGGTCGTAACGCTGAATGATGTCGGGCTGCAGTCGACAATTCGGATGTTGCCGATTCCGCCAAAGGCTCTGATCATTTCCTTCCTGTTCTGGATCTTCTTCTTCGGTTCCAGGAAGTCCAGGGCAAGTATGCCATAGTACAGCCATACAAGCAGGAAGCCGATAACTAAGAAGAAGAAACCAACCAGTATCAGCATTTCAATTGTCGTTAAGCCCAGTCTCGGGAATATCTCTATCAGATTCAGCAGAGTTCCCGGAGTTGCGAATAAAGCCGTACCGGTATAGTTATATCCAATGCATACCTTCAGGGCACTGAAAATGCCGTAAAGCGAGCTGGAAACCACGATGCTGCTGAACATCAGTACCGGAGAAATGATGAACAGATAATAGTGAACCGGTATGATGGTTCCCGAGAAAATTGATACGATGATGACAACGATCATCAGAGCGATGTTCTTCATTCTGTCCAGTTTGTTTGAGTACTGGGTATACAGGCCGACTACCAGACCGGGTATGAATGCCAGGTTAATGATGTAGTACGGTGTTATGTACTTGCCGATGCCGGGCTGTAAGGCACCCTGGGCCAGCTGGGCTGTCCAGATGTTGACGTCACCAACATAGCTGTTTCCGGCAGCGTCCATCCAGTTGCCGCCAAATCCGGCAAACCAGAAGTTGCGGTGGAATGCATCCTGCAGACCTACCAGTTCGTGTCCTCTTTCCACGATTCCATATATGAACATGACAGCCGGGTTTGAGGCATTGTCACTCATGAAGTTCATGGCTCTTTCCATGATGTTCACGTAGTATGGGAATAACAGAGTGCATACCAGTCCTATGCCGGCTGATATGAACGTTACTACGATAAGGAACCAGGCATCGTTGTCGATGAATCTCATGATACCGTAATTCAGTCTCTGTCTGGAAATGCGGTAGATGTTTACGACGATGATGATTGCAATGAAGCTTGTCGCCAGTCCCATATTGAACGGGTTACGTGTTATGCCGATGTTCAGAACATTGGCTAACGGTGATACTGAATAGTAATATGACGGGAAGTTCTGATTGCCGAAGAAGATCGTCATTATCTGAATAAGCAGATATGATACTATTCCTCCGACTATCGGAACGGAATCAACATGCTTCTTTCCAATGACATTGATGGTCAGAAACAAAGGAAAAAAGACCTTCATTACCGCACCCGTATAACTGCACAGGCTAAGTAAGGAAGATATGATTTCATTATTGCTGGTAAAGGTATTTCCCAGTCCCAGTAAGATCACTGCGATGAAATACATTACCAGTGGAGCCTTAAGTCCATCATGAGTTGAATACCATAGTTTCTTCATTGGCACACCTCATCTATAATCATACCATCATGTATAATCTGATTCAAATCAGGTATATAAGTGGTATAAATGGTCTATGTAATCTGTCTTGCGGTATCTGGCGACCTTGAACTCAACATCTGAAAGAGTTGTTTCAATTGATTCTGCACCATCCAGGTTGATTGCGTAACGGTCGAAGCATAACAGGGAAGTATCATCGTACCTGCTGATCATTCTTATGGTATTGTTGCCGGACATGATGATCGGTACACCCAATGAACGGTAATGAATGTGATGTATTCCCGTTATTTCCGTCAGTTCCATGATTTCCATGCCTGCTTCAACTACCGCACCTCTCAAGGAACGGTTATAAGCCGTAGAACCTACCTGCGTACATACGCATAAGCCTGTTCCTCTGTATGTTTCCAGCTTCTTTTCGTTGATGTATACATCTATCGTCTGTGTCTTGATGACGTTTTCTATTCTCATTTCGTTAACAGCCAGGTAGGTCTTTCTTTCCTTACCGTTAACGGTGATCTTCAGCAGTTTCTTCTTTTCAATGTTAGGCTGCTTATTTACAATGTCACTTACATACTGATCAAGCTCCTCAACGGTATAATCCGCAAAAAAGCCCAGCGTACCGGTATTAACGGCCGCAAAGACTACCTGATCAAGCTTGTTTATGTACTTGTGAATGGCCGTAAGAAAAGTACCGTCACCGCCAACCACACAGACGATGTCGGGGTCCTTGTCAGCGTATGCCATTCCGTTGTTGAACAGATAACGCTGGATGTCCTTTGATATCTTTATGGATTCACTGTCATCTCTTGACACGATCGCGAATTTTGTCACTTTATTCACTTCCTGTTTCGTTTATTGTATCATATGTTCGTGAGGTTTTACTATATGAATCATGCCATAGAAACCGAATTAAAGGTCCTGTTAAGCAGGGAACAGTTCAACAGACTGGCCTCTTTTTATCAGCCTCTGACCTTTGTCAGACAGATAAATACCTATTATAAGAACAACAACTCTGATCATTACGCCTTCAGGATCAGAGAAAAGGAAGGCACCTTATTATTTACTCTGAAGAACAAGACCCCGGAAGGTGTCATGGAATATGAAAAGATCATAGAAGGTGAACCGGAGGATGACCCTGATGTAGTCAGAACGGTATCTTCCTTCGGAATAAAGCCCCCTTATGAGAAACTGGGCAGGTTAGTTACCTATCGCGCAATGGTGATAAGTGAACTGGCTGAACTGTGCTTTGACATAAACATCTATAATGGCAGGCTTGACTATGAAATTGAGTATGAAGTAAAGAAGGAACATGATCATCTGAAAGCCTTCAAACAGATACTTGAAAAAGCCGGAATCGAGTATGTTCCTAACAAAGATTCAAAATACAAGCGATTCGTAAAGAGTGCAGGGGACATTAACAATGCTAAATAAGTATTCAGATAACGTATATTATTCAGACTATGGGCTTTATGATGACAGACCTGTGCTGGGATACATCAAAGGAGACAGGTATGCTCTGATGGTGGATGCCGGTAATTCCGAAGCCCATGCCAGAGAGTTTCTGGCTGAAGTTGAGAAAAAAGGACTACCAAAACCGGATTTCGTGGTTCTTACGCACTATCACTGGGATCATACCTTTGGTCTTTCAGCCCTGGATATTCCTTCATTCGCTTCTGAGGAGACTTATGAGCTGATCAATAGGGCTCCAAAGGAATGGAGCAATGAGCTTTTCAGAAAATACTGTGAAGAGGGCATCATCGAGCCGTTCTGTCAGGAACACATGGCCTATGAATATCCTGACTTTTCAGTGATCAGAATAGCCTTACCGACGATAACCTTTAAGGAAGAGCTGAAGATAGATCTGGGAAATCAGCCGGTACTGTTCAAAAAGCAGGTAAACCCGCATAGTACAGATGGCGTCATCGTATATGCTGAAAAGGAAAGGGTAGTATTCCTGGGAGATTCCACTTCTCTTGAATTAAAGGGACCGGACTGGATCAAGCATCCTGATAAATTACAGAAGTTGTATGATTATCTGGAAACACTGGATTATGATACGTGCTTCCACTGTCACTTTGACCCCATTAAAAAAGCCAACCTTTACGATTGGCTTAAGGATAATTTCTAGAAGGATCAGGCAATGGTCCTTTTATTTTGCGTCTGTCTGGTCAGATAAGGCGTAATTGCGTCCTTGTAGATCAGGGTAACGATGGCCGCAAATGGTATTGCCAGCAGAATTCCGATGACGCCAAACAGCTTGCCGCCAATGACGATGGCAATGAGAATGATGATGGCTGGAACACCAAGAGTATTACCGAACAGCCTTGGCTTGATGATGTAGCCATCAATTGTCTGCAGGACAAACGTAATGATGACAAACAGCAGAGCCTTGAATGGGTCCGTTGCCAGCAACATGAATCCACCGATTACCGCTCCGATGATCGGTCCGAATGTCGGTAGCATGTTGGTTAATCCCACGACTACTGAGATGAGGGCTACATACGGTATGCCCAATATCATCATCAGAATGGCGTTTACCAGTCCAACCCCGGTAGCTTCCAGCAATGTGCACCAGATGTACCTGGTCAGAATGTCATTGCATCTGTGCAGGAATCTGGTTCTTTCCTCAAATCCTTCAGATGAGAACACAAATCTTCTCAGATTGTTCAGAAACTTGATCATGTTTTCCTTGCCTAATAAGAAGTATATTGCCAGAATGAATCCGATGATGCCGTTTACCATTCCGGTTCCGAACTGGTATGAAGTAGAAATGATCTTGGCAATGTATGTAGGCATGCTGCTGAACATGTCTCTGATCATGTTGCTTAATGCATCGCCAAATTCTGAAAGGTCTACGCCGTATCTCATCGCCATTAACTCGATCTTATTGATGATGTTATCCGGAGAGTTGAGATATCTGTTAATGTTGGCAAACAGCGTACCGAAGCTTTCCATTAATGAAGGTATCAGTACCAGCATCAACAGGAACATGAGTACGAATACGATGAAAATGGTCAGCACTATCGCCAGCCAGCGCCAGTTATACTTGTCATTGATCCTCTTTAACAGGCTTTCAATGGTTTTCATCATAGGATTGAGGATGTAGGCGATTACTACTCCGACGATCATCGGTGAAAACAGGGAAATGATTTTGGAAGCCAGTCTGAAAACACTTGGAATGTGAGTCAGTATGAAGTAAAACAGGACACCGCAGCAGATTGCGAATGAATAGGCTGCCCATGCATGTGTTTCAAGATATTTAATGAACTTACTGTCTTTTCTCATATCTATATAATAACAAAGAATTCACATTTGCTTAATAAAAAGAACCTCTTTCGGTTCTTTTTCAGTTAATTTTAATGAGATTGAACTTGCAGTCGAGCAGGGTCTCCCGCTGAATGTCCATTAATTCAACATTTGTCAGGATGTTTATCTCAAACTGCTCATTTATGGTGCTGTTCAGGCAGTTCCTGATGTATACCAGCTGTCCCAGCATCTTGATGAAGTTTTCCTTGTTGTCACGGTTGGTGCTTGTATAGATGTAATACAGTTTTTTCTGCTCTCCAAACGTGACAAAGGAGTTGTGTTCATTATTGACCCATTGCGGATCTTCATCTTTGTACCTGTTAAAGCAGTGTTTCTGGAATGTCTCAGAACGGTGTGGGGCACTGATGTCCATGCCTTCATATATCGTGGCAATCTGATACTTGAGGATCTCGTTGTCAAAGGCTATCATGTCAATTTCCCGGTTATTCAGTGCTGCGCTCCAGGAATCTATGCCAACCTGCTTAACTTTCTGCAGTAATTCAAGGGTAACGTGACCTTCATGAGCATCCAGATAGGTGAAGCTTTCCAGATTTGAGGGGAGCTTTATGCCTAATTCAGACAGATATATCGGTCCCTGGAAAAATATTACGTCCTTAAGGAACAGACAGCTGATCTTTTCCGGCATTTCATTGTTCTTGATGGTCTTCATGATGGCAGTTACAAGGTCTTCCTTGTTTCTGTATCCGGTTGCGTGATTGTACTTATGCCACAGATTTCTTACTGACATCTGTTTTTCGCCTACAAAACATCCATAGCCAACAATGCCTTTTTCTCTGTGTCTTGTATTATCCATTCCCTTTGACAGGAAGAAAAGAAGATCTCCCGGCTGAAAGGAAGAGAATTTCTTGGTAGACAGTCTCCAGAATACGATCTCCTGACTTCCGTTTATGCGGTGGAAATCAAGCATTTTGTCATCTGATACATAAGCAATTGCCGCCATAGGTACCTCCTATTGTCTGATTCTGCCCTGAAATGCCCTCATTAATGTCACATCATCGGCATAATCCAGGTTTCCGCCGCTTGGTAAGCCGCTGGCAAGTCTGGTTACCGTGATGTATTCATAGCTTCTGAGCCTCTTGGTAAGATACAGCGCTGTCGTATCTCCCTCCAGGGTAGAGTTAGTCGCAATGATTATCTCCTTCGTATTGTCATCAATACGGCTGAACAGTGATTCTATGTTTATGTCTTCAGGCAGTACACCCTTAACAGTTGATATGGCACCATGAAGAACATGATAGACGCCTTTAAACTGTCCAAGTCTTTCCAGAGCCATGACATCACGCGGCTGCTGAACGACGCAGATCACGGTATGATCTCTGTTTTCATCTGAACAGATCTCACACTTTTCACTTTCCGTTATGTTTCCGCATACCGGACACTTTCTGATCTTGCGAAGAACATCCATCATCTGCTTGGAGAAAGCCTCTACATTCTCTTCAGGCATCTCCAGTACGGCCATGGCATAGCGTTCAGCTGTCTTTCTGCCTACGGAAGGCAGAGATCTGAACAGTTCGATGAGTTTTTCCAGGGAAGAAGGGTACATTTTATTACCTCAGACCCGGAATGTTAAGAGAACCGGCCAGTTCTCCCATCATGTTGTCCTTATCATCCGTAACCTGAGCAGTTACGTCATTTATAGCCAGCTGCAGAGAATCTTCAAGGATTTCCCTGTCATCTATTGTGAAATTCTTTACAAATTCATCATCCAGTTTTACACCGGTAACTTCGTATTCGCCATTCATTCTGACTTCAACGATGCCTCTGCCGGCTCTGTTTACGTATTCCTTGCTCTTCAGCGCGTCTTCCTTGCGCTGCATTTCTTCCTGCATTCTCTGGGCTTCACGCATTAATGAATTAAAATCCATTTCAGTCCTCCACTATGTCAAATCCGTCCTTACCGAATATTTCAGTAAGTTTTTCGATTGTCTTGTTCTTTTCAGGCTCTTTTTCTTCCTTTTCTTCAACAACTTCCTGTACAGGAGCCGGCTGGCTCTTTCTTGAACGGAAATAATTGATCAGGTATGTCTGCTGTTCTCTTGTAACAGCAACCACGTTCTTATGGCAGCCAAATTCTTCTTCAACGATCTTTTCCAGCTTAGCCAGATTGCTCAGTTCATTGATGTTATCAGCAGTAAGTCTGTCTTCAACAACTGCAATAATGTCTTTTTCGCTTTCAGCCATCATGTATGAACCGTTAAGCATTGAGGTTATGGCCATTGAATCAACGTCACGGCGTTCAATAACTCTCTTCCATTTCGACAGATCAGCTTCCTTCAAGGCCTTTACGGACTTGGAAAGGATGTCATAGAAGTTCTCATCACTGAGATTCTTGACGGCTTTCAGCATTGGAAGAGGATCCTTTTCCTCAACAACTTCAGGCTTTTCCGGTTCTGCCGGCGTTTTTTCAATGATTTCCTGTGGTTCTTCCTTAACAGGCTCAGGTTCAACCTTGATCGTTCTGGTTACAGGAACATTGGTCGGTTCAGGCCTGTTAACGGCAAAGAACGCCTTGTTTTCCTGGTTTTCCGTCTTCTGGCCGGCAATGTTCATCATTTTCAGCAGACAAACCTCAAGATATGACATGCTGTCGCTGGAATCCTTGTATTTTCCGGTGGTATCCATCAGATTATCAATGCACTTCAGTAGCTCATCACTGGTAAAGTTCCTTAACAGATCCTCTGCCTGAGCTACAGTTGTCTTTTCCAGCAGATTACCCTTGCCGGAATATGAATAGATGACTGTTTCCTTGCATAAATTGATCAGATCGAGGGTCAGTCTCTGCAGATCTATGCCTCTGCCTGAGAAATCATTGACCATGGCCATTGATTTCTGTACATCCTTATTTCTGACAGCCTTTAACAGATCCAGTTTTTCGGCATTTGTTGCGATTCCATATACCGTACTGACATCTTCAGCCGTAATGTTATCCTGTGAGTAGGCTATGCACTGATCCAATACGCTCAGGGCGTCTCTCATTCCGCCTTCAGCCAGTTCAGCAATCAGCTGTAAAGCGTCATCATCACATGTTATGCCTTCCTGACCGACAATGTACCTTAATCTTTCCTTGATGACAGGTACAGACACCTTATTGAAGTCAAATCTCTGACATCTTGATACGATGGTAGGCAGAACCTTATGTGGTTCGGTCGTCGCCAGGATGAAAATACAGTATTCCGGAGGCTCCTCCAGAGTCTTCAGCAGTGCGTTGAAGGCACTGGAAGTCATCATGTGTACCTCGTCGATGATATATACCTTGTATTTTCCCTGCATTGGGGCATATTTAACCTTTTCAATCAGTTCTCTGACTTCATCTACACCGTTATTGGTGGCTGCGTCGAGTTCAACAACATCCGGATGAGTTGATTCCTGGATGTCTATGCAGTTTGCGCAGTGTCCGCACGGCTTGTTTTCAGAGGTACAGTTGATCGTCTTAGCTAAAAGCTTGGCAACAGATGTCTTTCCGGTTCCTCTTGGACCGCAAAAAAGATAAGCATGTGCCAGCTTATTGTTCTTTATTGCATTCTGTAACGTCATTACTACATGCTTCTGTCCAACGACTTCTTCAAATGTAGAAGGGCGGTATTTTCTATATAGTGCCTTATACGCCATAGTAAAAACCTCTATATATATTATACAATAATAAGCCCTACTTTGCGGGCTTATTGCGTAGTTTTTTGAAAAAATCAGAGAGCATTCTGCTGCATTCTTCCTCGAGAATTCCACCCGTTATTTCCGGGTAATGATTGAGTCCTTCTGTAGCGAAAACATCCATTTTTGAGCCTAATGCACCAGCCTTGTAGTCTTTGGCACCGTAGACTATTCTGTCCATTCTTGCCTGAAATATGGCTCCGGCACACATTGGGCACGGCTCAAGGGTAACATAGATTGTACAGCCTTCCAGCCTCCAGCTATTCAGCTTTTTACAGGCTTTTCTGATGGCTATCATTTCAGCGTGATCTTCTGTTTGTTGGTTAACTGTTCTTTTGTTATATCCTCTGGATATTATCCTGCCGTCCTGAACAATTACGCATCCAACAGGCACATCTTCGATCATTTCTGCCTTTTTTGCCTGTTTTATGGCTTCTTTCATATATAAAACATCATTCATAAGGTGTTTCTCCATAAAATAAACGGTACACACACAATTTGCTTACGTGGCTGCTACATTCCTGTCCTGACCAAATTAAAGTTAGTTGTGTTGTACCATTGATATTATATTATGATTATTACCATTTTTCAAATTGTTTCACGTGAAACATTGTTGATACGTAAAATCACAGAAAAAGGAATGTTTCACGTGAAACATTCCTTTATTTCCTTATTTCTTAGGAACTAATACCTTTGTTCCGCCCATGTATGGCCATAATACCTCAGGAACATTGACTGTTCCGTCAGCGTTAAGGTTATTTTCCAGTAATGCAATGAGCATTCTTGGCGGAGCAACTACTGTATTGTTCAATGTATGCGCGAAAAATTTGCCATCAGGTCCGTTGACTCTGATTCCAAGTCTTCTCGCCTGAGCATCCGTCAGGTTTGAACATGAGCATACTTCGAAGAATTTCTGCTGTCTTGGGCTCCATGCTTCGATGTCACATGAACGGTATTTCAGATCTGCCAGGTCTCCTGAGCAGCAAACAAGTTTTCTTACCGGAATATCCAGTGTTCTGAACAGTTCTACGGAGTAATTCCACATCTTGTTGTACCATTCTTCTGAATCTTCAGGCTTGCAGACAACGATCATTTCCTGTTTTTCAAACTGGTGAATGCGGTAAACTCCTCTTTCTTCGATACCATGAGCGCCAACTTCTTTACGGAAACACGGAGAATATGACGTCATGGTGATTGGGAGTTCATCTTCCTTGAGGATCGTATCCTTGAACTTGGCAATCATTGAATGTTCAGATGTACCGATCAGATACAGATCTTCGCCTTCGATCTTATACATCATGTTTTCCTTCTCGGCAAATGACATTACACCATCAACTGCTGCACTTCTGATCATGAATGGCGGTATGCAATAGGTGAATCCTTTGTTTATCATGAAATCTCTGGCATAAGCCAGTACTGCTGAGTGAAGTCTGGCAATGTCGCCCATCAGATAATAGAATCCATTACCTGTAACTCTTCCGGCAGCGTCCTTATCAAGACCATTAAAGCTTGCCATGATGTCTGAATGATAAGGAATTTCGAAATCAGGCTTTGTTTTTTCGCCAAATACCTGTTCTTCGACGTTTTCACTGTCATCCTTACCGATAGGAACGTCATCAGCTATCATGTTCGGTATTGTCATCTGGATCTTTCTGACCTGAACAGCCAGTTCAGCCTCTCTTGATTCGTTGGCTGCCAGCTGATCGCCGATATCCTTGACTTCCTTCTTTACTTCTTCAGCTTCGGCTTTCTTTCCCTGACCCATTAACTGACCAATCTGCTTACTGATGGCATTTCTCTTGCCTCTCAGTTCGTCATCCATGGTCTTAATGGCTCTGTATTCCTTGTCGAGGGCGAGAAGTTCGTCAACTAACGGTAATTTAGCATCCTGAAACTTCTTTTTGATGTTTTCCTTAACCTTTTCCGGGTTATTACGGATAAAATTCATGTCTAACATGGTAATTACTCCTCTGTCTGCTCGCTGCTTTCCTCAACAGCTTCTTCATTTTCTTCTGCTTCTTCTTCAGTTTCCTTGGCAATTAATGCTACGGTAGCTACGCTGGATCCTTCATCTACGTTAATCAGCTTAACACCCTGAGTATTTCTGCCGTATGTAGATACAGTTTCCAGTGAGATCCTTATCATTGTACCATTATCCGTCATGATGAGAACATCTTCATCGCCATTTACTGATCTCATGGCCATTAATTTGCCGTTTTTCTCAGTAATGTTGATGGTGCTGACACCTTTTGCTCCACGTTTTGTCATTCTATAGTCTTCAAGAGGTGTCTTCTTGCCATAGCCCTTTTCAGTAACTGCCAGGATGTATTCGCCCATCTTATTGGTTGCCATGCCGACTACCATGCTTCCATCAGCGTTGAAGCCTTTGACACCGGATGCGTTACGGCCCATTGGCCTTACATCCTGTTCATTGAATCTGATTGCCTTGCCATTGTCACCGGCAATGATGATCTCATCATCACCGCTGGTAATTCTGGCTCCGAACAGTTCATCATCCTCTCTCAATGAGATGGCAATCTTGCCTGACTGTCTGATTGAAAGGAATTCAGACATCGGAACTCTCTTAACCAGACCCTGTTTGGTGACAAAGAACATGTATTTGTCTTCAAGTTCAGGTCCAGGAATGACATCTATCATCGCTACGACCTTTTCCTGAGGCTGCAGATTGAGCAGATTGACAACCGGAACGCCCTTTGAAACGCGTGAAGCTGCCGGAACATTAAATCCCTTTATCCTGTAAACCTTGCCTAAACTGGTAAACAGCAGCAGATCGTCATGGCTGCTCATGGTCAGAACCTGGTCAATGATGTCATCACTGTTAAGGCTCATGCCCTTGACACCCTTACCTCCACGGTTCTGGGTCTTGTAGGTATCGACTGTCGTACGCTTGATGTAGCCGTTAGTTGTAATGGCAATCATGACGTTTTCAACCGGAATCAGGTCAGCGTCATCAATGTCGCTGGCTGCTTCAACGATTTCCGTACGTCTCTTATCGTTATACTTAGACTTCATCTCAGCCAGTTCATCCTTGATTATGCCTAATACACGGTCATGTTTGGCCAGAATGTCACGATAATCAGCTATTGCGATGACTAATGAGTCATATTCTTCCTCAATTCTTCTTCTCTGCAGACCTGTAAGTCTTCTCATCTGCATGTCGAGGATTGATTTTGACTGAATATCGCTCAATCCGAAGCTTTCCTTCATTCTGCTGATCGCTTCTTCATCATTTTCGGATGTTCTGATGATGTGAATGATCTCATCAATGTGATCAAGTGCTATCTTCAGACCTTCTAAGATGTGAGCACGGTCAAGTGCCTTGTTCAGATCATACTGAGTCCTTCTCTCAACCAGATTGACCTGGTGATCAATGTATGCCTGTAATGCTTCCTTGATGTTGAGTACTCTAGGTACGTTATCAACCAGAGCGAGCATGTTGACACCATAGGTTACCTGCAATGATGTCTTCTGATACAGGTGATTCAGCAATACTTCAGGCTGAACATCTCTTCTGACCTCAATTACGATCCTTATACCATTCATGTTTGACTCATCAACCATGCTGGTAATGCCTTCAATTACCTTGTCACGGTGCAGGTCAGCTATGTGCTTGACCATGTTTTCCTTGTTTACACCGTAAGGAATCTCAGTAACGATGATCTCGTGCTTACCGTTTTCCAGTTCATTTATTTCAACTCTGGCTCTGTTATAGATGATTCCGCGGCCTGTTTCATAGGCTTTTCTGATGCCGCTTCTGCCTAAAATGAGTCCTCCGGTAGGAAAATCAGGTCCCGGAAGGTAATTTGTCATTAATTCCGTTACTGTTATCTCCGGATTATCAATGATTGCGTCAATCGCGTCAATGGTTTCACCAAGATTGTGCGGTGGAATGTTTGTTGCCATGCCTACGGCAATGCCTGTGGTTCCGTTTACCAACAGATTTGGAATGTGAGCCGGTAATACGACAGGTTCTGATTCCTCACCGTCATAGTTATCAATGAAGTCAACCGTATCTTTCTGGATGTCTCTTAACATTTCCATTGAGATCTTTGACATTCTGGCTTCCGTATAACGCTGAGCAGCAGCGCCGTCACCGTCAATTGAACCGAAGTTACCATGTCCGTCTACCAATGGATATCTGTATGAGAAAGGCTGAGCCATTCTGACCATTGCTTCATAAATTGAAGAATCACCGTGAGGATGGTACTTACCCATGACCTCACCAACGATACGTGCTGACTTCTTATAAGCTGCGTTTGCGTAGTTTCCAAGGTTGTTCATGCCGTATAATATACGTCTCTGAACAGGTTTCAGACCGTCCTTTACATCAGGTAGTGCTCTCTGAACGATAACGCTCATGGCATAGTCCAGGAATGAATCTTTTACTTCACCGGTAATGTTGACAAATTCTATCTTGTCATAACCTTTTTTTCTGCTTTCATCCATGATGATCCACCTCCTATACTATGTCCAGATTCTTGACGAAGTGGGCATTCTCAATGATGTACTGCTTACGAGGTTCAACTTCGTCGCCCATTAACATTGAGAAGATCTTGTCAGCTTCCATCGCATTATCAACGTTGACCTGCTTGAGAATTCTGACTTCCGGATCCATTGTGGTCTCCCACAGCTGATCAGGGTCCATCTCACCTAAGCCTTTATAACGCTGTATGTTAATTTTTTCACCAAATTCTGCCTTGATCTTATCCAGTTCATCATCAGAATAGGCATATTTGATGACATTGCCCTTCTGTGCTCTGTACAGAGGCGGCTGAGCAATGTATACATATCCTCCTTCAAGTACTTCCTTGAAGAATCTGTAGAAGAATGTAAGTAACAGAATTCTGATATGAGCACCGTCGACATCAGCATCTGTCATGATAACGATCTTGTGATATCTGAGTTTTGTGATATCAAATTCATCATCAATACCGCAGCCAAAGGCTGTAATCATTGATCTGATCTCATTGTTATCAAAAATCTGATGCAGTCTGGCCTTTTCAACATTCAGAATCTTACCTCTTAACGGTAAAATGGCCTGATACTTGCTGTTTCTGCCCTGTTTTGCACTGCCACCGGCTGAGTCACCCTCTACGATGTAGATCTCACTGAGCTGCGGATCACGTGATGAACAGTCTGCCAGCTTACCAGGAAGTGATGAAATTTCCAGTGAATTCTTTCTTCTGGTAAGTTCACGGGCCTTCTTGGCTGCCATTCTGGCCTTTGAAGCAATCAAAGCCTTGTCTACAATCAGTTTGGCAGTAGCCGGGTTTTCCATCAGGAATCTGTCCAGCTGCTCTGAGAAGATGGCTGAAACGATTCTTCTGACCTCTGAGTTACCCAGTTTTGTCTTTGTCTGACCTTCATACTGCGGATCAGGATGCTTTACGGAGATGATTGCGGTAATTCCTTCCCTGACATCATCACCCTGTAACAGTTCATCATCCTTCTTCATCAGATTCTGATCCTTGGCATAGTTGTTAATTACTCTGGTAAGGGTATTTCTGAATCCATCTTCATGAGTACCGCCTTCCTGAGTATTTACGTTATTACAGAATGAATAGATATTGGCATTGAAACCGTCATTGTACTGCATGGCAATTTCAACCTGAATGTCTCCTTCACCGCCCTTGACGTAGATTGGCTCCTCAAACATGACCTTTTTATCCTTGTTAAGGAACTTTACATACTCGGAAATGCCGCCTTCATATTCAAATTCAACGAATTTCGTCTCTTCTCCTCTTTCATCGGTAAAGTCGATCTTCAGGAAAGGATTGAGGAATGCCAGTTCCTGCAGACGGTTATACAGAGTTTCATAATCATATACTGTCGTTTCCGTAAAAATCAGAGGATCTGCCTTGAATCTTACTGTCGTTCCATGCTCATGCGGGCTGCATTTACCTATTTCCTTCAATGGTGCAACGGTCTTTCCACCGTTTTCGAACCTTACATAGTATTCCTTGCCGTTGATCTTTACGTTAACTTCGACGAATTCACTTAAGGCATTAACAACGGAAGCACCAACACCGTGCAGACCTCCTGATACCTTATAAGCTCCGCCACCGAACTTTCCCCCGGCATGCAGAACGGTGAAAATTGTTTCTACGGTTGAAATACCTGTCTTTTCATGTATGCCAACAGGCATTCCACGTCCGTTATCGGTTACTTCAATGATGTTATCCTTTAAAATTTTAACTGAAACTCTGTCAGCGTATCCGGCAAGTGCCTCATCTATGGCATTGTCTACGATTTCCCATACTAAATGGTGCAACCCACGGGAACTCGTTGTCGCAATGTACATGCCAGGTCTCTTTCTGACAGCTTCCAAACCTTCTAAAACTTGTATGTCCTTCGAAGTATAAGAATAATCGTCTCTATTTTCCATCAGTCAATCATTCCTTTCCTCACTCTTATCACGTTTACATTTTTTGGATCGATCAGTCTCATTTCCTGCAGATCCGTTGTCGTTATTACTGTCTGTACTGTTTCCGGTAACAGTCTTAATAATCTTTCTCTCTTATTTGCATCAAGTTCTGACATTACGTCATCCAGCAGCAGAATTGGATATTCTCTCTTGATTTTGAAAATTATCTGAACAATGGATAACTTAAGAGCAAGCAATATCATTCTTTTCTGCCCCTGGGAACAGAACTTGCTGACTTCACGGTCATTCAGATAGAAGATGTAGTCTTCTCGGTGAATTCCGGTATTTGTCTGTTTCAGATAGACATCTCTGTCCAGAGTATTGTCATAATTGGTCTTTAATTGCTGCAACATCACATCTCTGTCATTCTTTTCATCAATCATTGACTGATATCTGATCGTTACCTGATCATTTTCACCATTGATCTGATTATAGAAATAAGACATGTACATGTTCAGATTGTCAATGAACTCTGCTCTTTCCCTAATAATGTTGATTTCCGGTTCAAATAACATTTCAGTATAGGTTTCCAGCATGATCTGATCAGTTACTCCCTTAAGATAGTTGTTTCTTTCCTTCAGACTCTTAAGATAGTTGCTTAAGTCATGCATGTAAGCCGTTGACAGCTTGCCTAATTCAATGTCTATCAGCTTTCTTCTTACTCTTGGTGAATTATCAAACAGATCCATGTCTGTCGGAGCGAAAAGTACGGCATTCAGCTTTCCTATGAACTCACTGTTTCTTCTGACAGGATTGTTATTAATAAGCAACGTCTTTCCGTTCTTATGAATGACTATTCCCAGCTTATCTTCAATGTCATGCCTGTGAACAGTTAATTCTGCACTCGCAAATTCCTGAGTAAAATTAATTAATTCTCTGTCATCATCATTGCGGTGAGATCTGGTTGTAGACAGAAGATATATGGCTTCCAGAAGATTTGTCTTTCCCTGACCATTATCACCGATGATGACATTCATGCCGTTTATCAGACTTACTTCCGCTCTCTGATAATTCCGGTAGAATCTTAATTTCAGTTCATCAATATACATATGCTTACTTTGTTATTTCATATTTCTTGTTCTGAATTTCAACAATGTCGCCAGGATAGATTTTCTTTCCTCTTCTGTTTTCAGGTACACCGTTGTACTTGATATTGAGTTTCTTTACAGCTATCTTGGCTTCTCCACCTGTTGAAATCCAGTCAGTCAACTTTAATAACTGCTGAAGTTCAATATAATCAGTTGTAATCTTAACTATCATATATTTCACCTCCTGAAAAATGGCATAAATATACGTTTACATTATACCATAAAATTATCAACTTTGCCCATTTAAATGCGTTGTGAAAGATATATAATAAAAACTTCAAAAATGACTAATCACATAAAAAATGGCTTATTTGTCTTAAAAATAGCTTTAAAACAAATATAGCCATTAATTATCAGTTTAATATCAATGTGATATTAGGCGTATGTTCTGATTGGCAGTACCAGCTGCAGCACTTCATCATCATCTACTGATTTAATGATGAATGGCTTCATTTCTCCACCGAACTGGATCTTGATCTGGAAGGCATTCAGAGCTCTGATTGCTTCATATACATACTGTCCCTTGAATGAAATGCTCAAATTGTCACCAACATAGCTAACAGGTGTAATTGTTTCAACTGATCCTACTTCGCTGCTTCTTGAGGTAATTACTATTTCACTGGCTGAAATATCCATCTTTATAATTGAAACGCCTTCATTCTTGATGAAACTTGCACGGTCGATGGCACTTAAGATGTCTCTGGCATCAACTACAAGTTCATAATTGAAGTTCTGAGGAATCAGTCTTGATGTTTCAGGATATGATCCTTCAATTAATCTGGTCTGAATCAGTACATTCTCCATTGAGAACAATACCTTCTTATCAGAAATTGATATTTCAATTTCTTCATCGTTATTCAGAACCTTGGCTACTTCATTAAGACTCTTTGCCGGAATGGTAATGTTGAAACTGTCATTATCTTCCATGTACATGATTTTCTGTGCCAGTCTGTAACTGTCAGTAGCTACGCACTTCATTTCGCCGTTTTCAGCCTTCAGGTTAAGACCTGTAAGTACCGGACGGGTTTCCTTGTCACTTGTCGCAAAGCATGTCTGTGAAATGAGTTCCTTTAATTCATCTGATTTCAGATAGAATGTATTTTCAGGTTTTGAAAAATCTATTAATGGATAGTTTTCTGCCTTGATTCCATTTATTTCAAAATTAACTGATGCACCGCTTATCTTTGTTAATAAGCCATCAATGATTTCTACTTCAACTTCATCTGAATCAATCTTTCTGATCATGTCCAGAATGTACTTTGAATCCAGGATGATGTCTCCTGTTTCAGCTACTTCAAGTTTGGAATCTTCACTGTTAACTATCTTAACCTGAATGGAAATATCCAGATCTGAAGCTGTTAACTGAATGTAATCTTCCTTTACTACAAGTAATATTCCATGTAATGAAGGTAATGGTGAATTCAGTGATACAGCTCTTGATACGATATTCAATCCATCAAGTAATTGTTTCTTTGCTACTTTGAAATGCATGGCTGCCTCCTTAATTAATTCATATGAATTATGATTATGATAATAATGGGTGTGGATAAGTGTTGAAAACTCATTTTCAGCCTTATAACACGCTATTATTTTATCATTTTTACCTGTGTTATTAAATAGTTATAAACTGTTACTTACGGTGTGAAAAAGTCGATTCGATCTCCATGACAGCCTTCTTATAAGAATCATTCTGACGCGATAATTTATCAATCTTTTCACAAGCAGATATTACCGTAGCGTGATCTCTTCCGCCAAATTCTTCACCGATCTTAAGATATGAATAATCAAGATTCTTTCTGATAAGATACATTGCCATGTGTCTGGCATTTGAGATGTTCTTTGTTCTTGACTTACCCATTAACTGCTGCTTGGTCAGTCCGTAATAATCACATACGGAAGTAATGATATCCTTGACATTCAGATCTCTGCTGGAAACGCTGATATCGCTTAAATTATCACTGAAAGCTTCCATTGCTATATTAATATCTATTTTATTACTGGTATTATCCGAGAAATTAATTGAATAGAATAATAATCTGTTCAATGAACCTTCAAGACTTCTGACATCTGATGAGAAGTTGGTTGCCAGGAAGGAAATGACTTCCGGATCTATTGAATTTTCATCAATTCCATGATTCTTTATCTTCATCTGCAGGATCTTGCAGGCAGTTTCATATTCAGGTGTTGTAATTGTTACTGACAGACCCTGAGAGAATCTGGATATCAATCTCTCTTCAATATCCTTTATCTGTGCCGGAGGACGGTCAGATGAAAGAATTATCTGTTTTCTGTTGTTAAAAAGTTCGTTATAGATGTCAAAAAAAACATCATTCGATGTCTTTTTGCCGGATAACAGCTGAATATCATCCATCATGAGGACATCAAGAGAATTCAAATGATTCTTAAGTAAATCAATCGTCTTATTTTTAATTGAAATTACGACCTGGTTGACAAAGGTATTGCTTGAAATATAGAGAATCTTCTTTTCAGGCATCTTATTCTTAATGAAATTACCTACTGCACATAACAGGTGAGTCTTGCCTAAGCCGGAATCACCGTAAATGAACAGAGGATTATAGATGTTACGTCCAGGATTTGTAGCTACGGCCAGTGCAGCTGCATATGCTTCCTTATTGCTTGGACCGTGAACAAAGTTTTCAAATGTATATTCAGGCATTACATTGTCAGTAAGTCTGTTAATTTCGTTAATCTGGTTCTGATCTTCCTTTAATTTGAAGTAATCATCCTTGTACAGTACCTTACATCTAATGTTTCTGTTGAGAACCTGCTTAATGGAATCGTTGATGATGTTAAGATTCTCATTGTCATTTAAAATAAGAGTATGAAACTGATATTTAGTGAGGACTACGGCTTCCTTATCATTAAGTTCAGCTAATTCCGTGTCATCAAAAAACTCAGAGTAAACAATACTCTTATCTTCATTATCTAAAGTTGACTTTATCAAATCCTTAACTTGATTCCAAATAAAATTCAGCGAATACATGTGGTGGTTACCTGCTTCCGATATGTTTGTAAGATAATTTTAGTACGAAAAAGAAGCGATTAAAACTGTAATTTTTATGGTACAAAAGTTGTAAACACGGAAATAGTGTAAAATAGCCTTTATTCATAAGTTATTCGTGAGTTTTCCACAGTTATCAACAAAATGAAAATGTGGATAATCTGTGGAAAAATATGGTGGAAAGTAAAAAAAGTTGATATTGTGGATAAAAAAGATAATAATATAAACTATCCACAGTTAATAAACATCAAAAAAGCCTTTGTTTACGGCATATTTTGATGTTTTCCACACTTTCTACACATGTGGATAACCGCCTTTTCCACATATGAAAAAGGCGGCGATAAGGAGTTTATAAGCGATCTGAGGCATGTTCAGTTATTCACTGTTGGTTTGTATTGGCAAAAAGTATCGTTTATAATCAAATTGAGGGGAAATACCTTGAAGAAACTACTTAGTTTAGTTCTATCCTTATTAATGATATTAGCCATTGTGAGAAATGGCTGTTTCGTCATGGCTGAGGAAGGGGAAACAACGGAAAATCCGTCAGAGCAGACAGAAGAAACTGTTGAAACTCCAGAAGAAACCCCTGAAGCCCCAACCGAAACGACCGAAGTTCCTGTTGAACAGCCTGAAGAAACGGAAGTACCTTCAGAAAATCAGTATGAACCAAAGAAGGGGTATATCAACAGCAGCATGGTTACAGTCAGACTGCAGCCAAGTACGGCTGGCGGATATCTCGAAGATGAGAACTATGGACCTCATTACGTATACAGACAGGAAGTACTGGTAATAAATGAAGCATATGATGAAAGTGACAACCTCTGGTACGAAGTAACCTTTACTGTAAATGATAAGGAATATGATACCTGGGCATTTGGAACATATGTAACGATATTAGCTGAAGGCGAAGAACCTGGTGAGATCATCGATCAGAATCCTGATGAGGAAAGGGAAGCCAGAGTAATCGAGAGTTCCGTGAGAATCAGAACAGGCCCTGGCACTGAATATCCTCAGTTCAGAATAAATAACGAAGTTCAGTATTTTACCAAAGGCCAGACAATTTACATCCTTGCTGAAGAGAAGGATACTGATGGAGACATCTGGTACAAGGTAAGGTTCGAATTATACGGCAACGAATACGTTCAGTACATCTATTCAACTTATGCTCAGATCAAGGTAACAACGACAGATGAAAACTATGAGCAGTATCTGAATGAACAGAATTTCCCGGAAAGCTACCGTGAATCATTAAGAGAACTGCATGCATTGTATCCGGAGTGGAACTTCATTGCTCATCATACCGGCTTGCAGTGGCAGGAAGTAGTAGACATGGAAAGCAGACTGGGATACAGCCTTATCAGCGGCAGTAATCTGGCATACAGAAGTGTGGCTGAAGGTGCATATGACGTAGTTAATAAGAGATTCTATGTATATGACGGATCCAACTGGTACTGTGCAAACAGAGAAACCGTCGCATATTACATTGACCCGAGAAATTTCCTGAATCAGTACAACATCTTCATGTTCCTGAATCTTTCATTCCATGAGAGTGAAACACCTGAGACAATTCAGAAACTTCTTGATTCAACATTCATGAAGGGAACTGACAGCATATCAGGAAAGACATTTGCCAACATTTTCTATGAAGCCGGACAGAGTGCCGGGGTAAGTCCGATATATCTAGCCGTACTGGCCAGACAGGAACAGGGCACTTCAGGATCAAGAGCCTGCACAGGTGAAAGCTTCACATATAACGGCAGGACATACAGCGGATTATATAACTTCTACAACATCGGAGCCACCAGCGGTGAAGATAACTGGAAGAAGGGTCTGATCTATGCCAACGGTTCAGAAGACGGATCATATACGTCTTATAACAGACCGTGGAACAGCCCATACAAGTCAATAGTAGGCGGAGGCATGTGGATAGCTGACGGCTACATCAACGACGGTCAGAATACGATGTATCTGCAGAAGTTCAATGTAACTGATGTAAATACATACGGACATCAGTACATGACCAACATTCAGGCAGCATATTCACAGAGCGGGGCAATGTATGATACCTATCAGATGTCAGACAGCCTGAAACAGCCATTGAATTTCAGCATACCGGTATATCAGGGAATGCCAGCAAGCACTTCCTTACCGACAACATATACATTACCGACAACTCTCGAAGAACAGAGAAACATGGAAAGTGCAAATCCGACGATCGAACCTGAGCCGGAGCCAATCGCTCCAGTTTATACGGGTGACTTCATTACAGATATGTCTCTTAAGCTTAATGAAGGATTCCTGACAGGAATTCAGATCGGTACTACATTGAAAAAGATGACCGATAAGATCAAGTCAAGCAACGAGAACTGCACGGTAGTTATCATCGGTGCTGATGGAACTGAGCTGAACGGGGAATCAGTGATCGGTACAGGCTGTGTACTTGAAATTACTGATGCCAGCGGAACAAGCAAGTATACGATCATCATCAGAGGTGACATCAACAGTGACGGCAAGGTCAATCTGCAGGACCTGTTACTGGTTAAGAAGAACATTCTTGGCATGAATACCTTGGAGGGCAACATGCTGAAGGCCGCCATGATCAACGGTGAGACGGAAGTAACACTGAAGACATATCTGGCCATAAAGAAGTACATTCTGGGAATGCAGGACATACCACAGGAGTAAGGAGTGAAAATCGATTATGAAGAAATTGCTTAAAATTACACTTCTTTCACTGTGTCTTATCATGAGCTGCATCCATTCCTTCGATGAGGTAAAGGCTACCAGCGGAAGTACAAGTCTCTGGTCTTCATCATCATCGGTTACCGTAGGCGATACGGTAAGTGTTACGCTATCAGTTAGTGCTGACGGTCCTGTGCTTGCGCAATGTCAGATTTATTACAATTCAGGATATCTGCAATTCAGCAGCAGTTCATCAGGAGACTACAATCCAAATACCGGAACTGTAGTAATTGATACTTATCCAAACAGCAGCGGTTCTGTTACCGTTACTTTCAAGACAATAGGCGTAGGAACGACAACGGTATCAGCGAGTATAAATGAATTCATTGACTATGACGGCGCTAATGTCAGCGGCTATAGTGGCAGCTTAAGCACATCCATCACCATCAACCAGACCGGTGGAGGTGGTGGCGGAGGTGGAGGCGGTGGTGGCGGTGGCTACACACCGGTAACTCCAACCAAGTCAAAAGATGCCACACTAAGTGACATCACCATAGATGGATTTGAGATCGAACCTGGCTTCTCCAGTGACGTTTATGATTACAAGGTATATGTTCCAAGAGGAACTGAGTCACTTGACATTTCTGCTGATAAGAGCAGCAGCAAGGCCAGCGTTTCCAGCATTGACGGCAGCGTTGAACCGGGATGGAATGAAATAAACATCAAGGTCACGGCTGAAGATGATGACTACACCAGAACATATACGCTGAATGTATACGTCGATGAGGAACCAACCGTATTCTATACACTCAATGATCAGCAGCTGGGTGTCGTAAAGAACCTGGATAAGGTTGCGATATATCCTGAACACGAGGCAAGAGATCTGGAGATCGAAGGCAATAAGCTGACGGTGTTCAACTGGAAGGCTTATGATGTGATCTATCTTGAGGACAGTGAACAGAACAGAGACTTCTATCTCTACAGTGAACACGACAACACGGTTATCGGCAAGTACAGACCGGTGGAAATCGTAGGCAGAAAATTCATTCAGCCGGATGTCGTATATGAAAACTTCCCTGATCTGGCGGAATTGTTTGAACCGGCCAAGGTCAGGATCGGTGATGACATCGAAATGGATGGCTGGCAGTACAAGGATCCGCAGCTGTATGATTTCAAGCTCATATATCTCGGTGACGAGAACGGCGAAATGAAACTGTATACCATAGACCTTACGGAGCAGACTCTGCAAAGGTATGTGGTACCGGAAGTTGAGGAAGTTATAGATTATAAACCGTACATATTCTTCTCAGCAGCAGTTGCCGGTGCAGTGACATTGCTGTTAGCATTCATAGCCATAGGCAGAAAAAAGACGAATTGATGAATTTCAATTCGTTTTCATTTTCAGTTCAGTTAATCATCACATTGCAGAAGTAGTATAATATTCGACGAGGAGGTTTTATTATGGATGAAAAAAACTTTAATGAAGAAATTAATGAAGAAAGTAATTTAAATGATGAAACTAACTTAAGCGAAGAATCATACCTTAAAGATGAAAAGACATACTCCGGTAACGTATATACAGTCTATCCACCTGAAAAGAAGGAAAAGAACAGACACGTTCCGATGATCCTCTGGCTGGTATTCTCATTATTACTGTGCATGGGCAGCAGTTTTCTGACTGCCAGATATGTAATGAACAAGATGCAGAAGGATAACTCCGGATCAACGGTAATCTATGAAGCCGTACCGACAGATACTGTCGTATATCAGTCATCAGATCTTTCAGGAATCGTTTCTGAAATAGAAAATTCAGTAGTAGAAGTTTATACGGAATCAGTAAAGTACAACACGTTCTTCGGTGAATATGTTACTTCCGGTGCCGGAAGCGGTGTCATCTGCTCAAGCGATGGCTACATCATTACCAACAATCACGTAATCGAGGATGCCAAGAGCATCAGAGTTACGCTGCATGACGGTACTGACTATTCAGCCGTACTGATTGGAACGGACTCAATTACTGACCTGGCAGTCATCAAGATCGATGCGCAGGGTCTGACACCGGCAACTCTTGGAAGCGACAGCACTGTAAAGGTTGGAGAAACCTGCATTGCCATCGGTAACCCGTTGGGAACACTGGGTGGAACCGTTACATCAGGAATCGTAAGTGCCTTGAGCCGTACTATTACGGTAGACGGACAGAAGATGACACTGATGCAGACGAATACCACGATCAACCCGGGCAACTCCGGCGGCGGACTGTTTGATGTTTCCGGAAATCTGATTGGCATCGTAAATGCCAAGTATTCATCAAGCGACATTGAAGGAATCGGCTTTGCCATCCCTGTAGACGTAGTCAAGGAGATCACTCAGGAACTGATTACCAATGGCAAGGTTACCGGCAGGGCATATCTGGGCATCAAAGCCATCAGCATTGACAGCGAAAGAGCTCAGAGCTACTATGGCATGTCCCAGAACGGCGTACTGGTAAGATCAGTAGAACTCCAGTCAACCATATCCTCAGGCCTTCAGACCAAGGACCTGATCATCGGCATGGACGATGACGAAATCAGATCATATGATGACCTGCAGGATGCCTTGCTGAAACGTAAGGCCGGAGACAAGGTTACTCTGAAGATCATCAGAGACAATCAGGAAAAGGAATTAAGCGTAGTACTGGCAGAAAGGCCTTAAGGTTAATTACATTTCAAAACAAAAGAAGGAAGCACTCTTCCTTCTTTTTTGTCATTAACAGCCTTTTCTTCCGCTCTTGTGATCTTCAATTGAACAGGCATTTGCGGTACCGTATTCGATCAGTCCGGCATCAGCCGGGTCAATTGATACCGTTCCGTCTTCAAATACGAAGGCAGGAATTCCAACATCTCCGATTGCCTTCATGCGGTCAAATACCGGATTACTGTCACGCAGTCTGATGAAGGCTCCCATGTTACGGATGTTTTCACCGATGTTGATATACTCAAATTCATCCTCACGTCCCTTGATCTGTTCATGAATGTAGTCACAGTACGGGCATGTAGGCATTCCATAGATCTTGATCATATTGATACGTCCCGATTTAAATATAACTCATTATTAAGAGAATCTGTTATCTGATGCATCATTTTATTCACTCATGTTTAGGATAAAGCATGATTCACAGGTAAAGACAGATATGAATGCTTTGTTGTTTTTCGCCGGCTGCTGTGTTGGAAGCCTGTTCAATGTCATCTGTTACCGATCACTAAAAGGGGAAGGTTTCGTGTCAGGAAGATCAAGGTGCGACCACTGTGGAAAGCAGCTGTCCTTTATGGAAACCATGCCACTGTCAGGGTGGCTGTTATTGAGAGGAAGATGCCGCCATTGTGGAAAACCAATAGATATCAAGTATCCATTAACCGAAGTCTTTTCTGGTGTTGTAACAGTGATTATCTGGTCAAGGGGAGACAGTGAGGCGTTCTTATGCTGGTTATTCATCATGACAATGACGCTCATATCGCTGTTTGACATGGAAGCCATGGAATTTTCCACGGGATTATTATTCTTTCTTGCGCTTGTCGGGATAATGATCAGCTTCACTAATGATGCTTCCCTTGTATCAAGGATTCTTGGCTCGATGACGTTGTCCTTACCCCTGTTATCTGTGAACAGACTAAGGGAAGTGATTGGTGACGGTGACATATTCATATTCATGATTACTGGATGGGCATTCGGCTGTGAGTTCCTGTTCAGGTCCGTACTTATTTCCTGCATTACGGGACTTCTTTATTCACTGATTACCGGAAAAAGGAAAATGCCTTTCTGCCCGTTTCTGACAATTGGCATAATGGCATCTCTGCTGTAGAATTAAGATTAGATAACGGAGAAACATAATATGGAAAAATATGCATGGAAGGCAACCATCGTAGATGGCTGTCTGGAAGAATACGTCAGAAGACACAATGAAATCTGGCCGGAAATGGTAGAGGTACTGAAAGAAGCCGGAATAAGGAACTATACGATCTGGAATACCGGTAACGAGATGTTCGGATACTATGAGTGTGAGAAGGGAATAGAGTACGCTGCCAGGGTCCAGGCAACCAGTCCGATCGTAAAAAAGTGGGATGAATACATGAAGGACATCCTGATAATGGAAATGGATCCTGTCACAGGCGCTCAGCCTCTACTGAAAAAAGTGTTTGAAATGGAATAATAGACCGATTTTGTTTGACTTATGATATTCGTTTAGTTAGAATAATAAAGCAATTGTTCTATCGTTATAAATTTCGGAGGTGACTATTGATGAAGAGAACATATCAACCAAGCAAGAGAAAACATCAAAGAGTCCATGGTTTCAGAGCACGTATGCAAACCGTCGGAGGTCGTAATGTTTTAGCCCGCAGGCGTGCCAAGGGCAGAAAAGTATTATCTGCATAGGAAAGGTTGCTTGTTAGCAACTTTTTTTCCCTTTTGCTGAGGGGTCATGAAGAAAAGATTCAGAGTAAAGAGAAACGAAGAATTTCAGCAGATCATCCAGGAAGGCGTCAAGGTAGTAACAAGAAGCTTCATCGCCTACCGCAGGAAGGCTACGATGCTGACAAACGACAGAGTCGGCATATCCGTCAGCAAGAAACTGGGCAACGCTGTTGAAAGGAACAAGATCAAAAGACAGGTCAGAACGATGGTTGCTGAAGCAACCGATTTTCGTTCTGGCTTTGATACTGTCATTATTGTCAGAAACAGATATAATGAGCGCTCCTATCAGGAGAATAAAAAAGAATTGCTCAAGATATATGAAACAGTTTATAATAATGACGTTGACCAACCAAATGAAGGAGTATGAAATATGAAGAAGTTAATTTCCAGCAAGAAATTCCGGCTTATTGTATGTGTGTTAGTCGTTTTGGTTTTAGCCGGATGTCAGCGTAATGTCGACAATGAAGGACATACGTTAGCTGAAAGAATCATTTACATGACAACACCATGGAGCGACATGTTTGATGAAAGCATCCTGACCGCCATCCTGGTATATCCGCTTGCTCAGTGCATCAACTTCATCGGTCACTGGACCGGTAGCGCCGTTCTTGGCGTAGCACTGACAACAGTTCTGTTTAACCTGCTGACTCTGGGCATGACGATCAAGTCAAGCGTCAATACACAGAAGATGCAGATGCTTAAGCCTGAACAGGACAGGATCCAGGCAAAGTATGCCGGCAGAAATGATGAGAATTCCAGAATGCAGATGAGCCAGGAACTGATGGCCTTGTATAACAAGCACGGTGTCAACCCGATGAGCTCATTCGCACAGCTGTTACAGTTCCCGATCCTGATCTCAATGTTCTATGCAGCACAGAGAGCAGAAATAGTAGTCAATGGAACAGTATTAGGCACATCATTACAGACAACACCTTGGGATGCGTTCGCAAATCCGGGCAAGAACTGGCCTCTTATCCTCATTTTCATTCTGATGGCAATTACACAGCTTGGTTCTACTCTGATTCCTCAGAAGATAGCTGAAATGGACAGAAAGAAGAGAAAAGGCTACAAGGCTTATGCTGATGAAGGTCCAAAGGACAATCAGATGAACATCATGATGTACAGCATGCTGGGCATGGTAGTACTGCTTGGCTTAAGATGGCCGACAACCATGTCATTGTATTGGGCATGTTCCTCTTTGGTAAACATTCTTAAGACGATATTTATACAAAGGAGATATGTAAGCAATGAAAAAATATGAGGCTAAGAATCTTGATGAAGCTCTGAAGGCCGCTGCAGCTGACAAGCGTGTTAAGATCGAAGATCTGAAATACTACGTTCTGGAAGAAAAACCGGGCGGATTATTCGGAATCGGCAGCAAGGCTATCATCGAAGCATACACTTTCAATGATGTACGTGATTTCATTGAGAGCTACCTGAAACAGTACTTTGACAACATCGGCATGAATGTTGAGTTAATAGTCAACAAGCTGGACGATAACAGCTTCAACGTCATCGTTAATGCCAATAACAACGCCATCCTGATCGGCAAGAACGGTCAGACACTGGAAGCCATGAAGACCGTACTGAACGCAGCAGCCAATGCTCAGTTCAAGTGTCATGTTCACATGTCTGTTGACGTAAATGGATATAAGGAAGAAAGATACGAGAAGCTTAAGAGCACTGTTGAAAGAATTGCCAAGACGGTAGTCAAGACACACGTATCGGCCAGATTAGGCGATCTGACAAACGATGAAAGAAAGATCGTTCATCAGCACCTCAGCAACATGGCTCACATCAGAACCGAGAGCGAGGGCGACGGTAACAACCGCAGGCTGAAGATCATCTACGACAGAGACAAGGCATAGTAAAAGGAAGAGTGATCTTCCTTTTTTTCATTGCTGGCACCTGTCTTTATGTGCAGCAGCCTTATGTGATACTATTTATATATACATCTACAATAATACAAAGGAGATGCGGCCATGAAAGTCATAATAACCATACCGGTAACCGAGGAACAGAAGAAGAAGTATGCTGAACTTAAGGATGCAGAGATCCTTTTCGCTGACGGAATGACTCTGACAGAGGAGATCGTCAGGGATGCAGAGGTCATAATGGGCAACATTCCCCATTCACTGGTGGAGAAGTGTGAAAAACTCAGATGGCTTCAGCTGCAGAGTGCCGGTGCCAACAGATATACCGACATACCTGAAGACGTAATTCTGACCAACTGCGCCGGTGCCTTCGGCACGGCAATGTCGGAACACATGATGGCTTTCGTATTAATGGCCATGAAGAGGCTTGAAGACTACTATGAAGATCAGAAAAACTGCATCTGGAAGAGACTTGGAGCCGTAGGAACCATAGTCGGCAGTACGGTATTATGCATAGGCATGGGGAACATCGGCGGTGAACTGGCCAAAAGAATGAAGGCATTCGATGCCTATGTCATCGGCGTACAGCGTGCTGCTCACGAAAAGCCTGCATTCGTTGACGAACTGCATACCATTGAGGAGCTTGATGAATTACTGCCAAGGGCAGACATCGTTACTCTGTCAGTACCGCATACGGACAAGACCGTTCACATGATCGATGAAAGAAGACTGAGACTCATGAAAAAGAATGCCATTCTTGTCAATGTCGGCAGAGGTACGGCAATAGTTACCGATGATCTGGTAAGGGTATTGAATGAAGGTCATCTGGCTGCTGCCTGTCTGGATGTAACTGATCCGGAGCCGTTACCGGCAGACCATCCATTATGGAAGGCCAGAAACGTATTCATCACACCTCATGTATCAGCCGGAGATGGGACAAATGTGACAGTTGGCAATGTTTCAGACATTTTCTATGTTAATCTGAGACATTACGTGAATAATGAACCTCTGGAGCACGTTGTTAACAAGAAGCAGGGTTACTAAAAAAGGGAGAGATCTGAATGTTACTGCATTATTTTCTGGTGAATTTCCTGTTGTCAGCACTGAACGTAGTGTTCATGATGTATTTTGGAATTGACCAGCCCGTAAGCATATTACAGATAATTCTTAACGCTGGGCTGCTTTATCTGTGGTATTTTATCGTAAAACATAAGAAAGTGACTGCAGATGAAAAGCTGATGAGATTTTATCTGGTCTTTACGGCAGCCGTTTTTGCCCTGTTTACGATAGTTGTATGGATAAAGGGCGGCTTGATGGCATCAGCATTGCATCTGATCATGTTTGTACCGTTACTGCCGTTTCTGCCGTTCATTCTAATCGTATTTTTCGTGGGCTGGAGCGGATGGGCATACATATTCTGCATTCTCATCCTGCACTGCGTACTGCTTGTGGTTAAGAACGGCATTGGTGAAAGCAGAATACTGGCTACCGCTGCTGCATCGTTAATGGTCGTATGTACTCTGGCAACCACATTCTTCTATAACAACCGCGATGAAGTCAGATACGCAGCACACGGATTCAAGTACATGAACGGTTATTCCAGTACCGACTTTACGGATTACATGGTTTACAGTGATCCCAGCAAGCTTGTCATGCTGGATCATGAACCTTCACTGATAATAGAAAATGAATCAGGCATGCCTGTACTGGACGGGGCTGAAGCCTGTTATCCGGTATACAGCGCCGTCGCCAAGGCCATATACAAGGACATTGATAAGATAGAAGAACAGTATAAGAATGATAAATATAATGGAAAGATAGTCACCTTCACCAATACCGTGAACGGGTATTACCGTCTGGTAGATGGAAAGATCGATATGCTGTTTGGAGCAAGACCGTCCAAGGAACAGACGGAATATGCCAAGTCATATGACAAGACATTAAGACAGACACTCATAGGCAAAGAGGCCTTTGTATTCTTTGTTGAAAACGACAATCCTGTTTCCGATATCTCTTCAGAACAGTTAAGAGCCATATACCACGGTGACATTACCAACTGGAAGGAAGTTGGCGGTAAGAACCAGGCAATCGTGGCTTTCCAGAGACCGGAAGGTTCAGGAAGTCAGACAATGATGGAGTATTTCATGGGAGATGTTACCTTAAAGGAGCCCAAGTCATACGAGCAATACAATGCGATGGATGGCATCGTAAAAGTCGTTGCCAACTATGCCAATGAAGATGGTGCCTTGGGTTATTCATTCCGCTACTTCATTGAAGGACTCATGCAGGAGAAAAACGTTAAGATATTGAGCATTGATGGGGTATATCCAACCACGGAAAACATCAGAAACGGTTCATATCCTCTGGTAACGGGTCTCTACTGTGTTACCCTGGAAAATGAAACCAACCCTAACGTTGAGAAGGTGCTGGATTTCCTGCTTAGTGAAGACGGGCAATACATCATTGAACAGACCGGTTACGTCGGCATAGGCGAATAACAATACTAGATAAAGAACATACCCCGTTCCAATTGGAACGGGGTTTAATATTTCCCGGGAAATATCAGGTTATGACATCTCTTCTGACAATAGATTAAAGAGGATTGATCATGTTGGAAGTTAGAAATCTTAGAAAGAAATACGGAGACAGGGAAGTGCTGTCTTCTCTCAGCTTCAAGGCACAGAAGGGTGAGATAGTGTCACTGCTTGGGGCCAATGGGAGCGGAAAGACGACAACGTTCAAGATAATGCTGGGGTTATTAAAGGCAGATGAAGGAGAAGTGACCTATAACAGAAGGAAACTGGACGTCAGAAAAATGGGCTATCTGCCTGAGGAACGGAGCATGATGTACGATGTTACCGTTGAAAGACAGCTGATGTTCTTTGGCAAGCTTAAGGGCATGAGTGAAGGTAATATCAGATCAGAGATAGATCACTGGCTGGACAAGACCAAGACAGTAAGATACCGGGACATGTTGCCGATGCAGCTGTCAAAGGGGAATCAGCAGAAGATACAGCTTATAATCAGTCTCTTGCATGATCCTGACGTGGTAATAATGGATGAACCGTGGACCGGGCTGGATCAGAGCAACATCGCTCTGTTTCAAAGAGTACTGGATGAGCAGCGAAAGGCAGGAAAGATAATCGTTCTTTCTTCCCATCAGCATCAGCAGGTTCAGGACATATGCGACAGATATTTATATCTTAAAGACGGCAAGATCAGGATAAACGTTACCAGGAAACAGTTGGAAAACGACAGAAGAAGGACCGTAAGGTTTGTTAATGACAGAGATCTGACCATAACCAGAGAACAGGCAATCACCAAGCAGAGAAACGGGAATGCCACAGCATGCATTGTTCAGGATGAGGAAAAGGCAGATGCACTGCTGAAAATGGTAAGGTCAAACAGCAATGTCACCTCCTACAGCGTGGCTCCAATGGCCATCAGTGATCTGATAGAGGCACTAAGATGAAGGAACTGGTATTGTTTTCTCTCAATAAGAGGTTCAGAAACAGGATGACAGTCATCATGAATCTGTTACTGCTGGTAATTCTGGGATTTGCGACTCACATTGACTGGTTCATGACCATTGAAAATACAACAATATGTCTTGATCAATCCATAAGCAGATATCATGAACGGTTTCTGAAGATCAGGCATGAAGGCCTGAAGTATGAAACAGGTAATGAAGGAACTAACGTATTATGCTTTAATGACGGATGGATCCTTAAATCTGACGGGAAACTGGATGAAAAGGTCGTTGAGGAGATCAGAAATGACATCATCGGGATAATTACCGGTGAATATTACGAAAAGGCAGATCTTAAGACAAAGGGATACATAGATGAATATAATAAGATAACCCTGACCCAGTTATGTACTGAAGATGAAGAAGACGGTAATCAGCCCTGGGTAATCGTCTCGATTGTTTATTTTCTGATTCTTTCCTACAGCAATCTCATAGCCAACGAAGTAGTCTATGAAAAGGCCACAAATACATTGGGACTTATCCTTACTTCCGTAAGTGAAAGGACGCATTTTCTTTCCAAGATCTTGATTGCCTATCTTTCACTTTTCCTTCAGGGATTTGCGCTCGTGATAATGGTGTCGTTCTGGCTCATTGAAAGATATCTGGAAGACCGACTGCAGGGGCTGCTGGCGTTTCTGGTCAGGATCCTGCCTGCAGAAACCGTCAGTTCTGTCATGGAGACAAGCTCAGGAAGACTGCTGTTTACTGCCCTACTGGTGATGGCCGGCATTCTGACCATCCAGACTCTGATGCTGATATTCTTCAGTGGGTTTACTAACAGTGACGATACCGGAACATATCAGGGGCCGTTTTACCTGGCGGCTGCGGCCGGTTATTACTTTCTGCTGATAAAGGGAACGGCAGAATTCTTCAAGGCTCCTTTTTCAATCATTCTTTCCTTTGTTCCGGTGTTTTCAATGATATTCATGCCCTGCAGGATGTCAGTCGGCGATGTCAGCTGGGCCGAAATCATCATTTCACTTATTCTGGCAGCCTCATTACTGGTTCTGATCATACTCATGGGCACGCCTGTATACAGAAAGAGAATACTCAATGACCGCAGAAAATAGAATAACGTCCCTCCGGGACGTTATTTTCTGTTAAGATCTCTTAATTTACTGGTTCTGTAATACTGTTTCAGTTTTTCATAGTTATCAGCCAGCGCCTTTTCATAGGTACTATTGGTATTGGGCTTGTAGAATTCCACATCTTTGATCTCATCAGGCAGGTACTGGATCCTGTGCCACTTTGAAGGATCAGCATAATCATACTTGTCTTCATCACTTAAGCCGACAGGTGTAAGCCTCAGATACATTGGAATGTCATAGGCCTTGCTGGTGGCTAAGTCATAAGCTGCGTGAATCGCGTTGTTACCGGATTTTGACTTTGGTGAAAGGGCGAGTTCAATTACGGCATCTCCCAGAGGTATCATGCCTTCCGGGAAGCCGACTCTCTTTGCGGCATCTATTGCGCTCATTGTTCTGGCACAGGCGGCCGGATTGGCCAGCCCTATGTCTTCATAGGCAATTACCGTAAGCCTTCTTTCAATTGAATCCATGTCATTGGCCATTATAAGCCTGGCCAGATAGTACAGGGCGGCATTAACGTCACTGCCTCTTATGGATTTCTGCAGGGCACTTACTGCATCATAATGTCCGTCGTCACTGTGATCAATGTTCATGTTGACTAGCGGTGAGTACTTTATTACCAGATCTCTGTCTATTGTATTATTTACACAGCCGACGGCACAGATCTCAAGGATGTTGTAGGCATACCTGAGGTCACCGTTACTGTGACCACTGATGATGTTAAGAGCCTCATCAGTAACGGTCAGTGTGCCATTATATCCCTTAGGAGACTTGACGGCATTTCTGACTGCCGTCTTTATGTCTTCAGATGTCAACGGTTTGACTTCCAGCAGGTGACATCTGGATCTGATTGCCGGATTGATGGCGAAATAGGGATTTGCGGTCGTTGCGCCAATGACGGTGATGAGCCCTGATTCAATGTGTGGCAGTAACAGGTCCTGTTTGTCCTTGTTCAGGCGGTGGATCTCATCAATTATGATGATCAGTCCCGGCAGAAGTCTGGCTTCCTCAAACAGATCGGTAAGATCCTTCTTGTTTGAGGTCACGGCATTGAACAGGCGGTAGGGAACATTGAGTTCATTAGCCAGGGCAATGGCCAGTGTGGTCTTTCCACAGCCTGGCGGACCGTAGAAGATCATAGAAAAGAGACGCTGCTGTTCAACACAGCGTCTTAATATCATGTTTTCACCGGTCAGATGTTCCTGTCCGAGCACATCATCCAGTCTGTCAGGTCTTAATTTGAATGCCAGAGGTTCTTTCATGGTTATCACCCGTAAATATTTTATCATTTATGAAAATGTTATAGAATGATTGTATGAAAATAGTTGTACAGAGAGTATCAAGAGCAAGCTGTACCGTTGACGGTACGGTAACAGGAAGCATCGATCAGGGATTCATGTTACTGGTCGGTTTCGGCAGAAGCGACACCAGGGAGATTGCCAGAAAGCAGGCTGAAAAAGTCAGCAAGCTGCGTATTTTCAGCGATGAAAACGGCAAGATCAATAAGAACATCTATGATGTTGGCGGAAGCATTCTTTCCATTTCCCAGTTCACACTGTATGGGGATACTAAGAAGAGCAACCGCCCCAGCTTCATTGAGGCCTTATCCGGACCGGAGGCAGTAAGTCTGTATGAATACTTCAATGAATGCCTGAGAGAACTGGGATTAAGGGTCGAAACCGGAATATTCGGTGCCGACATGAAGATCGAACTGGTCAATGACGGACCGGTAACCATCATCCTGGAAAATAATTAACACTAATTACACATTCGGCTGATAAACTGTCCTTAATGAAAATCAGCCGGAATAATGATATAGTATATTGGAATCATGAGCGGGGGATGCAACGTGGAATATCAGTTAAATGATATAGTTGAAATGAAGAAGGAACATCCGTGTCACAAGTCCAAGCAGTGGCGCATTATCAGAATGGGCGCTGACATCAGGATCAAGTGTCTGGGCTGCGGCACGAGTGTCATGTTTCCAAGAAGAGAGTTTGAGAAGAAACTCAAGAAGGTAATCCCCGCAGCTGAAGGAATAGAGGAATAGCACATGTCATTAACAGCTGGAATAATAGGGCTGCCGAACGTAGGCAAGTCTACACTGTTCAACGCCATCACGAAGTCACAGGTTGAAGCAGCCAACTATCCATTTGCCACCATAAAGCCAAACGTAAAGACCGTAGAAGTTCCGGACGAAAGAGTCGATAAGCTGAGCGCAATGTTCAATCCGCGCAAGACGATCAGAACGACCTTTGAATTCACCGACATTGCCGGACTGGTAAGAGGTGCATCTAAGGGCGAGGGTCTGGGAAACCAGTTCCTTGGTCACATCAGGGAAGTAGATGCCATCTGTCATGTGGTAAGATGCTTCGACGATAACACGATCACTCATGTTGAAAATTCGGTTGATCCGAAAAGAGACATTGAGATCGTAAACCTCGAACTGTCACTGGCTGACCTGGAAACCGTTCAGAACCGCATCAGCAAGGTGGAACGCAAGGCTCAGAGCAAGGAAAAGGATGCCGTAAAGGAATTTGAGATCCTCCAGAAGCTGAAAACAGCCCTGCTGGAAGGCAGATCTGCCAGAAGCGTAGAACTTAACGAAGAGGAAAGAGAGATCGTAAGATCCTACAATCTGCTTACCATCAAGCCGGTCATCTACATTGCCAACGTATCAGAGGCAGACGTAGTCAATCCGGAAAACTGCAGGTACTATCAGCAGGTAAAGGCCATAGCTGAAGAGGAAGGCAATAAGGTCATTGCCATTACGGCCAGAACGGAAGAGGAACTGGCACAGCTGGATGATGAGGACAGGAAGATGTTCCTTGAGGAACTTGGTCTTAAGACCAGCGGTCTGGATGAGATCATCGTCAGTGCCTATTCAATTCTGAATCTGTGTACCTTCCTGACCGTAGGAACCGATGAAGTCAGAGCCTGGACCTTTACGAAGGGCATGAAGGCACCTGACTGTGCCGGTGTCATCCACTCAGATTTCAAAAAAGGATTCATCCGTGCTGAAGTTTACAGTTATGATGATATAATGAAGTATGGAAGTGAAGCTGCCCTGAAGGAAGCAGGAAAGCTCAGAGTAGAAGGAAAAGATTATCTGGTACAGGATGGCGACATCATGCATATCAGGTTTAATGTTTAGAAGGAGAACGACAATGAAATTAGTAATCGCAATAGTATCAAATGATGACAGCGCAGCAGTTACATCAGTATTGACTGAACACGGATATTTCATGACAAAGCTGTCAACAACTGGCGGATTCTTAAGAGCCGGCAATACCACGCTCTTAATGGGAACAGATGATGAAAAGGTTCCTGAACTGATCGAACTCATCAAGTCTGAGAGCAAGAGACGTACGGAAATCGTTCCTGCCACCGCAACATTTGACATCAACCACTACGCAGCTTATCCGGTTGAAGTACAGGTTGGCGGAGCTACGATCTTTGTTCTCGACGTAGAGCAGTTCATCAAGGCATAATCAGCTTGAATCAGAAAAAAAGATCTGCAGATTTTTAGTCTGCAGATTTTCTTATGGTCAGATTCCCAGAAAGTCGTGATAGTCTTCCCTGAGTTTTTCAGGATCATTTACCACCTGGGCTTCAGTGAGGTCATATTCAACGCCGTCAGGCAATGTGTTTTCTGAATCTGAAGCGAATATGACGTAGTTACCGCTGCGCAGGTGCTGATAGGAGAAGGCCTTGACGACGGAAACATTTCTGAATACTTCCTTAAGCGTCTTAATGATGTTTAACAGATAATCCGTTCTGTTCAGCTTGCGGTTACCGGAAAGGTTAAGGGCATAGATGCCGTTTTCCGTCAGAACCTTCCTGACTGAACGGATCCCATCCAGGGTCAATAGCGGATAAACGGGGTCAAGGTCGTCATAAAGGTCGTTTATGATCATGTCGTATCTGTGTTCGGTGGCCTGAATGTAGTGTACGGCATCATCGGTGATGTTGGTGAACCTGTCATTATTATCCAGGTCATAGTCCCTGATGAGATCATCCAGATAGAAGTGCTCTTTAGCTATCTCCAGGGCTTCAGGATCGATCTCAACCACGGTAATGCGGACATCGGGATAATGAGAAATTACATGTTTAGGATAGGAATAGCCCGCACCTCCCAGCAAAAGAATGTTCTTATTGTCCGGGTTGATATCAAAACCGCGGTTAAAGGCTCTCAGGTAGGCAAATACCAGATCGTATTTCTTGTCTTCATCCATGAAGGTGGCTGACTGCCAGCCGTTGCCGCTGTCAAAGACTCTGACAGGGTAATCATAGTAGTCAGTATCTTCGTATATTTTCGTTCCCGTTTCAAACAGTTTTCTCTTCATATAACTAATATACCCCATAATATTGACTTGTTTCTATGGTAAAATATCAGTGAGGTGATACTAATGCGAATTGGTCAGTCAACCGACATTCACAGATTGGTAAAGGGCAGAAAGCTCATCCTTGGAGGAGTGGAAATACCCTATGAACTTGGGCTGGACGGGCATTCAGACGCTGACGTGCTGTTACATGCCATAATTGAAGCACTGATAGGCGCCATGGGTCTTGGCGACATCGGAACTCATTTTCCTGATACCGATGATAAGTATCTTGGCATTTCATCAATAAAGTTACTGGAAAGAACCAGGGAAATGCTGGAAGAAAACGGTTATGAGATCAGCAACATTGACTCACTGATCCTCATTCAGCAGCCAAAGATGAAGCCCTACATACCTCAGATGAGAAAGAACATTGCCGAAACGTTGGGGATCGGAGAAGATCAGGTCAATGTCAAGGCAACGACCGGTGAAAAGCTGGGGTTTGTCGGCAGGGGTGAAGGCGTGGTAGCCGAAGCCGTCGCATTAATTGAAAGAAAGAAGGCTTAACATGTACAGATATGTAATGAAAATAGAAGGATTAAACAGCAGGGAAGACGTTTTTACCATAAGGAAACTGCTGAACAGTGAAGAGACTACGGTTGTCAACATCAGCTTCAACAAGGGAGAAGTAACCATTGATACTGACGACCTCCTCGAAAACATCTGTTTCACCCTGGAGGGTGCCGGATATCTGATCGAAGAGCTGGAAATGATATGATCATTTTGGAGCAGAGACATCTGCTCTTTTATTTTATGTGCCCTGAACAGTGATATAATCATGCTAAGTTCTGTCAAGTGTTTTTTGAGAATAATAAGATGATTAATCAGCGCATTATGAAAAAGCGGATTTCATAATCCACTGAAAAGATGGAAACTGATTATTGAACCTAGCAGGTTAGATTATCAGGAAAGGGTCTGCCAAAGACCAATATCCTGGTATCTTTCTTTAACTCTTGCATAGTAAATGTGAAGGAA
>JAFRAB010000029.1 GCA_017405675.1 Erysipelotrichaceae bacterium
ATCTGGAGAGTCTTAAAACACAGGCTACATTGATCTAATAAAGAAAACCATCTGCATCACAGATATCTGCGATTACAGATGGTTATCATATACTCTGAGATTTAATTATTTCCGCTGTCTACTTGACAGGGTACGTATCAGATCAGGCAGATTTTTGATTATCATTTAAGACTGCTTTTTATTTATAAACATTGTTATGGCTGTTGTTATGAAAGCCATTGTTGCAATGACAAACAGCGAATTATTGATGCCGATATTATCTTCCATTAATCCTACCAGAATAGGTGAGATTAAAGCACTGCCGCTGTTATATACCGCATTGGCTACCTGCTGGCCACTGGTCCTCATGTTTTCCGGAGTCTTTTCGTCAACCATGATCTTGCTTGCAACCATTAACAGAGGATATGTGACACCCTGTAAGGCACCGCCCACAAACATGAACAGGATGGAATTGGCCAGACCGTATATGACATATCTTAAACCGTAGAAGAACCCGGCTATGATGATGGTTTTAAATGAGCCGATTTTCTGCATGACCTTGCCGCCGTAAAAAAACAGCGGAAGCTCCAGCATGGCGGCCATCAGCCAGTAATTACCGACATCCTTTTCGGAACCGTTAAGATACCAGATCTTGTCAATGACGCTGTAGCTCTGTGTCATGTCAACCACAAACAGCAGAAACAGTATTATAACTGTCAGCATGTATGACGGATTACGCAACAGGCTCTGCACATCAGCCATGGTTACAGGATCAGATGAACTGACTTTCTTAACGTCCTTTATGCCCAGTATGGATGCCACGCATAAAGCCATGAATACGATAAATGAAGGTCCCAGCATCGGATAGCCCCACTTGGCAACGATCCAGGCAGCGACAGGTGAACCGACAGCCCAGCCAATGGAACCGAATAATCTGATGACACCGTAGTTGTCTCTGGTTTCCTCACTGGTCTCTATGGTCAGTGAGTCAGACAGTGAAGCGGAAAGACGCAGCATGCTGCCTACCAACGGTACCAGGAACATGTGTACCAGGAAATTCATCTCCGTTGTGCGGTATAAGGCATAGGTGCCTATTACATAGATCAGCAGCAGCATATAAAGATAAGGTTTGATCTTCTGATGTCGGTCACACAGATAACCCAGAATGACCTGGAAAATCATGCCAAACAAAGCATCCGCCACAAAGAAAAAACTTCTCTGCGTAGCTGTATAACCTAATGTAGTAAGGAACGTTATAAGCAGAGCATAGGAAATAGCCTGTGCAAAGAAATGCATGAAATAATATGCGAAAAATAAAATAATCTGCTTTGTTATCTTCATATTTTTATTCTATCATCAAGACTGTCTCTGTTCTACCATAAAGACCTTTTGATGTGTTATACTAAAAACACAGGAGATTATCTTTATGAAAGAAGTTATAAAAATTGAAGGCGGACATCGTCTGAACGGAACGATCAGAATATCCGGCGCCAAAAATGCAACCGTTGCTCTGATCCCGGCTTCAGTACTGGCTACCGAACCTGTTAAGCTGGTAGGCATTCCAAACATATCCGATGTCGGATCCCTGAAAGAACTTTTAACATACCTTGACGTTGATGTCTCATCAGAAGTTGAGGATGAAATAAACATTGACCCATCACATATGGTCAACAAGACTCTCGACATAGAAGCAGTCAGCCGCTTAAGAGCTTCCTACTATTTCATGGGTGCTCTGTTAGGGAAATATAAATATGTAAAGATCAAAATGCCTGGCGGCTGTAACCTCGGCCCAAGGCCAATAAACCTGCATCTGAAGGGCTTTGAAGCTCTGGGTGCTGACATACAGGATGACGGCGAATACATCTGCATGAAGGCCGAAAGGCTTCTGGGGGCCAGAATCAACCTGGACTTTGCCTCAGTTGGTGCAACAATAAACATTATCATGGCAGCCGTATACGCTGAAGGCCGTACCATTATAGAAAACGCCGCCCGTGAGCCGGAAATCATTGACGTTATTACCCTTCTCAACAAGATGGGTGCCAATATCAGAGGTGCCGGTACCAGCACTATCACCATAGACGGTGTTGACAAACTGACCGGATGTTTCCATGAAATCATCCCTGACAGAATCGAAGCTGGAACATTCATGATCCTGGCAGCTGCCATGGCAGACCATGTCAGACTTGAAAACGTCATTCCGTATCATATTGAATCACTGATGAGTAAGCTTAAGGAAGCAGGCGTGTATATTGACTCCAAGATCGACTATGTTGATATCTACCGTTCATATGACTTAAAGCCTGTTGACATCAAGACTTCTCCTTATCCGGGCTTTGCGACTGACCTGCAGTCTCCGTTTATGAGTCTGCTGACTCAGGCAAATGGAGAATCTCACATTACCGAAACAATTTATCCGGAAAGATTCAAACTTGCCGAACAGCTCAATAAGATGGGAGCTAACATTTCCGTAACCGTACCTAAGGCTACCATTATCGGCGGTGGCAAACTTAAAGGCGCAAAAGTTACCGCTACGGACTTAAGATGCGGTGCCGGTCTGGTAGTTGCCGGTCTGCTGGCAGACGGAATAACAACCATAGATGATGTATATCACATTGACAGAGGATACGAAAACCTCGATTCCAAGCTGAAAAATGTAGGAGCCAGGATCTGGCGTGAAAAGGTAGAAGAATGAATCTGAAAGAAGCAAAGGAACTGTTCAGAAAATATGACGGTTCACTGTATGTAATGTGGCATGACGATGACAGATTTGACGAATTCACCAAACTGTTCATACCGTTTGAAACACTGGAAAAATGGCGTCGGGAAATGGTGGACGAAGCTTTCAAAAAAGGCTATCCTCTCAACAGAACCCTGCGCATGATCAGAGACGCCAAATACGGACAGGAAAGATACGCAGATCGTTTTCTTGAACTGCTGGAAACAGCACAGCCAAAGGAAAAAGACGCTGTCAGCCTGCTTAAAAACCTTCTGTCAGACAACATGACATGCGGTTATAACTGGCTGAAACAGTTCGTTTCCGATGATGAAAAGCTGGCCAAAGCAGTAGGAAAACTGCTTAAAAACACCTCTTTCGGTGATGACGAGGAACTCGGAAAAAAACTTACGGAAAGATATGAATTCCTTAGTAAATAGGCCTTGCATTATATATTATTAACTGATAAAATATAAAAGCACTTACTTTGGATTGATCAGATATCCAAGGCGGAAGGAGAACGAAGAAATGAAAAAAGGTATTCACCCAGCAGTCTATGAAACAAAGGTAACATGCACTTCTTGCGGCAGTGTGTTCACAACACATTCAACCAGAAAAGAAATCAGAGTAGACACATGTTCAAATTGCCATCCATTCTATACTGGCAGACAGCGTTTCCAGGCAGCAGCTGGCCGTATCGAAAAGTTTAACAAGAAATACGGACTCAATAACAAGTAGAAAAAGAAGCATCCACAGTTATCTGTGGTTTTCTTTTGTCTTGACTCTTATATAAATAAAGATATAATACACTCTGTAGGCTTGGAAAAGACATATGAGTGAGACAAAAACCATCGGGAGAAACTTTACGACTCCGCAGCTTATCAGATTTGTAATGTCGCCTGTCCTGACACAGTTCGCACTGTCACTGCTGTCGACTCTGGATGACGGGCTGTTTTTGTCACGCTATGCCGGACAGAATGCGCTGGCTGCTTTCAGTATTGCTTTCCCAATATTCCTGATCATTGGGGCTCTTGGTGAACTGTTCTGCGGCATATCAATTGTCTGTTCAACCAAAATGGGAGCCGGTAATTCAGAAGAAGCCAACAGAGACTTTACAACCGTTGTTCTGACAGCTCTGATAACAGGCTTATGCTTAAGTGTCATTCTGAAGCTTAATGAAGATGTTATCATCAGAGCGCTGGGAGCTACCGATATTCTGTTCCCATACATCAAGGACTTCATGAGCATTGCCGGATGGTATCTGCCGTTAATGCTGATAACAAATCTGTTTTCACGCTTTTATGTACCGGCTGGAAAACCGCAGTTCAACATGCTGACACTGCTGATGTCATCCTTCTGCAATTTCTTCTTTGACTGGCTGTTCATTGCCAGACTGCAGTGGGGAATGAGAGGTGCAGCCTTTGCCAACCTTATCGGTCATCTGACCTTAACAATATTCGGCCTTCTGTTCTACAGCAGCAGGATCGCTGAAATAGGCTTCAGCAGACCGCACAGAAACAATATCAGCATTCTGCCTGAATGTTTCAAATTCGGTTTCCCTCAGTTCTTCACCAACGTGGCAATCGCGGTCAACAGCTTCATTGCCAATCAGATACTGCTTAGTATCGGCGGCGAAGAATGTATTTCAGCCAATACGATCGTCAATAACATACAGTTCATGTTCACCAGCGGGCTCTTCGGTCTCAGCGGTTCGGTAACTCCGCTGCTAAGCTATGCATACGGTGAAAAGAACAAGAAGAAGATAAAGAAAATAATAAAGCAGATCATAATTCTGACAACTGGTCTGACTGCCATTATCATAGTTATATATCTGCTTGGTAAAAACACAATGTTATCACTGTATCTCAAGAGCGATGCTTCTGAAAATGTCAGATCCATGGCTAGATACGGATTGTCTGTAGCACCTTTAGCCTTCCTGTTTTTCGGATTTAACGTGCTGACTATCGATTCATTCCTGGCTCTCAATGACAATAAAACGTCTACCATACTGACTATGCTTGAAAACTTCATATTTGCGAATCTGACAATTATAGTGCTGCCAATGCTGTTTGGCATTAAGGGAGTATGGTTTGCGTTTGCCGGCGGTGAAATGCTGACATTCATATTCACGCTGTTCTTCATTAACAGGAACAGAGAAAAATACACAATGTAAAAAGGACAGAATCAATCAGTTCTGCCCTTTTTTATTACTTCTGATAGAAAACCTTACCGTCAATGATAGTGGTGTAAACCTGATAATCATCATCCATCAGGACCAGATCGCTCTTTCTGCCGACTTCGATCTTACCTCTGTCTGTAATATTCAGACACTTGGCAGGACTTTCAGCATATAATGAACCTACCTCTTCACGGCTCAATCCGACAATGTTTCTGGCCCTGCGCATCATGTCATTCATGGCATTTGAACCGCCGGCCAGATGACCGTTTTCATGATAGTTGAACCCGTCACGGGTCTCAAAGCGCATACCATTAGCATATTCGTGCCATCCCTCTGGAAGTCCGGCATTGGAAGAGAAATCAGTAATACCATATACATTATCAATGCCTTTGATTTTTATGGTAAGCTTGACCCAGAAAGGATTTACATGAACACCGTCCATGGTCAGCTGTGCCTTGATTCTGTCATCATATAATACGGCAGCATTGGCATTGCTTTCACGGTGATGCATCGGACGGTAGCCGTTATAGAGGTGTGTAGCCTGACATAATCCGTGATCAGCTGCTTCAATAACCTGTTCAGCTGTTGCATTGTCATAACCAATTTCAGGCATGACACCCTGAGCTACTATGTAATCAATATAATCAAGTGCGCCTTCTGTTTCCGGTGCCAGCGAAATGATGCCGACATCACTGTAATCATAGTCGACCATGATGTCGCTGTCTTTTTTATTGGCAGGTGCCATCCAGTCCTTGCACTGATCTACATATCTTTCCAGAGTAAGGAAAGCACATTCATAATGCATCTTCAGCGGATACGCTCCCTTAACCCCCTCTTTTTTAACATTTCTGATTGCTCTGGTGATCCTGCCAAGTGTTGCATAATCTGACCAGTCAGCATTAATGGTTGGAAAGAAAGTTGTTACTCCGGTTGATGGGAATCTGTTACACAGATAACTTACCTGTTCTTCCATTTCACCGAATTCATCTGTTCTTTCAATAGCCACCAGAGATCTGCCCCATCCGCCATGAACATGGGCATCAATGAGGCCTGCATACAGATACTTTCCTTCAGCATCAATAACTTCATCATCCTTAAGACCATTACCAATGGCAGTAATGCCCTTTTCATCAAACTGTACTTCCACATCCTGGAACTGTCCGTCAATGAATACTTTAGCGTTTTTGATTAACATATTATTTTCCTCTTTTTTTTATTATACTATTTATATTTTTCACATCCTGATATTATGCCCACAATAAAAGGCAGATGTGACTCTGCCTTCATATGTTTTATCTTTTTTCCTCGATATGTTCCTTGCCCATGGCGATGATCTTGTGAACATGTTCATCATCAAGAGAATAATATACAGACTTTCCGTCTCTTCTGTTTCTGACCAGCTTGTTCTGTTTCAGAATTCTTAGCTGATGAGAAATTGCGGAAATGGTCATGTTCAATACCTCAGCCAGATCGCATACGCACATCTCCTGTTCGTATAAAGCGTACAGGATCTTTATTCTGGTTGAATCGCCAAAGACCTTAAACAGTTCGGCCAGATCGGTAAGTTCCTCTTCATCGATCATATTGACCTTGTTAACTATATCATAATGAACTTCATTGTTTTCGCAGAATTCTGTATTGTCCATATCTACACCTTCTCTACTACCAGCGTTCTTATGGCGTTAATAACGGCAATTACCATTACTCCAACGTCCGCAAAAATCGCCATCCACATATTGCTCTTGCCAATGGCGCCTAATACCAGACACCGTAACTTGACACCTATCGCAAAATAGATGTTTTCATATACGATCCTGATGCACTTTTTGGCAATATTGATAGCTGTAACCAGCTTGATTATATCATCATCCATAAGGACGATGTCAGCTGCTTCAATGGCAGCATCACTGCCCAGAGCCCCCATGGCAATTCCCACATCTGCCTGGGTCAGAGCCGGAGCATCATTGATGCCATCTCCGACAAAGCCAACTTTTCCGTTTCCTGTCTTTATAATGTCTTCCAGAATAGCCACTTTCTGATCAGGCAGCAGTTCACTGTATGCCTTATCGATATTCAACTTTTCAGCAACTTTATCAGCGACTGTCTTATTATCACCTGTCAGCATTACCGTATTGGTAATACCGACATTTTTCAGCAGACTGAATGTTCTGGCTGCGTTTTCCTTTATTACATCAGATACGGTTATGTATCCGGCATATCTGTCTTCAACGCCGACATACACTACAGTACCAATACTGTCAGCCTTTTCAAACTCAATGCCAAGTCTGTTCATCAGCTTTTCATTGCCGCAGGCAACTTTTCGGCCGGCTATCACAGCCGTTACACCATGACCGCTGATTTCCTGAATATCGGAAATAAGCGATTCATCTATGTCCTGACCATAAGCCGTCTTAATGCTTCTGGCAATCGGATGACTGGAATAGTTTTCGCAATACGCTGTCAGATACAGCAGGTCTTCCTTGCTGATATTAACAGGATTAATCTCTGTTACTTCAAATACTCCTTTGGTAACAGTACCTGTCTTATCAAAGACCAGAGTGTTAACCTTACTGAGAGTCTCCAGATAGTTGGAACCTTTGATAAGGATACCGTTCTTACTGGCACCGCCGATACCGGCAAAGAAACTCAGAGGTATGCTTATTACCAGCGCACAAGGGCATGAGATAACCAGGAAGGTCAGCGCTCTGTAGATCCACTTACTGAATTCCGGATCCTTACCCATCAGCATAATTACTACCGGCGGTATTACTGCCAGAGCTAAAGCACTGTAGCAGACAGCCGGTGTGTAATAATGTGCAAACCTGCTGATGAACTGCTCACTGCGTGATTTCTTGCTGCTGGCATTTTCAACCAGATCAAGAATCCTGGCAACCGTTGATTCACCGAATTCCTTAGTCGTACTGATTTTCAGCAGGCCATCCATGTTAATGCAGCCGCTTAATACTTCATCGCCTTCCTTGGCTCTGCGCGGTACGCTTTCACCCGTTAAGGCACTTGTATCAAGAGTGCTGGTACCTGATACCACGATTCCGTCAATTGGGATCCTTTCACCAGGCAGTACGGTAATTACCGTTCCGATTTCCACTTCATCAGGATCGACCTGTTCCATCTTGCCGTCTGTTTCCACATTGGCATAGTCAGGTCTGATATCCATAAGAGCTGAAATGTTCCTTCTGCTTTTACCGATGGCATAGCTCTGGAACAGTTCTCCGATCTGATAGAACAGCATTACAGCTACTGCTTCAGTGTATTCACCCAGAAGCACTGCGCCTACGGTAGCTGTGGCCATCAGAAAGTTTTCATCGAATATCTGTTTCTTCAGAATTCCCTTGAAGGCTTTCTTCAGTATGTCATAGCCCACTATAAGATAGGCCGCCATGTATACGGCAAACCTTAAATATCCTTCCAGCTTCAGAACCGTACACAGTATAACAAGAATTACCGCAGCGATAATTCTCATTAAGTTTCTTTTTTCTTTTTTAGTCATAAAAGCCTGTTTCTAGAGATAAATCTCGCACTCGTCTTCAACAACCTTGCAGTTTTCTCTTACTCTTTCCATTACTTCCTTTGGTTCATATCCTTCTTCAAAAGTAACAGTCATCTTCAGAGTCATGAAGTTTACGACAGCGTCCTTAACTCCTTCAGTCTTCTTAGCGGCTTCCTCCATCTTATTTGCACAGTTTGCGCAGTCAACTTCGATCTTATAGTTCTTTTTCATAACAGCACCTCTTCAAACATTTGAACAATTGTTCAAATGTCAATATTATTATAACACTGTCATGTTACATTTCAATACCTTTAAAGAAAAAAGCTGTTTCCAGCTTTAATCTTTAAATCTTATTCTTTTACACCCGCAACCTGATACATTTCATCATCGGATACCACTACGGTAACTTTCAGATAACGTGACATTATATCCGCCAGCTCCCAGGCTGTTGTCAGTGGATTGGAAACGTCTTCAGAAACATTGTCATGATGTCTGCTCAACCGAGCAAAGCTCATGCCATGGGCTATTGTCAGACAGCCATCAGTTTCCAGTAATCCCGCCAGTTTCTTTATCAGTTCCTCCGGACTTTCAAAGTGTGGCAGAGCATTATATACAACAATGCAGTCAAACTTTTTATCAGGACAGTATTCCATGACATCACCGCACACTACCTCTACCTTTTCCTCATCCGCAAATTTAGCAGCAGCGATATCAGTCATGCCCTTGGAAATATCTATGGCTGTTACACTGTTAACATTACGCTTCAGATAATCGGGAATCAGAACCCCTGTGCCGCAGGCAACATCAAGAACATTCATGTTTTCTCTTACTCTGCCGTTGTCGATTATTCTGTTGATGGCTCTTTCATTACGAACCATGTGGCTGTCCCAGCCGGCAGACAGTCTGTCAAAAAAAGCAATTACTTCATTTTTCTTACTCATATTGATTACCTCTTTACCGAACTTAATTATATTTTATAACTGAATAGAGCAGAAAAAAAGAACAGTGCCCTGTTCTTCTTTATTACTCTGTTAATCCAGAACATCAATATCAGGAACTATCTGAAGTTCATATTCCGGATATAATTCCCCGATCTCCTTATAAAGCTGTGCAACAGCTTCTTCGGGCTTAACGTCAAAGCTGACTACTACGTCGAAACGAATTGTCTTCTTCTCAGTATCAGCGTAGAAACCGTGCATCTGCAAAGCCCATTCATGTGAGAATACTGCTTTCTGAACGGCATTGCGGATCTTTAGTGCTTCCTTGTTAGTGGTGTTGTATGAGTAAACACCGACGCCTGTCAGTATAACTCCTGTTTCATGGTATACCTTTGACTGCAGTCTTCTGGTTATGACGTCAACCTGTTCAACAGTCATGGTGTCAGGAAGTTCAATATGGACCGTACCGTAATTCTTATCAGGGCCGTAATTGTACATGATCATGTCATATGCGCCTCTGACTTCCGGCTCTTCCCTGATGATCTTTCTTATCTCTTTGACCATTTCTTCGTCGTTGCGTTTGCCCAGAATATCATCAAGAGTCTCATTCAGCATTTCAATGCCGGCCTTGATGATAAATATCGCAATTACCACACCGACATATGCTTCCAGAGAAATATGGAATAACAGATATATAATGGCTGATGCCAGCACGGAAGCTGACAGTACAGCATCGAAAGAGGCATCGGAACCGGAAGCTACCAGAGCTCCGGAATTAACCTTTTCACCCTGTTTCTTGAAGAAACTGCCTAAGGCAAGTTTAACCACGATGGCTACAGCGATGATTATCAGTGATACAGGTGCATAGTCTGCTGCTTCCGGATGGATTATCTTCTTAACTGATTCAACCAGTGAAGTAATACCGGCATAAAGCACCAGTGCAGCCACGATCATCGAACTCAGATATTCAATTCTGCCGTATCCCAGCGGATGTTTTTTGTCAGGAAGCTTGGCTCCAAGTTTGGCTCCGATTACGGTTATGACTGATGACATGGCATCTGACAGATTGTTTACGGCGTCAAGTGTGATAGCGATTGAATGTGAAATGACACCGATTGCTGCCTTGAAGCCCGCCAGAAAGACATTTGTAACAATACCTATAATGCTTGTTCTGACAATAACCGCTTCTCTGTTGGCAGTCATTGTGTTGATATCCATGTTTCCGTTACTCATAATCATAACCCCTTTCTCTTATTTAACCGACTGATTTCTCAGCCGGTTATCAGTTTTTTACAGAGCAGCTTTTACAGCTTCTCTTACTTCTTCCATGTCAACAGTTGGTTCAAAACGTGTTACAACGTTACCTTCACGGTCAACAAGGAACTTAGTGAAATTCCACTTGATGTATGCCTTGTCGCCAAATGCTTTATTGTTAGCCTTGGCAAATGCATCTAATGCCTTGAATTTCAGACCTTTGCCAAATCCTTCGAATGGCTTTTCTGTTGCCAGATAAGCAAACAGAGGATCTGCTGTTTCACCGTTAACATCGATTTTGGCAAACTGAGGGAATTCAGTTCCGAACTTTAATGTGCAGAACTCATGGATCTCTTCATCTGTGCCAGGAGCCTGATTGGCGAACTGGTTGCAAGGGAAATCAAGAATTTCAAATCCCTGATCTCTGAATTCCTTATACATGGCTTCCAGTGGATCATAGTGAGGAGTGAATCCGCAGCCTGTAGCAGTATTGACAATTAACAAAACCTTGCCCTTGTAGTCTTCCAGGCTTTTGTAATTTCCGTTCTTTTCTTTTACTTTGAAATCATAAACTGTTGTCATAATAATATTCCTTTCTTTATTATTTACCATTGTTTTCAAGCAGCTCATAAAGCAGCGTATATAACATCTCAGCTTTATCAGCTGGCAGATTCAGACAGTCAGCGACCAGATCAGGAATGTCCTTGGCTCTTTCCTGAAGCTTACGTCCCTCTTCCGTCAGAATAACATTTACGATACGATCATCTTCTGCGCTTCTGTGCTTTTCAATATATCCTGCCTGCTGAAGTTTTTTCAGTAAAGGCGAGACTGTTCCGTTATCAAGCAGCAGTCTGTCACAGATCTCTCCAACCGTAATGCCATCCTTCTCCCAGAGAACCAGGAGAACGATGTATTGCGTATAAGTTAACCCCAGTGTTTTAAGAAAAGGAGTATATTTATTAGTGACACTTCTGGCAGCCGCATATAACGGAAAACACAGCTGATTTACAAGTTTCATCTTTTCACCATATTCTTTGTTCATGGCTTTCACTCCTTTCTGTTTAATACAATTATATTTTATCAAATATATTTTAGAATGCAATTATTTTGCACATAAAAAGTTTTCAAAATATTCTAGCTGGTTCACTGAAAAAAAAGAAAAAGTACAAAAAAACCATCTTTGAAAGGAGATGGTTTCTTATAAGCACTTTATTTACTTTTTTTATCTAACTGCAGCTTAAGATTACCCAGAGAAGTCGCTTCAATAGGTAAGGCTACCACTGTCTTTCCGGTATATTCTTCAGTTAGTCTGTTCAGGAACTGGTTACGTGCCCCGCCGCCTACTATGTATAGTTTCTCGTATCTGCAGCCGGTATTGCTTTCAAGTTCCTCAATTGCTTTTTTATACGACAAAGCCAGTGATTTGAATGCACATCTGAAGTAACCATACTTGTCTGTCGGTTTTTCTTCCAGAAGATCATCAAATGCCTGTTTCATACTGGCAGGAGCCAGAAGACTGTCATCATTGGCGTCCAACACTCCGTCAAAGATGCTGTTTTCAGCTTTTATAACTATGTCTGCTATCTTTTCTTCAGGACACAGTTCTCTCTGCAGTTCATTGACGATCCACATGCCCATTATGTTTTTCTGATAACGGTTATACCCTACTCCGCCTTCATTGGAGTAATTAGCCTTCATGCTGCCGATATCAGTAATCGGCTTTTCAGTCTTTACTCCCAGCAGGCTCCATGTTCCTGAGGAAATATATAGCTGGTTGCCTTCCATTGGAATACCCTCTACGGCACTTCCGGTATCATGAGTGGCACACAGCACTACCTTTATTCCTTCGTAGTATCCCATCGTTTCTCCCGGCCGGGATAATTCAGGGAACAGTTTTTCAGGAAGTCCCAATTCAGTGATGATTTCCCTGTCAAATGACAGACTGTCATGATTGATCAACCCTGTTGTAGTGGCATTGGTAAATTCCTTTTTCTTTACTCCGGTCAGCTTATACATCAGATATTCCGGAATCATCAGGAAATCAGTAACATCTTCCAGTCTTCCTTTTTTCAGATCATCGTAAAGCTGATATACGGTATTAAATGGCTGGAACTGACATCCGGTATGTTCATAAAGCTTTTCAAAAGAAACTATGTCATGAACCTGATTAATTATACTTTCAGTTCTGCTGTCTCTGTAAGCATATACCGGCAGTACTTCCTCATCATTTTTCAGAAGCACATAATCAACTCCCCAGGTATCAATGGACAGTGATGATATCTCATATTGTTCCCTGGCGACAGCAATGCCTTTTCTGACTTCTTCAAACAGGTATTCTATATCCCAGATAAGATGGCCGTTTTCTTCTTTTACGCCATTTTTAAATCGATATACTTCTTCCGTGCATATTTCATTGTTTTCCAGCCAACCGACGATGTGTCTGCCGCTGGAAGCACCTATATCTATTGCCAGATAGTACTTCATTTTATCTGTCACCTATTTTGTCAGTTGGCTTGTCATAAAGGTATTTTTCATCAAGAGTGATATTGAAAGGCTTCTGCAGATCACGGAAATCCTGCGGCTGAATGGTATTAAGCTTTCTGTCACTCATGGACATTACCTTAACAAGTATTTCAGCACTCTTTTCAACGGTATGCATTAAACCAAAGGTCTCATCAAAATCATGACCGCAGACAAATAAGCCGTGATGGGCCCATACTGCCACATTTCTGGTCTTCATTATTTCAGATGTCTTGATTCCTATTTCCTTACCGCCCGGAACCATCCAAGGCACAACACCGATACCCTGCGGGAAGACAACCGGACATTCTGTTTCCATTTCCCAGATTTCCCTTGTAAATATCTCATCATTCAGCGGCAGAACAAAGGTCAGAGCTACAATGTTTGCCGGATGAGCATGATAGACAACTCTCATTTCGGCGTCTCGGTTCTTAAGAACTTCCAGGTTCATCAGATGAGAAGGCAGTTCACTGGTAGGACGTCCGCCATTGACAAGTCCGTAGACTACCTTGTATTTGGTGCCGTCTTCATTCAGTCTGATAACGGCAACGCTGTCATCAAAATCCAGTTCAACGTTACGCATGTACTTACCGCTGCCGGTAACCATGAAGTATTCATTAGCCAGTCCCGGTACTTCCGTACCGATTTCTCTCCATTCAGCCTGTTCATTCAGGCAGTCTCTGATTTCATTAACTTCTTCTTCCTTCATTCTGTAGGACAGGTTTCCACCATTTCTTTCATGCCAGCCCTGTCTGAAGCCGTCTGAACAAACTTTGGTAAATTCTCTTGTTAATTTAGTTTCCATAATTACCCCCTCTTGGAAAGAACTTCTCTTTCATATCTTTCAACTTCTGCGAACCATTCTCTGTCCTGTGGTTTGCCGCAATAATCGCAATACTGATTCCAGATGTCACCAAATGGCAGTACTTTCAGTTCTTCCTGAACAGCCATCAGTTTGCTGAAGTTCTGTTCGTCCTGAAGTTTCTGCAGCAGAGCAGTTGGCTGTAATAAAGCGAATAACAGGGCCTTCTGTAAGTTGCGGTATCCGGTAACCCAGGCTGAAATTCGGTTGATTGATGCATCGAAATAGTCCAGGGCAATGTCAACTCTGTCAATGCCGCATCTTACTATTTCCTTGGCAATTTCCTTTGTCTCATCATCAAACAGTACTACATGGTCACTGTCCCATCTTACCGGTCTGGTAACATGCAGAGCAATTTCATCAAAGAAAGTCAGCAATGATGAAATCTTGTCAGAAACGACTTCTGTCGGATGATAGTGACCGTTGTCCATTAACGGAATGCATTTGTCACTGTTGGCAGCTGCGTAAGACAGGCAGAATTCAGCGGAACCTGTTGTATATGATTCAACACCGATACCAAAAACTTTGGATTCTACACATGGCTTAACCTTATTGAAATCAAAAGGTTCACTGAGAATTTCATCGATACTTTCCTTATATCTTCTTCTAGGTCCGATTCTGTCTCCCGGAATATCCTTGAAACCGTCACCGGTCCAGATGTTCATGACACACTTTTCACCCAGCTGTTCTGCCAGATAGGTTGAAATTCTGATGCTGGCCTTGCCGTGTTCGATCCAGAACTTTCTGGTTTCATCATCTGCTGATGACAGAGTTAACGGATCGCACTTTTCGTGAGAGAAGAATGTTGGGTTGAAGTCACAGCCCAGACCTCTTTCCTTACAGAAATCAACCCACTTCTGGAAATGCTTTGGTTCCAGCTTGTCTCTGTCAGCCCATTCGCCGTTTTCAAAGATGGCATAGGAAGCATGCAGATTCATTTTAGGTCTACCCGGAATCAGTTTCAGTACTTCATCCAGATCAGCCATCAGTTCCTCAGGAGTTGATGCTCTGCCAGGATAGTTACCGGTTGTCTGAATACCGCCTGTAAGCGGTTTGTTAGGGTCTGTGTCAAAGCCTCTGACATCATCACCCTGCCAGCAATGTAAAGACACTGAGATGTTCTTCAGTGTTTCCATGGCCTTATCTGTATCAATACCATATTCTCCGTAGATGTTCTTTGCTTCTTCGTAACGTTTGCTCATATTTTATTTACCTCTTTGATTTCATTATATATTCTCTTTTTTTGCATAATAATGACCATATTTTAAAAGTTTTTTGTCTTTTCTTGCAGATTCATATATAATTTGGTTATGGATAAACAGCTTTTGAAAAAACTCAGTGCAATAACAGAAGAAGAACAGGCCATTCTGTCCGGCAATACTACGGTAAACCGCAGTATTTACTATTCCAGCAGTGACATGGAAATTGATCATGACAAACTGTTAAGCAGTGGTAAGATTATAGACATCAGACCTCATACCCGCTTTATTCATTTCCCCAGACATACTCATAACTATGTTGAATTCATATACATGGTACAGGGCGAAACCACCCACTTTATCGACGGGGAAAAGATCGTTCTTAAGGCCGGTGACCTGCTGTTTCTCAACCAGAATGCCATTCAGGAAATACTGCCCTGCGGTAAAGATGACATAGCCGTCAATTTCATCATTCTGCCACAGTTCTTCAATGACAGTTTCAACGTCCTGGAAAAGGAAGAAAACGCTCTGCGATCTTTCATAATCAGCTGTCTCACTGACAACGATTCCCAGTCAAACTATCTCTACTACAACAGCGAAGGAAACATTCCCATTCAGAACCTGCTGGAAAATCTCATCTGGAATCTGTTGAAAAATGAACCTAACAGACGTTCTATTAACCAGCTGACAATGAACCTTCTGTTTGCTAATCTCATAAACCATTCTGATAACATCAGGGTATCCGAGAACTCCTATGAACAGTCCATTGGTTTAAAAGCTCTCAGCTACATCGATTCCTTTTACCAGAACGCATCACTGACACACTTTGCCAGGGATAACAGGCTTGATACATATACTGCTTCGCGTATCATAAAGAAGCGGACCGGGTCAACCTTTAAGAACCTGCTGGAGCAGAAACGTCTGAACCAGGCCTGTTATCTTTTAAGAAATACATCATTGAGCATTGAAGAGATATCCTCCTACGTAGGATATGAAAATATCAGTTTCTTTTACCGCCTGTTTGCCAGAAATCACAACATGACTCCACGTCAGTATCGTAATAACGTTGGATGATGGAAACAGGTTTCTATATCAATACTAAACAAAAATAAAACATGGTGTTTGAGAGTGGACCCCATTTAGTTCGCAAAAAATAAAAACCTAAGGAAGTGATTTCTCAATCACTTCTTTTTAAGTCTGATTCTCTCAGTGTTGTAAAACTCAATCCACTCTTCCGGTCAGTCTTTAAAGTTGATGAGTTCAACGTTTTTTTTACGATCCATTCCTTGACAGCATCAGAAGTCAGGCACTCGAGATCCTTGATGCGACACAGTGAGAAACTTGATAATTCGAACAGTTCAGAATCTGCATAACCGCAATGAGTAATCAAATAACCGTATTCACTGTTTGAATATTCAGATAAAGAGACTGTAACGAAATGAGATATTCATTTCAATACAGTCTCTTTTCACTTTTTGATTTATTACCAACCGCTGCTGCCGCCACCGCCAGATCCGCCGCCGGAGAAACCGCCGCCTCCTCCGGAAGAAGATGACCAGCCACCGGATGAGCTGCTGCCGGAGTTTGGATTATCAAAGGCAGTATTGCTGATGTAATCAAATCTGTGATACATGAAGTATGAGAAGTCATCACCGCGATACCATCTTGCCGGCTCAATTGTCATGCCTTCAAACTTCCTGATCCACTTATCAGTAATTCCCAGGGCATAGGCATAAGGGAGTATGTCATAGAAATACATCGGATTATCTTCTACCAGCATCTCCAGTCTGTCCTTCTCCGTATAATTCAGGAAATTTTCGAATCCCAGGATCCTGCCGTAAAGTTCATTATTCTTCTTTGTCCTGCGACGGTAACTTGCTGACAGTCCTGCCATGTACACACCGGCAATAACTGATAAGATAATACCCGCCCAGTGATACCAGTGCAGATGACGGAACGCATTACCGACACTTATGATAAAAGGCCCCGCAAAGCATGCAAGTCCTGCGCAGATAACTGTTCTTTCTGAATACTTCCGCTGACCAGATTCATAAACTGCTTCAGATTTCGTTCTGATATCGTCCTTAACTTCATCAATGGTTTTATAGAATTTCTTTTCCAGATCTTCTTTGGTAACTATTCTGGTTCCGTCCGGCTGTTCTTTTCCTCTGCTCCATAAACCTTCAAAATAAATATACTCTTCATTGCTCAGTTCATAAGTTGGATTGTCATAGAGCGTAAAGCTGTATTTATCATCCCCGGAGTCATCAATTGTCAGAAAGCCCTTATTTGCCAGGACGATCAGCAGTGCATTGGATGATTTATCACCAACAACACCGGTCTTTACATATTCCATTTTAGGAGGAGTGATGCCTTCAGGCGGATAAAACTCTACCGTTTCTACCACAACATCAGGCTTTCCATATTTATTATAATCGTTTCGGCAGAACAGACCCATCACAACTGCCAGCAATGGTGCAAAAATGGAAGCCACTATGTTTAGCACAGATATTTTTCTGATGAAATATCCTTCAGGCAGTTCACATCTAACCGTAAACGCTTCTCCCGGTTCAAGGGTTTTGCTGTAATTAACGTAAATGTTATTGCCTTCCTGTTTCTGCATTATGCCGCTGTAATCAACTGTTCCATAGGCACCGTGAGAAGCACCGAACTTGCTGAAATCAAATGCCTTTGGCATGTGGATAATGACTTCCAGATTTTCAATGCTGTAAGTCCATTCAGTGCCAATGATATTCAGATACAATTCATCGGCGTTTTTCAGCGTATCATTATCGATGTCATAAAGATAACTCAGCACATACTGCTTGTGACCTGTGACTGATATCCGTTCATCCCCTATTCTGATGAAGGCATATCCGTCATCTGTTTCGTATTCATAATTCTCATTGCATCTGATGTTATCAACATAAGCATAATTATGCCCTTTTGATCCATCTGCTCTTCTTATTTCATTTTCCAGAGGAATCGTTCTGATGATTCCATGGTGAGGCGTAATGAAATCAATATCAATCGTTTCCGTGATCTCATATGTATTGTTTTCATTTACCGTTATTTCCACTTTCACGTTGGATGCCTTAAGCGTTTCATCACCATAGACAGTACTGTTTTCAGCTACGATAAAAGAAAACATGAATGTCATTATAATTATCATCAACAAAGAAATTATCTTCTTCATTTCACATCCTCCTTTCTGCCTTGTACTTCAGGCAGATATGTCTGTCCGAACTTTCTGCAGGCTGATATCAATAGTATTATTCCTATACCTATTATCAGTATTCCAGCAATCATATACTTTTGCAACATTGTTATTCCGGCAAAAAACACCAATCCAATCACGGCAACGATAAACAATGTAACCAGTATTATCAGAATCACTCTGAGAACTGAAGGAATCCTTTTGTTTTTACTTGCATAAACAGCTCCTTCAAACAGAAGTTCAAAAATCAGTTCACCAACTATTTCAATAACAATATCCATATCCAAAGCCTCAGATTTTGATGGTAAGAACATTCATGCCAAACAGGAACTGATAATTTATATCCTTAAGGATCTTATAGATCATTCTGACACCTATGTTCCTGGTAATATCTTCATTTTCAGAAATCTGTCTTCTGTCTTCAGGGTTGAAAGGCTGGCAGTCATCTCTGATACGCAGAACAACATTGTCACCTTTATGTACGACACGAACATAAATAGTATGTTCCTTATTGTCTTTGGTAAAGCCCTGCTCCACGATATTGGCAGCCATTTCTTCCAGAGCCAGGGCGGAAAGATACGAACGTTTACTGTCAATACCCTTCTCCATGCAGAACCGCTGTATGCGTTCTGAAAGAGTAACAACTTCCTTGATCGTCCTGACCGAAATATCTATTCTTTCATCTTCATCAATACCGAAATCATCCGGCATTACCAGCAGATCATCCATGCTCTTTGGCATGCGTTTCAGTTTGATCCAGGCATAACCAACAATAAACAATGTCGTAACTATGCCATTCAGTACATTCGCAATATAAACACCGTCAACACCAAGCTGCCCTGTTAACAGATATGAGAAGAACGCAACATCAGCTGCTCCGTCAAGTATTGAAAGAGTTCTGTTATATGCATCTCTGGAAACAACCTGACTGTAATTGCTGAAATACATGCAGATGATACTTAATGGCATGCATAGAGGAAGAATACGTAATCCTGATCTCATCATTGCATAAACCTGAACAGACGGATCACTGTAGAATATGCCTGTCAGAGGGTCTGCCATCAATATGATTACCACATCCACCGCACACATTATAGGTATATAGCACCTGTACATTACTCTCATGATATCAACAAGTGTCTGACGGTCTTCTCCTCCTATGGCAACACTTATCAGAAGCCTCGATACAGCAGCCATTCCGCTTGGTATTGCCCAGAAAATACCCATGAGATTATTGGCTGTAGCGAATGCTGAAATACCCATGCTTCCGGTATGTATTTCCAGCAGTTTATTGACTGCCAGACCTCTTAATGCCATATAAAGATAGCTTTCTCCGCATGACCAGCCAATTGAAACAGTATTACCTGCTTCCTTCCAGTCAATCTTCTTAATCCTGATTTTCAGATTGGACTTTCTGGTCATGAAATACTGGATTTCCATAATAAGGAAGACCCACATTCCCAGAGAAGACGCCAGAGCCAGTCCTAAAACACCGAGTTTCAGCTGTTCAACAAATATGTAATTAAATACAAGATTGACAAATATATAGACAATACTAGATACGAGAGTTCTTTTACTCTTGTTTTCAGTCGTTAAAAACATTGGAAGCTGATTCCCCAGCATCATAGGTATTATGCCAGCTGACTGTCCTATCAGATAACGGTTGAATATCGGACGCAATACTTCATCCTGTGTAAATATGCCTGTCAGATCTGCTATTCCCATCATGACAAACAGAACAGTAAAAACAGCTGACACAATAAATGTCAGCAGCAGATCCAGCGAAAACATATCCTGCAGTTTCCTGTTCTGATTCTGCCCCAGGTATTTCCCGCACATTATGGCACTGCCTCCGGACATAACAGAAGCAATAGCCCCGAGTAACATGTTGACAGGACTGTAAAGACCAACAGCACTCATGACATCAATGCCGATAAAATTACTGGCAAAATAGCTGGATACGATGCTGTTGACTGCACTAACAGCCGCCAGTATGATCTGTACCGGCAGCAGACTCAGCATCATCCTTCTGGTAATCTGATAATTACTGTTTTCCATTTTTATATCTTTCTCCAGTGAACTGTTATCATATTCCGGTTTTCTCTGACCTTGAATCCCAGCGAATCATAAAGATGAACAGCTGGCGCATTGTTTACGTCGACCTGCAGAACCATTTCCTTAGGTTCATTATCAAGCAGAGCTTTGGTCAGCAGCTTGCGACCATACCCCTGGTTGCGATATTCTTCTTTTACAAACAGATCAATGGGTTCATTTTCATCAAAGCCATATGTAACGTCAGTATATCCGATAACCTTATCATTTTTCAACGCCAGATAAATGTGAAATCTGTCTGTTGCCCGAGCTGTCTTTTCACCTGTCCAGTATCTGCCGTTATCATCATGAATGTCGCAGTACTGCTGATAATATGCAGGTGAAAAAGCTATGACATCGTTGTCGCTTTCAAGTGGCACATGAGTAAAATACATTGTCTGCTGTTCTTCACAGAATTCAGCTTTCTTTTCTTCAAGTATATTTTTTAACAGATAATTCTGCGGATTGAAAATGAAATCAGCATCGTATCCCTCATAGTTATGCTTCATATAATCAAACATTTCATCATATGCCTGTTTTTGCCTGGATAATCCTGCCAGCATTTCCATGTAATGTTCATCTTCAATGACATAGAAAACAAATAATCCTGTTATCTGATTATCGGCAAAAACTCCAAACATATGTTTATCCGGAGATCTGTCAGTTTCCAGCAGATTCTTCTTAACCTGTTTTTCATTCAGAAGCAGCGGATCAGAAAAAACCGGATCATCCGCAAATGATCTTGCAAAATCCATGTATGAAGATGCGTTTTCCAGTTCTCTGATCATAATCCTTATTCCTATCTGTGTATGTATAATCTGGACGGTTCTTCTTCACCGTCACCCTGCACCATACAGTAGAACTCCCAGCCGTATCTTTCATAAAAGCCGGTATGGTCCGTTACCAGATATACGGGCGATATGCCTTTTCCTCTGAGCTCTTCTACTGCCATGTCAAGAAGCCTGCCGGCTATTCCCAGTCTGCGGTATGGTTTTTCCGTATAAACAGCACAGACATTAGGTTTCAGATCCTTTCGGTCATGAAAGTCATTTTCGATTACTCCCAGACCGCCAACGATCTGATTTCCATCCAGACACAGATACCATCCGTATTCCGTCTGGCCTGACAGATATTCATCCATGCATTCCAGATATGCTTCTTTTGGTACTTTCCACTTTTCATGGAACCACTGTGCTGCTGTATCTTCCATTTCAACAGCTTCTTTTAAATCAATAAATCTTAAATCCTTCATAATAACCTTTTCGATGAACTCCGGAGTATATGACCAGTATCTGTTACCCCAGTTTTCAAAGTCCCATTCTTCCATATAATTGTTGCATTCGTAATCTATATACCACAGTACTTCATCACTGACTACGAAATTGGTCGGGAAATAATCGATGTTCAGTCCTGCCCGTTTTGCCTTTTCAGCCATTTCACGGACCTGAACAGTCAAATCGTCTATATTGGTTTTATGCTTTATCAGTTCAGCAACTGTTTCACCTTCAATATATTCCTTGACAATACACTCGTTTTCTCTGTCAGCTTCCAGCATTTCAGGTATTCTTATTCCTGCGTTCTTAAGGCGATGATAGTCATTTATTTCTGCTTCTATCTTATCCCCAAAAGCATAATATTCACATGGTTCGTGATGTATCTTCTTGACAACTACTTTTCTGTCATCACTGTCTGCCAGATATGAATATCCACCCTTTCCATGGCCCAGCAGTCTTATGATTGAATACTTATTGCCGTTTGCGATTAATTCCATATTCGGTGTTTTTTTATAACCTTTCATTAATGAAATAGGCTCTGATCTTGCTTTCGGTGATCATAACCGATTCCTGATGGAAAAAGACACAGAGATCCTTGGCAATCTCATTGACTGTTTCATTATCGGTATCGATCAGTGTCAGAACCAGAGTAGTCTCCTGAGTATACTGTCCGTCTTCATGAATGTATCCGCCCTGGACAACTGAAAAAGAAAAGGCAACATGATAGTTATAACAGACATTCTTGAGAATCTTAACGTATTTCTCAGTCTCATGTTCCTGTTTCATGGATTCGGAATCATTAAGTCCGACATATATTTTTGTTTCAGTCATAAAGACACCTCCGGCCTATTTCTATTGTATCACTGTTAAACTTATTCAAAAGAAAAACCGACATCGTCGGTTCATCTCTTTTCTTACTTTTCAGCAGGTTCCCACTTGCATCTTACAGGAGAAACGATAAGTCCTGCCTTCTTCAGTTCAGCAAATACCTTATCAACAACCTTGCGGTCAAGTCCTGTCAGTTCAGCTACCTTACCGGCATTCAGAGGCACACCGGCTTTTTTCATAGCTTCCAATACGATTTCCTTATTATCCATAGTATTCCTTTCCGGGATCTCTGATCCCTTAGCTTACCGATTACATTATATCATCTGTAATATCAGTTGTGATGAGAATGACTCAGTTCTTTTTCTTGCCGTAGAAATAGTACAGGCCAATACAGCCTAATACAGCTCCGGCAACCAGGAAGACAATGAATAATGTCTCTCTGGTAATATTCTCAGAAACAGTACTGTGGCCGGCAAGCGCTGCAAGAACCAGCATAATCATACCGCATATCAACAGTATGCCGCCTTTCCTGTCTTCCTTCTCAGGAACCACTTCAACCGGCTCTACCGGTTCGTCCAGTTCTTCAAAGGATATTTCAGCCAGGTCCTGTGCAGTAATAACACCGAGAACTTCATTTGTCTTTTCAGACAGTACCGGGATTGAGTCTTCATCATAATCAATCAGTTCGTCAAGAGTTTCTGTATTGATGATCCGATCAGCATAAACATACGGATATGATGTGATAACCGTTTCTTCCAGCTCTTCTTCGTTTTTGGAAGTCAGTAAGTCTCTTAAGTCAATGGCACCGTGCAGCGTTCCATTCTCATTGATCAGATAAATCGTCCCGATATTGTCGTTTTCCTTAGCCTGCTCAACCAGTGAACTCATGGTTTCCTTTAAAGTCAGTCCGGTCTTTACAGCGATAAAGTTAGTTGTCATCAGGGAACCGAACTGGTTATCAGCGTAGGAATTGATCAGTTCGATGTCTTCCTTGGCTTCCGGTTCCATCAATCCGATGATTTCCCTGGCTTTTGTGTCATTTAATCCTTCCAGAATATCAACAGCGTCGTCAGCGTCCATCTCTTCGATGATGTCAGCTGCCTGATCTGCTTCCAGTTCAGCAAAGTATTTATCTACATCTTCATCCAGGTAGGCAAAGACACGGGAGGTGTTTTCAATGCCTATGGAATCATAAAGATGTTTTCTTTCCTTAGGTGTCAGATAGCTCAGAGCACTGGCTATGTCGTTATCATGATAGTATGACAGCGCGTTGGCCAATTTTTTCTTATCCGGTGTCTTGCGAACCAGATCAAATATTTCCTGGGCATAATATCTTTCATCCATTATTTCTTCAGTATTTCTTTCGGTCATATTCGCACCCTCCTATATCCATTCTTTGTTTATCTTTATGTAAATCTTCTTGATTATCTGTGCCAGTATCAGGTAGATCCGCAGCAGTATCAGCATCCATAATCCGTAACTTCCCGGAACCTTTCCCATTTCAAATATCCGGGAAATATTGGTCATGCCGATTATCAGGGTAATGATGACAACAGCTATGTTAGACAGATACAGCTGCAGGGAAGCATTAGCCTGTATAAACGGCAGCTTATGAGTTCTGATCGTATGGATTACCATGGTCTGTGAGATAACACCGAACATGAACCATCCGCACTGGAAGAACTCGGCTTTTGAAATATTGTCATAATGGAACACATGCCATAATACCAGGAAGCACAGTACGTCGAGTACAGTGGACAGTAACCCGAAGTAAACCATGAACTTCTTAATGCCGTCAACATTCCATTTCTTAGGTTTTTCAATGTATTCAGGTTCAACATTGTCAAACGGCATACCCAGCTGAGCAAAGTCATTCAGAATGTTCTGAACCAGAATATGAACTGGCTTGAGCGGCAGGAACGGTAATGCCAGTGAGGCAATGACAACAGATATCATGTTACCGAAGTTGCCGGAAATAGCCATCTTGAGATACTTGTTCATGTTGGCAAATGTACGGCGTCCTTCCATGACACCGTCTTCCAGTACCTGCAGGTCTTTCTCCAACAGGATGATATCAGCGACTTCCTTGGCAATGTCAACTGCGGTATCAACAGAGATACCAACGTCAGACTGTTTCAGCGGCGGCGAGTCATTAATACCGTCACCCATATAGCCTACAGTGTGACCCTGATCCTGCATGATGGAAACGATTCTCTTCTTCTGCATTGGATTGAGCTTGGCAAATACATATGCTCTGTCACAGGCTTCACCCAGTTCTTCATCGTTCATCTTATCAACAGCAGCACCGTTGTAAGTATAGGTAACATCGATACCCAGGCGCTTGGCAACCGCAATGGCAACACCTTCACTGTCACCGGTCAGAACGACTGTTCTGATACCGCTGGCTTTCAGGTTATCCAAAGCCGGCTTGGCTGATTCCTTAGGCGGATCCAGGAAACCGATAAATCCCAGAAGTACCATGTCCTTTTCATCGTCAATACCGAAAGTATCAACATCATGGATCTCGTTTTTCTGAGCTACGGCAATAACTCTGATTCCTTCCCGTCCGTTTTCCTCAGCTACGTTACGGGCTATTTTCAGCCACTCATCATTTATTTCTTCAACCTGGCCGTTAACGTCAACATAACGGCAGCGGCTGATAACTTCATCAACAGCACCCTTGGTAATCAGCTGACGTTTCAGCTTCTTATCTCTCATAACTACTGACATCATACGTCTGGAGAAGTCAAACGGAATCTCGTCTTCTCTGACATACTCTCTCTTAAGTCTGTTGAGACCTTCCTTTTCACCTCTGGAAATAATTGCCCTGTCCATCAGGTTTTTCATTCCGGTCTGGAAATAGCTGTTAAGGAAGGCGTGAGAGAGAACTCTTCTGTCCTCCTCGCCTTTAGTGTTGAGATATTTTTCCAGTATTACCTGGTCCTCAGTAAGAGTACCAGTCTTGTCTGTACATAATACATCCATCTCCCCAAAAGTCTGGATGGCACCCAGACGTTTGACAATGGTCTTTTTCTTACTCATGGAAATAGCTCCCTTAGCCAGAGAGCTGGTCATGATTACCGGCAGCATTTCCGGCATCAGACCGACAGCGATCGTGATACCGAACATCAGAGAATCAAGCCAGTTATTCTTTGTCAGCAGGTTAGCTATAAAGATAACAGGAATCATTATCAGCATGAATCTGATCAGCAGCTTGGATATGGAATCCATGTTTTCATCAAATGTGCTTCTGGTGTTTTCAGAAGACAGTGATTTAGCCATTGATCCGAAATAAGTATAGTTGCCTGTTGAAAGGATAACTGCCTTGGCACTGCCGGAAACGATGTTGCTGCCCATGAAACCGATATTGGACAGTTCAGTAATATTATCATATTCACGGCAGTCCAGGTATTTTTCGACCGGAACTGATTCACCGGTCAGCTGTGACTGGTCAATAAACAAGTCCTTCAGGTCATAGAAACGGACATCGCCCGGCACCATGTCACCGGCACCCAGTTTGACAATGTCACCCGGGACAGCATCTTCAATGTTGATGGTAACGGTATAGCCGTTACGGATGACCTCGATGTTATTGCTGATCATCTTCTGGAGCTGCTTGGCAGCATTACTGCTCTTTTCCGACTGTACAAAGGAAACAGTTGAGGAAATGGCTACAATGATCAGCAGCATGGCGAATGTTGCATAGTTGGCCTGATCAGCCAGGATAACGTCCGTAAAGTAAGTTACACCTGCTACAGCCAGCAGAACAATATTAAAGGGATTGATCACCGCATCTTTTAGTCTGATGATCAATGTATTCTCATTGCTCTGATTTATTATGTTCTTCCCGTATTTATCGGTATTGGCTGCAACCTGATCATTGCTTAAGCCGCCGTTATCGATTTCGAATTTTTCAAACAGCTCTTCCTTGCTTAAGCGGGCATAGTCTTCGAGTTTCTTTTCGACAGCCTTGCTGTCTGCAGTGTTTTTAGCCTTTGCCATATAAAAACCCCCTCTTTCAAGGCGGTCTTTTCAGTTTACAAAAACCGGTGCTTCTCCGCAGCACGACCGCCAGATTTTATTATGTGTCTACTGTGATAATCGTCTGTTCGCGACATACTGCGAAAATCTCCTTTTCTACCCTCATTATATTTTAAGAGCATGTCTAAAGTAAACAAAAAAAGCCACTAAAAACCCATATGTGAAGCTGTTTGTGAAAACCATTCATAAATATTTTGTTATTCATATCTGAGCATATCACCTAACTAATCGGAATCATTGTTGTATTATAATAATACTGATATATTTAAGAGGGAGGAAAAGCAATGAAAACACTGTGGAAACTTAGTAAAGAAGCAATACGTTATAAAGCTCTTTATGCCCTGGCAATTGCTGCTACTCTTTCTCTTACTCTGGTAAACCTGGCTGCACCAAGAGTACTGTCTGCCCTGACGGGAATAGTCAAAAACGGTGTTACCGCTGAAGGTTTACAGGAAATTAAAAAGCTGGCCATAATACTTGTTGCCTTATATCTCTCAAGAATCGTTTTCCGATTCATGAGCAACTACATGTCTCACAAGGCTGCCTGGTATCTGGTCGGTGACTTAAGAACCAAGGTATATGACAAGCTGGCTCACATGCATCTGGGATATTTCCATGACAAACAGACCGGTGATCTGATGAGCAGAGTCGTAAACGACACCAGGGACTTTGAGCTGCTGTATGCTCACATGATCCCTGAGTCAATAACCAATATTGTTACTTTCCTGGGTGTACTGATCATCTTACTGACGATCAACCTTAAGCTGGCACTTATAACCTGTGCCCCTATACCGCTGATCCTGATTTCCGGTATCATATTTGCCAAGAAGGTACGTCCGTTCTTCCGCATTTCCCAGCGGAAGATGGGTGAACTTAACGGCAAGCTGCAGGATAATCTTTCCGGTACTCATGAAATTCAGGCTTTCGGCCGTGAAGAATATGAGACAGGCAGAGTAAATGAAAAGAATTTCGAACATGTAAGAGCCATGCTGCAGGCCTTAAAGGTCAGTGCCGTATTCCACCCTTCCGTAGAATTCATATCATCAATTGGTACTGTTCTGGTCGTAGCCTTTGGCGGCTATCTGGCTTATGCTGAAGGTCTTCAGGTTGAAGACATTGTCGCTTTCCTGCTGTATCTGAGTCTTTTCTACCAGCCAATCACCGGACTGGCCAATCTGGTTGAAAACATGCAGCAGTCACTTTCCGGAGCCGAAAGAGTCATAACGATCCTTGATGCCCCTAACCAGATCGAAGACAGACCGGGAGCTGTTGATCTGACTGATGTCAAAGGAGAAATAACATTTGAACATGTATGCTTCTCATATGTTGAAGGCATTCCGGTTCTCAATGATGTTTCATTTACCTGCAAGCCAGGCGAAATGCTGGCCCTGGTTGGTCCGACAGGAGTCGGCAAGACCACTATTACGGAACTGCTTTCCCGTTTCTATGAACCGGATTCTGGCCGAATTCTGATAGACGGGCATGACATTCAGAACATTACCGTTAAGAGTTTAAGACAGAATATTTCCACTGTTCTTCAGGATACTTTCCTATTTAATGGAACCATAGCTGAAAACATCAGTTATGCCAGACCGGAAGCCACAATGGAAGAAATAAAAGAAGCTGCCAGAGCAGCCAACATCGATCAGGAAATCGAAGCCATGCCTGAAGGTTATAATACGGTAACAGGCGAAAGAGGAGTCAAACTGTCAGGCGGACAGAAACAGCGTATTGCCATTGCCCGTGCCATATTACGCCGTTCACCGATAATCGTTCTTGATGAAGCAACCGCTGCAGTCGATGTCGAAACAGAGCAGAAGATACGTAACGCCATCAACTCACTAACCGGCAAGAGAACCATCATCGCCATAGCTCACAGATTGAGCACTATCAGAACAGCTGAACAGATCCTGGTAATTGAAGAAGGAACTGTTACTGAAAGAGGCACTCATGATGAACTGGTTGCCCTTGGCGGTGAGTATGCTCACATGAATGACATACAGAAAGAAAACGAATAAAAAACAAAGGATATCAATTGACGATATCCATTTTACATATTCCAGTTATTTATGGTTTTTATAATTAAATCTGTTTTTTCCTTATCCAGTTCAACAGGAATTCTTTCCTTATCTTCTATGACTGTTGGAGGCTCCATAACCAGCGGATCATTCTGCAGAAAATCAAAACCGCAGCCGACTACCTCATCTGACAGATCTCCCGTTAACAGTCTGCACATTACGCCAGCAATCAAAAAATCACCGTAAGGCCCGGCATGTTCTCCATCACGGAAATACAGTTCAATGTCAGGATATTCCTGCTGAACCTTCTGCCAAACAGCTCCAACAGGTGCCAGTAAGGCACCCTTTTCTTTTGCAAGTTCGGTACAGGTATCGATCATCTTCTGCTGATTTTCCGGGAAGCGCTTTTCAGCCCAGGTCATATAAACAACAGGTGTTACACCGTATTTCTTACAGAGATCAATTATCATTCCGCCGTATTCCATGGTTTCCTCAACTGGCGGATAAGGATGAGCAGCCTGCTGCAATATGCAGTAATCATAACCGCCATACATCAGGTTGAATCTTAAGGCAAAGTATTCTTTACGGTGCCATTTATAATCTCTGCCGCCATAAGCCAGCATGACTATTTCCGGCTTTTCGCCTGTTGTCTTTTCAACGAATCTCGCAAACAGTTCCGGCATGTCATTGAAAAATGTATGACTGTTACCTACAAACAGTACTTTCATAATAGTCCCTCATTTCCTATAACATCATCATAACACAGTATTGTTCTATCCCTTTTCATGACACCCGAAAAAAAGAGCTTTACGTAAGCATGTCAGCCATTCAATTATGTTTCCTCCCTGTCCGGCAAATCAATTATAATCAGTAATATAATGACCTTCCCTAATCTGTCTTACATAAACCAAATGCCTTTTCAGCAAGTTCAAAGGTTTCCTCAATGCTTCGGTTTTCATCTCTGATAATCACATTGAATCCTGAATTAAGAAAAGCATCATATTTTTCCTGTGAATTGATAAGGTTCAGTCCCTTACGGTAGTTTTCCATGGCTGCTTCAGGGTCCTTTTCTTCCATCAGCAGTCTGTAAAGAAACTGCTTATCCCGGTCTTCTCTCTCAAAGAATCTGTTTACTGAAATCATCGGATCTGCCAGCATGATAAGAACATGATCGTGATCAGTAATCTTTTTCAGAGTTTCAACGCAGATATTGGTATCCACAAAAACCGGTTTTCCCTTTTTGCATACATCTTCCAGAATTCTTAATTCCACAATCTCACATTCTTTAGCAACATCATCTATCCATTTACAGTATTCCTCAGGAGACCTCCTGATGAAATCATGCCAGTCCTCCAGATCGCGGGTATAAGTCAGGGCTGTAAATTCTGTTTTATCTAATTCAGACAAAAAAGCATCGTGATAGTTTTCCTCACACGCGATGCCATTATGTCTTTCAGCCAGCAGCTTTACCATCGTGCTTTTTCCGGCATAGGCTGTTCCGTTTATGAAATAGGCATTATCAAATCTCATCTTATTATCTCTTCTTCTTTGGTGTTGGCAGTTCATCATACATGGCTTCAAACAGTTCCATCAGAAATTCTCTGTTATCTATGTCTTCAACCAGCAACATTTCTTTAGCGCCTTCATATGGAATCTCATATCTGCATTCAGACATCATAGCTACAGCTGACTTAGTCGGCTTTACCAGAAAACGGTCATCATATATGCCTCCGACGACTTTTCCGCCATAATAGATGATGTATTCACCCATCATTGGTCTGTATGTTACATCCTCCAGACCTGACAGCTGTTCCAGCACATAATCAAGTAATGATCTTCCTGATGCCATAATATATACCTCGTTCTTACGACTATTTTACCATAAAGATGTTACAATATAACTGTCAGGAAGGTCACGGTGATAATCATGCTATTCAAAAAGAAGATTCAGCACAAATCTTATGATCCGGCTAAAAGAAAACCGGCTATCAGAGCCAGTATCTGTACCGGTGAGCAGGTAGCAGGATTCATTGACCTGGAATCAGGAAAATTCGACGAGATCTTACTGATAAGAAACCCTAAGGATCTTGAAGAATTCAAACAGATGTACGGTATTACCGGAGACATGCAGATTATATATTAAATGATGGCTCAGCCATCTTTTATTGTCTTATTCCTGTTCAGGTTTTCTGATGAATTCCCTAATGGCATCCAGCTGCCGTAAAGCAGTCTGCCTGCCTATTTCATATACTCTTCTTAATTCATCAGGATCCTTTTCTATTTTACCGATATTCAGGCTTTCAGCCGGTCTGATGATATAGGCTTTGCCTCTTTTCTCGTCTTTTTCAACCTCAGCAACCTGATGATTATAACGCAGATGTCTTACCGCCATTACTTCAGCGATCTTAGGATATTTTCTGTTAACCGTTCTGAACAGCGGCAGAAGCTTATTGCTCTTTTTAACAAAACCCCGAGGCTGAGTAAGAATAACAACGTTTCTATCGTAGCCCTGAGATACCATGAACTCATACGGTATTGAATCTGTCATGCCTCCATCGAGATACAGATGACCATTGATTTCCACCGGTCTGGATACCAGCGGCATTGAAGCAGATGCTCTGAACCACAGCGTATCTTCGTCACGACCGTCATAGCATTTATGATAAACACATTTGCCGCTTTCAATATCAGTAGCACCAACATAGAATTCCATTGGATTATTCTTAAATGCTTCCGTATCAAAAGGATCAAGGACATGCATTATCTGATTGTAGCAGAAATCAGCACCGTACAGGTCGCCGGTCTTTATCAGGGAGCTGAATGAGCAGTAACGCGGGTCATTACAGTATGTCGTATTGTAGCGTAAAGGTCTGCCTATCTGTTCAGATTTGTAGTTACAGCCAAATACTGCTCCGGCAGAAATACCCACAGCACCGTCAAAAACGATGCCGTTTTCCATAAAGACATCTATTATCCCACAGGTGAACAGGCCACGCATTGCACCGCCTTCCATTATAAGTCCGGTTTTCATTACTTTGATTATACCATTATCCCCATATATTCAAAAGCAATATACCTTTTTGCGTATATTGCTTTATTTTTTACTCTTATCAGTCTCTACATTGATCCAGATGCCAATATCTCTCATGAGGGAATCCGGTATGGACTTATAGAACGATTTGGCTTCATCATTTGAAGCAGTTAAGCCGATAAGCGTATCTATTCCTCTTTTTCCCAGTTCTTTTCTCAGACTGTCCATCAGCTTCTGAGCAACCCCGTTATGACGGTAGCTTTTAAGTACGCATATCCAGTCAAGATAAGCTTTGGTCGAGCCGTCAAAATGACTTTTGATCATGGAAGAATCTATTCGTCCCACTACCTTGCCGTCAACATAGGCAAGCAGCGAAATGGAATCTTTAAAGGAATCATCCGCAAAACTGTCTCTGACTGACTTCAGATATTCCTCATTGATCTCCCAGCCCCAGAACTGTTCCTGCTCACGCAGTTCATGTTCAAAGGCAACCACGTCATCAATTCTGGCAGCAGTATACGGTCTGATCTCTATTTTCATAACTGATCCTCCCTGCAATTAACTATATTTTATTATTGTCATAGCACTTATTCAATTCAAAACCGCTTCTGCAGAGTACAGAAGCGGCTGATTTCAGACACGGATAATTACCTTTGTGCCATCCTTTTCCTCAACTTCAACCAGATTGAAGTGTCCGAATTTCCTGACATATTCCTCCAGGGCAAATGCACTTTGGGAAATTATACTGCTGTAACTCATGACCGTATCTTTCTGCCGGTCATCAGTATATTTCAAAGCCAGTTTCCATATCCACCTGGAACGCAGAACGGATGTTGGAAATATCAGTTTGATTGGAATAGGAAGTTCAGGTGTTGAAACCTCTATCTTCATATTACTCAACCGTTATTCTGACATGATCACCGTCTGCGCTGTCTACTGATACCAGTTCGCCGATGATCCCCTGTTCAACCAAGGCATATACCTGATTGAAATCAATTCCTTCCAGGGCCTTGTTTCCACTGAAGACCTTTACGGAATCGTTATTAAGGAATATTCTGACAGCTGCCATTGGGAGATTGACTCTTACTCTGTCACCGCTGACACTGTCAACAGTTATTTTCAGTACCATCTTATTGATGTCTTTTCTTTCTTCTGCCGGTAAATATACAGGTTCCTGTTTCTTCTTACCAAGCAGTTCATCAACGGTAATATTGAAAATGTCAGACAGTTTTAACAGAGTATCAATGTCTGGGGAAGTCAGGTCATTTTCCCATTTACTGACAGCCTGTGCTGAAATGTTCAGTCTGTCAGCGATATCATTCTGAGTAAGATTATGTTCTCTTCTTAAATCTGCAAGTCTTGTTCCAAAACTTTCCATGTTAGTACCTCCTGTTTTCTTCACTGTCATTTTCTCCTTTCCCGTCTCAGAAATGAAGCGCCCAAACGTTGAATTACTAACTTATTGGTTGTATTTTCGCTAACCAGTTAGTTGATTTACTGTTATTTTAACCTTTTTACCCTGTTTCTGACCATAAAAAAGAGCAGATATCATATCTGCTGCTTTTTCTAGTAATTAGGAATTGCCTGTGAATCAAGAAGTGTTGCCTGTCTTGATTCTTCAAGAATGCTGTTCAGAATTTCCAGGAATTTATCGACTTCTGCTTCGTTATTGTAAATGCCGAAGCTGACGCGGATCATGCCAGGAGTATTTCTGTCAATGCAGTTTTCAAAGTTGGCAGCTTCCTCATCTGAAATACCCATCATACGCCATACATACGGATGAGCACAGAATGCACCACGGCGTGTAGCCACGGCACCGGTGTTAGACAGCTGCTGAGCAAGTACGTATGAGTTGATATCCTCAAAGTTGAAGGTTACGACACCAACACGGTCATCAATATTCTCTGTATCACCGTAAATGATGATGTTGTCAATTTTCTTCAAGCCATCAATAAGTCTGCGGTTCAGTACTTTTTCATGTTCGGAAATGGCATCAAAGCCAACTTCCTTTAAAATCTTCATGGCTTCAGCCATACCTACAACACCGGCATAGTTCGGTGAACCTGCTTCATAAACTTCAGGTGCACTCTTATATGTTACTTCATAGTCTCTGACGATCTTAACGATACCGCCGCCGTAGAATTCAGGCATGTGTTTGATCAGCTCTTCCCAAGGGCCTACTACTGCACCGCCGCCATAAGGAGAATACATCTTATGGGCGGAGAATACGAAGAAGTCGATGTCTTCTTCAGGCGTAGCACCCTTCATTGAGAATTCACGGTGAGCAACGATCTGAGCACCGTCAACAATGATCTTGGCGCCATGAGCGTGAGCCATCTTGGCAACTCTGTGTACATCGGTAACATATCCGGTAACATTGGATGCAGCCGTGATAGTAACGTATTTTACCTTGCCTTCATTTTCAGTTAACAGTCTTTCGATCTCATCATAAATAACGCGGCCCTGATCATCTACTTCAGCATAAATGACCTTGCAGCGTTCACGCCATGACAGGTCATTGGCATGATGCTCAATACGGGTAGCCAGAACGAGGTCGTCTTCACTTTCAACCAGAGCGCTTGCCAGCTTGTTTAAGCCATCTGTAGTGCTGTTTACATAGAAACAGGTATATTTATCAGGATCAGCATTGAGGAAGTTCAATACTGTATCACGGGTCTCATTGTAAATGTCAGTTGAATGGTTTGACTTCTGAGAGAAACCGCGGCCAATTGAACCGTACATCTTCATCTCTTCATCAACAGTGTTCATTACAGGCACTAAAGCTGGCGTTGTTGCAGCATTATCAAAGTTAATTAACGGCTGCTTGGTTCCATCAGGCAGTTCGACATCTTCGTCAACACCGACAACGTAATTACGGATATTGTCAATGGTATAAACAATTTCTTCCGGTGTCGGATCATCTGAAGGTTCCGGTGTAGGCTGCGGATCATCCGGTTTCGGCGTACAGCCTGCAACTAAAGTACAGCATGTTAATACTGCCAGTAAAATGCTTAACAGTTTTCTGCATGTCAGTTTCATAAATTAGTCTCCTTGTTAATAACCTTTTCTATTATATAGTTAATTCAATATCGTACACAATATTTCTTTATTAATCGAATAAAAAAAGAAGTGATTTCAGCAATCACTTCATTTAGTTTTTTACGTCTTATCTTACTTGGTAACTGTAACCTTAGTCATATGAACGTTTGGTACGTTATACCAGTACAGGAATCCTTCAATGTCAACAACATCACCGATCTTCAGACCTTCGACAGCCTTGTAAACATCAGTGTCATTATTGCAGAGATAGTATTCAACGCAGAATTCATATTCCTTGCCATCCTTTTCGAACTTGACATAGAGGTCATCGGTCTTGTTTTCAGCGTTCTTGTATTCGAATGCCTTACCATTGCCGTAATCCTTGACTGTCAGTCCCTTCATTAAAATGAACAGGTTCATCTTTTCTTCAAGCTTGTCTGTACCTAACAGGTTGGTTACATCCAGTGCCTTGGCTTCATACTTGCCTTCCAGGATCTCGTAAGTTGCGTCTACGATTTCAACTTCACCAGCCCAGGCGCTCTTGGTACCCTTTACTCTGATCTTTGTACCAGGAGTAAGTTTGTTGTATTCTTCTTCAGAACAGCGCATTTCATACAAGAAATATCCGCCTTCTCCATCCTGAGTATAGAATGTACCCTTGTTGTCCCACCAGGACTGCTTAGCCTGGACGTAGGTTTCAACGGTTACTGTTGAATCAAGTGGTGCAGAAGCGAATTCAGCATAAGTCATGACACCTTCGCTTTTTTTATTTGGATCTTCCTTCTTGGTGCATCCTGCAAAGCTGAAGATCATTGTCAGTGTTAATAATGCGATTAAAATCTTTTTCATTTTTCCCTCTCCTTTGTTTTGGAATCATAACCATTATATACTTTAGGACTTTAAATCTCAATAAAGCAGACTGGGTTTGTTATGAACCCTTCTTACGTCTTTCCTTTAGCCAGCCGTAACCGGCGACTATTCCCAGGCTCACCCAGACAATTCCCAGAGTACTTAGCAGGATCACTGCCGTCTGAGGCAAAGGTCCCAGATCAGTTTTTTCTGCTGAAGTGTTGTTCAGCTGATCGAGACGGTAGAGTGATGTGACATCACTGTAGAGTTTTTTCATGAAGGCATCATCAATTGTCTGTCCTCTTCTGACACCCTTTGTCACATTTTCAATCAGCTGCCCGGCGGCATCTCTTAATGAGGCTGAACCGTTAAATACCGGTGTTACGAATGTATTGTCTGTGTTGTTTATCAGCAGTTCCGTAGCTTCGATCTTTACATTATAGTGGTCTTCGTTATCTGCACCCTTTAGTGAAAGGTACTGCTGATACTCAGGAGTATTTCTGGCCTTTTCCGTTACCGGAACATAGCCTTCCGTTTCGGCATAGGCTATCTGAACCTCATTGGTCAGCAGGTATTGGGCAAACAGCCAGGAAGCCAGTACTTCCTGAGGATCTCTCTTGTTGAAGACACAGATGCTTGGTCCCTGAGAAATCATCTGCGGATGTTCAGGATCAAACTGCGGTACCGGCATGACAACCGTTTCAAAATCCACCAGGTTTTCTTCACTTATGTCAAGTAACGGTGCCTCGCTGCCCATCCAGGTACTGCCGGCAGTAGAGTCTATCGCAAAAATACACTGACCGGCATTAAGGAAGTTGGCAGGATAACTGGAAATCTTAAAGGTGGAGAAAGCACCCAGACTGACATGATCGACAAGATCATAGAGAAGCTGTTCAGTCACATCATTAAAGATCTGTATTTCTCCCTCAGCAGTGGAATAACCGGCATTCTTCTGTTTCAGCATCTGGATCATCATGTTATCCGTGCTCTTGTAAATGAACGGAATCATGACTTTCTGGCCATTGACCAGATAGTTGCCTTCTTCATCTTTGGCTGTAGCAGCGTCTGCTACTTTCCACACGAAATCCCAGGTCAGTTTTTCCGGGATCTTAAAGCCAAGTTTTTCAACATAGGTCTTGTTGATGTAACAGGCTTCGGTGGAACGCATATAAGGTATCGCATAATAGTGACCTTCGATTATTCCCTCATTCAGGAACTTAGCTACCACTTCATCTTTTGACGGTGAATCAAACAGCAGCTTGCTGCCTCCTAATCCATAATCCGGTTCTGTCAGCAGATCATCCAGCGGAACGACCGTGTTGATGCCGGTAAGATAGGTGGCGATATGGTCAGGATAGGTAATGCAGACATTAGGTGTAGTATTAGTGGCGATGTTGGTTATGACATCATTGTAGATACGTCCGTAGTCAGTATACAGACGGATGTTTACATGAATATTAGGATACAGTTTCTGGAATTCATCTATGGCCTGTACATATATCCGGGACTGGGTTTTGTTGGTATCATTCTTGGCCCAGAAAGTGATTTCATACTGTCTTGAAGTATCGAATTCTTCCGGTATCTCAAAGGCTTCAAGACCTTTGGAACCGTGGCAGCCAGTCAGGACTGCCAGCAGAGACAGTGAGCATAAGATGACGGTAATAAGTTTTTTCATCCCTTAGTACCTCCTCTGGAAACACCTTCCATGATCTTCTTATGGAATATCAGAAACAGGATGATCAGCGGAATGGAGATAACCACTACTGCTGCCATCATGGCCGGAATGTTTTCCCTGCCCATGCCGTTTTCCCTGATTTCCTGAATACCGTTGGAAACCAAAAACAGAGCCGCATCATCAGTGATCAGTCTCGGCCAGACATAGGAGTTCCAGCATTCAATGATCTTCAGGATCGTAACCGTAACAATGGTCGGTCGGCAGATCGGAATCAGAACCTTAAACAGGAACTTCAGATCACTGGTTCCGTCAACCTTGGCTGCCTTGTACAGCTCATCAGGAACCTGGGCAAAGTTTTCCTTCAGAAGATAGATATAGAATACCGACGTAATGGACGGCAGGATCAGTCCCCAGAAGGTATTGCGCATGTTCCAGTTGGTAATGGTAACGAAGTTGGTTATGACAACCAGTTCGTTAGGTATCATCATCAAAGCCAGAAATCCTGCAAATACCAGATCCCTGCCCCTGAATTCAAGCTTGCTGAAAGCGAAGGCCGCAAATGTAATGACAATTAACATCATAGCCGTTGTTGCCAGAGTAAAGATAACCGTATTGCGTAAGTATTTTAATAACGGTACAGCAGTGAAAACATCAATGTAGTTCTGTATGGTCGGTTCAAGAGTAAAGAACTTTGGTATGTATTCCGAACTGTAGGAACCGTAACTCTTGATGGAGGTAAGTACCATCCAGTAGAACGGGAACAGTACGATCAAAGCCCATAATACCAGAGCGGAATAGACAAGGATGTTTTTGATTTTGCGGCGCCTTACGGCTGCCTTTTCTATCTTTTCATAATCAAAATTCTGATCCATGTTATCACCTCTAGTAGTGGACGTGCTTCTTACTTACCAGCAGGTTGATGCAGGTAATAGACAGCACGATCGCAAACAGTATGATGGCTGCGGCAGAAGCATATGACGGATAACCGCCGCTGTTTCCGTACAGCATGTCATAGACATATCCTACAATGGTATTCATGCCTGCCGCGTTGAGGTCTGTGCCAAACAGAGCAACGGCATCGCTATAGGCTTTGAAAGCGCCGATGAAGCCGGTAATTACCAGATAAAAGATCATAGGTGAAATCATCGGAATCGTTATTTTGTAGAAGATGCGGAACGGTGAGGTTCCGTCAACTTTTGCCGCGTTGTAAAGGTTCTGATCGACACTGGCTAAGGCACTGGTAAGGATCAGGACTTTAAACGGCAGCACTACCCATATCGTATAGAAGCACAGCACAAACATCTTAGCCCAGTAAGGACCGTCAATGAAGTCTATGCTCTTTCCTCCAAACCGGTTGATCAGCAGGTTTATCATGCCTTCGGTATAGGCTGTTTTCTTAAACAGGATCATGAACACCAAACCAACTGCCAGAGTATTGGTAACATACGGCAGGAAATAAATAGTCTGGAACAGATCCTTCAGTTTTTCTATGGAATTCAGAGCCAGCGAAATCAGTAAGGCCAGCCCCGTTGACAGAGGCACAGTTATTAAAACCAGTATGATGGTATTCTTAACCGCCTGCAGGAAATATGTATCGTGAAGAACATAGCTGAAGTTGTAAAGTCCTACTCCGAAATAAGTCTGGGAAGCTGAATTGTATCCCTCTTCAAGGGAATAGACAAAGACGTCTATCAATGGATAGACCATGAAAATTCCCAGGAATATCATCGCAGGCAGAAGGTACAGCCAGCCTTTCAGTTCCTTTTTACTCATTTGAGAACACCTTCCTCAAAGTAGAGGCGTTTTTCATCTTCTTTACTGAAGAGATGAACTTTATATGGTTTCAGAGAGAATCTTACTTCCTTGCTGGAAGTATCGACCTTGTTTTCAGCGCTGATTATTGAACGTACGGAAACACCGGTCATATTATCATTAAAGGAAACCACACTGGTATCACGGCCCATGACTTCTACTGCACTTAAGCGGCAGTGTAAAGGCCCGTTTTCATCCAGGATAAAGCCTTCAGGACGTACGCCCGCATAGACTTCCTGATCACTGATACCGGTTGTCTTTAAAACCTTATCTTCACCTATGTACAGCCACCCGTTTTCCACTCTGCCCCTGAAAGTATTGATCTGTGGAGTGCCTAAGAACTGGGCAACAAACAGGTTAACAGGATCATCATAAACATCCTGCGGCTTGCCTATCTGATGCACAACGCCTTCCTTCATTACAATAATCAGGTCGGAAATGCTCATGGCTTCTTCCTGGTCATGAGTAACGAAAATGGTCGTTACCCCTGTTTCTGTCTGGATCCTTCTGATTTCCTCACGGGTCTGTAAACGTAAACGGGCATCCAGGTTGCTTAATGGCTCATCCAGCAACAGAACATTAGGGGTCTTTACCAATGCTCTGGCAATGGCTACACGCTGCTGCTGACCGCCGCTCATTTCACTTGGCTTACGCTCCATCAAACGCTCGATCTGTACCAGTTTGGCTACTTCCAGAGCCTTGGCTTCCATCCGTTCTCTGGTCATTTTCTTGTCACCTTTCAGGTTCTGCAACGGGAAAATGATATTCTCCAATACCGTCAGATGCGGATACAGGGCATAGTTCTGGAACACCATGCCGACGCCTCTGTTTTCAGGAGGCAGCTTGGTAACATCATTATCTCCAAAGAAGATCTGACCGCTGGTAGGTTCCAGTAAGCCGCTGATAAGGTTAAGCGCTGTACTCTTACCGCAGCCGCTTGGGCCTAATAAGCCAACCAGTTTACCGTCAGGTATCTCAAAATCAAAATCATTGACCGCGATCACGTCAGGAAGATTCTTAGTTCTGTTCGGGAAGATCTTGGTCAGATGCTTAAGTACAACTTTCATAATGTTTTCCTCTGTCTTTATGTTTATTATAAAACATATTCGAAAATGGTGTTCAAGTTTCAAGCCCATAAGAAAAAAGAAGTTAAGTGATAATAACTTAACCTCATTTTTATAAGATTAATTCAGCATTTATTCCTTTGGTTCGGGAATAAGATATGCTGCACCGCTTCGACCATATCCGTAGTTATCTGCGTTCACCGCAACTGCTCCTGCTGCACAGGAGAAGCTCAGGGCTTCAGCAACAGGGAAGCAGAACCATATGGCATTGGCTCCAAACATTCTAGGAAGCAGCAGCGTAGTTGACATACGGAAAACAAAGTTTCTTAATACTGACAGGATCGTGGCTACTTTCTGAGCTCTGACAGCCACAAACATACGGTTGATCATGATGCATCCGGCTGTAAATATCGGAGCGAACAGTTCTACTGTCAGTCCGAAATATGTCAGATCGTAGAAAGCCTGCGTAAAGGTTTCCGGATTCATGAACAGCGAAATCAGAGGCCGTTTCAGCAGCTGACCCATGATCATCATGCCCGTGCAGCCAAAGAACCATACCTGCAGATTGATAGTCAGAACTTTCTTCAGCATCTTCGGTCTGCCGGCACCGTAGTTATAGGCAATTATCGGTCCAACCGTAGAAGCATAGCCTATGAATGCCGAGTTAAGTATCATTCTCAAGTCATTAACGATAGCTCTGGCTGCAATTCCGTCAGAACCCAGATAATACAGAATCGTTCTGTTGACAACGAATGAAGTAAGACTCATTGTCAGGCTGTTGGTAACCTGTGAAACGGAATAATGGAATGATTCAAACAAAGTCTTAACATATGGTCCTTCAGGCTTTGTGAAACGGATATCGTTTTTACCGCGCATGTAGAAAATAATTCCCACAATGAAGTTGGCAATAAAGCCCAGACTTGTAGCGATACCGGCACCTGCTACTCCTAAACCCATGACTACTATTGTGATGTAGTCAGTTATAACATTTATGACACCTGACAGGATACTGTTAAACAGCCCCATCGATGGTTTACCGGCTGCTGAATAGAATGCGCCGAAACACATTGATGCCAGCTTGAACGGTAATGCTACGAAGGTGATTGCCACATAAACTTCCGTATACTGGATAATATCTCTTTCCGCACCTAGAAAGTGCAGGATCTGATCGTCAAAGGTAATCATTATGGCCGCTATGGCACTGCCAAAGATCATGCCCATGATTATCATTCTGGTAAAGATTTTGTTGGCTTCCTGCTTTTTGCCCCTGCCCATCTCCGTTGCAGCATAAGTGCTGGCGCCTAACCCGAAGATGTGAGTCAGGGCAAAAACCAGACCGTCAATAGGCATCAGGATCTTAATGCCGGCAAGTGCATTCTGGCCGACAAAGCGCGAAACAAAAAGCGCGTCATCCAGTGTTTCAAACAGACGTGATGACAAACTTGTTAATAAACCTGGTAATGCAAACTTAAGTAAGCTGCCCAGATTAAAGTCCTGACCTATGCGCGAAGTTCTGTCTTTATCCATATTAATTATTTTATATATATATTAAAAAAGTTTAAAGCAAAGTAACTGCTTTTTTATCGCATGTAAAAAGGAGAGCCTGTGTGCTCTCCTTAATTACTTCTTATAAAACCATCTTATCTGCGTCTTATCGCATTAAGCATGATGCTCTCCTGTTCAGGTTCAATTGATACGAACTCGAAGAAGACCGTACCGTCATCAGAATCACCATAGATATCAAATGCTACATATTTGGCGGTTTCTTCATTGAACCAGCAGAATGATCTCTGAGAACCAACCTTCTGCGGATCGAACTTATAGTATCCCCGTTCTTCCAGAATCGGAATATACTTGTCAAGATACCGTTCAGCCTGGTCAACACTGTCAAATGGCTGGTAAACTCTCAGGAACAGTCCTGTAAAGTCTATAATTTCATAATAATATCTCGTATGGTCTCTGGCAGAAATATCACCATGAATGTCTGCTTCAGGAATGCCATGTTCCTTAAGGTCTGCTATTATCTTTTCCGGAGTAATATTCTTTTCGTTCTTGAATTCCAGACGTACCAGACCATCTTCTTCTTCATCAAATCTGTATGTAAATGAAATGACATCATTAGTCGTGGCACAGCCGTCATTGTCTTCTCCAGGTGTGTATTTAGGAACAAAACCCTGACTGAGAAGGATACTTCTGTAGTTTGCCAGATAAGCTTTTGCAGCTTCAAAATCGCTGAATTTCAGATCAAACATCATATAGAGATTGTAATCAAAGAAATATGCCCAGCCTTCAGTCTGTGAAGCGGCAGTGTCTGCAGCTTTCCATTCAGCAAAGACATCTGTCTCAGGCAGCGCGGCAAAGCCATTCTTCCGTACAACCTCACTGATGGCAGCTAATCCTTCATATTGCGGATTCTTATGATACAGAGTTCCTTCAATTTCAAGACCGTTATCATAGTTCAGGTATAACTGAGAATATGCATGATGGTCTTCTCTTAACAGATGTCTCCATACCTTTGCCGGTGTTCCATCTGCCAGAGTACCGTCTTCTTCCGTAAAGCCCTTGCTGCGGAGCAGTTCCTTATAGTCATCAACATCCTTTTCAGTCCAGTGAGGATCAATAAGGCGGATACCTCTCATTTCACCATAAGCCTTATCGTCAAAAATCATTGCATAGCTTGATGTTTTCGGGAACGGCAGAGCTTCTTCTCCATAATCTCTCAAGAAGACGTTTTCAATCATGGCAATATCGTCTCTTGTCCATGATGTTCTTACCGGTGGATATACGGGGCTCTTCAGCCATTCATCAATACGTGAATCACTCTTAGCTGTACCAAAATTCAAAGTCAGATCCAGATCATCAAATTCCATACGTGTTACCGGATTGTCAGGAATTTCAGCTGTAAAATGAACAGATGTCGGATCCTTGGCATCAAGAATCATATGAACTTCCTGCATTCTGGCCAAAGCAAATTCACCGTAACCGCCCAAAGCTGCCATCGTTTTCTTGACTCTTGCATCGTTGCTGGTAAATTCCAGTGGTTTATTTACATCGTTATAGAATATTTCCCACATGTTACCGTCGGTCATAACGATCCAGTCATTAGGAAGCATTTCACCAAGATAATCTATGGCATTATCTGTTGACAAAAATGCAACATCAGTGATCTTCTCGTCATCATAAATTGCGGAAGTAAAAGTTTCTCCTTTCAGAGTCATGAATACATAACTCAGATGTGTTCCCTCACCCATGTCATATTTGATATAGACCTGTTCAGGTGAAACGGCATATGTTTCAGCCTTTGAACTTCCGATAATTTCATAGTTTCCGGCTTCCAGCTTTTTGACAAAGTTTTCCATTGCCTTTTCTGATAATTCGGCTGGCGTTAATTCCGGTTCAGGTTCAGCGTCGCCATTATTAGTGCAGGCAAAACACCCGAACAGCATACATATGATTATTGCCAGTAAAATAGTCTTTCTCTGTTTCATACAAACCTTGTATGATACACATGTACCTTGTAAGTACATGAATATCACAATCCTTTCTAATCCTTTGATAGAATGATGAGTAGAAAAGCCTGTACTACTCTTATACAAACTGTGGCTTGTCTACTTCAAGGAGAGTGAGTCTGTGGG
>JAFRAB010000030.1 GCA_017405675.1 Erysipelotrichaceae bacterium
GCGGTAAGCAGTTTCATGGGATACTTAAAAGGGAAATCATCACTGATGATATTTGAGAAACATGCAAATCTGAAATACAAATACGGAAACAGGAATTTCTGGGCCAAAGGGTATTATGTATCAACAGTGGGATTAAACACAAAAGTGGTTGAGGAGTATATCCGAAATCAGGAAAAAGAAGATATGATGTCTGACAATCTGAGCAAGAAGGAGTATGTGGACCCCTTTAAGGGGTAGGCCATAGTGCAGAGCACGGTTGTCGGACTACACAAGACCCTTTAGGGTCGCTGTGCGGTATAGGCCCTTACAGGGAAGCCTAAAAACCGCACGTTTCACGTGCGGATTGTTATTTATAATATAAACGGAGAAAAAATGTATGAAGTGGATAATAATCATACTGGTTGTATTTACAGTACTGTTGTTTGTTTTAGGTTTCAGAATGGCAGATACGACCATGAGCACCAAACCGCAGACTTTGGAAGAAGCCACTAAATGGCAGCTGGAGCACGGTGACATATCATGGTATGACAATGTCGAAAAAACAGATTATACCGTCAGCAGCTATGACGGATATGTTCTGCACGTGCAGTTAATTAAGAACGCTGAAGAAAGCCGAAAATACGTACTTATTTCTCATGGTTACACCGATAACCGTATCGGTTCGCTCAAATATGCCGATATCTATCTGGATCTGGGGTTCAATGTCATCGTATATGACCTGAGAGGCCATGGCCTTAATGAGAAAACCTACTGCAGTTATTCCGTCAGGGAAGCAAAGGATCTTATAACTCTGATAGATGACAGCAAAGAAAGATATCCGGATATGGAAGTATTCGGCCTGCATGGTGAATCACTTGGTGCAGCTACTTCCATAGCCTCTCTGCAGTATAAGCCGGAAGTGGATTTTGTGGTATCGGACTGCGGATTCAGTGATATTACCAATGTTCTTAAAGGCGGCATGAAGATGATGCATATACCGCAGTTTATGGTTGATGTTGCGGGTTTCTGTGCCGGTATAAAATATGGAATACCTTTCAGCAAGATGAGACCGATTGATGCTCTGAAGGATAATAAGATCCCTATCCTTTTTATTCATGGCGCAGCAGACAGATTCATCATTCCTGAAAACAGTGATGTAATGCAGAAAGCAACAAAAGGATATAGTGAACTGCATCTGATAAAAGACGCTGATCATGCTGTTTCAGTCTTTACTGACCGTGATGGTTATGCCGAATATGTAAAAGAATTCCTTAAAACATTAAATCTTTTGTGAAAAAACTAATAGTATAAACAAAACATCAATTTATGATGTTATAATAAATTATATAAAAAATAAGGGAGAATAATATTGTGAAAACTGAAATGCTCGCAATGATACTTGCGGGGGGAAGAGGTACAAGATTATTGGACTTAACCAATAAGGTTGCAAAGCCTGCTGTTTATTATGGCGGCAAATACCGTATCGTCGATTTCCCGCTGAGTAACAGTGCCAACTCCGGTATTGATGTTATTGGCGTTTTAACTCAGTACGAATCAATTCAATTAAACGCTTATGTTTCACAGGGCTCCAGATGGGGTCTGGAAGGAAGAGGCAAGGGAGTTTTCGTTCTGCCGCCAAGAGAAAAAGATGATACAGCTTTTGGTGTCTACAAGGGAACTGCTGACGCTATCTATCAGAATCTTGACTTCATGGATATGTACAATCCTGACTATGTACTCATTCTGTCAGGCGACCATATCTACAAAATGAACTATGCCAAGATGCTGGCTTTCCACAAAGAACAGAATGCCGACCTGACAGTCGCAGGTCTGGAAGTAACCTACGAAGAGGCAAAGAGATTCGGTATCATGAATACAGATGAAACTGACCGCATTGTCGAATTCGAGGAAAAACCAGCTCATCCGAAGAATAATCTCGCCAGCATGGGTATTTACATTTTCTCATACAAGGAACTGAAGAAAGCCCTGCAGCTTGACGCTGCCAATGAGAAATCAGCTCATGACTTTGGCAAGAACGTTATCCCTTACATGCTCAACAACAATAAGAAAATCGTGGCATACAGATTCAAGGGGTACTGGAAGGACGTTGGAACAATCGATTCATTATGGGAAGCCAACATGGACCTTCTCGATGAAAACAACGGTCTGACCATGAATGACGATACCTGGAAGATCTACACAGAAGATGTTCCTACAACTCCTCAGGTCATCGGACCAAAAGCCAAGATCAAACGTTCCTATATCAACCAGGGATGCGTGATTGACGGTACTGTAGAAAATTCTGTTCTGTTCAGAGATGTTCACATCAGCAAGGGAGCCAAGGTCATTGACTCAGTTCTGTTCCCTGATGTTGTTGTGGAAGAAGGAGCAGTTGTCAAGAACTGCATTGTAGCTGAAGGCCTGACCGTTCCAAAAGACATGGAAATCGGAGACAGAAACAAAATTCAGCTGATTGCTAAGAAAGGACAGGTAACGAAAAATGATTAATGCTTTAGGTATTGTCAATTTCCCTAACAACGCTGTTAAGATCAAGGGAATGTCAAACTACAGAACCATCGCTGCCATGTCATTCTTAGGCAGATATCGTACAATTGACTTTGTTCTGAGCAACATGGTCAACTCCGGTATCACCAACATTAAGGTTATGGTCAGAGAACAGCCTAGATCACTTGTTGAACATCTGGGCAGCGGCACACAGTATAACATCAACCCAAAACACGGTTTCATTGAAATGCTGTATCCTGACCATCAGGCAGTAAGCGATGCTTACTATCACGACATGTATCTGATGAATGAGAACATTGAAGATTTCAAGTCTTCAAAGCGTAAATATGTTGTCATTTCACAGAGCTACATGATCTGCACAATTAACTATAACGATGTCATCAAGGCTCATGAGGAAAGCGGAGCCGATATTACCTGTGTCTATGGTGAAACCAAGAGAGGTAAAGTAAGCTTCATCGGCTGCAAGAGCCCTAAACTTGACAAGTATGGCCGCATTTATGAAATCAATAACAATATCGGCTATGATACAAAGGCTAATATCCTGACAGAAACATATGTCATGAAGAGAGAACTGTTTGTTGACCTGATCGAAAAGTCATACGAGATCAGCCCTCTGTTCAACTTCATCGATATCATCAAGCATCATCTTGGAACTCTCAATGTCAGAGGCTACAAGTATGAAGGATATCTGGCCTGCATCAATACACTGGAAGAATATTACAGAATCAACATGGAAGGTCTGAATCCTGAAGTATTCAGCCAGCTGTTCAGAAGCGACTGGCCGATCTATACCAAGACCAATGATTCTCCACCGGCATTCTATTCAAGCACCGGACATGCCAAGAACTGTCTGATCGCCAATGGCTGTATCATTGAAGGCGACCTGCAGAACTGTATCCTGGGCCGTGGCGTTCATGTAGAAAAGGGCAGTGTCATTAAGAATGCATTACTGCTGCCTAACACATATGTCGGACCATATTCACACATTGAATATGCCATCGTTGACAAGCACGCCCGTGTAGAAAACAAGAAGGAAATCATCGGCACTAAGGACAATATCATTTACATCAAAAGAAGAGACAGGGTATAACCATGAAAAACATACTGTTAGTATCAGCTGAAGGCCTGCCTTACAGCAAGAGCGGCGGCCTGGCTGACGTAATCGGATCTTTACCTGTTGCCCTGACTAAACAGGGTATGGGTGCTGCAGTTGTTCTTCCTATGTACAAGAAGACCATTGAACAGCATCCTGAATTAACTGAATTATGCACTATTCATGTAACAAGCGGCGTCATCAATAAACAGGCTGTTATTTACGGTGCCAAGATCGGTGAAGTTCAGTATTTCTTCATTCGTCAGGATGATTATTTCTATCGTGACGGAATGTACGGATATGCAGATGACGGTGAAAGATTTGCTTTCTTCTGCAAGGCCGTGCTGGACATGCTGCCGCATATCAGATTCAAACCTGACATCATTCACTGCAATGACTGGCAGACAGGCATGATCCCTCTTCTGTGCAAGCAGGAATATACAGGTGAAGAGTATAAGAGATACAAACATGTCTATACTATTCATAACCTGCTGTTCCAGGGTAACTTCCCTAAGGAAACCTTACAGTGCTTCAACATTTCTGATCATTACTACAATAACGGCGATATCAGATTTGATAACGGCATCAGTTTCATGAAAGCCGGTATCATCTATGCCGATAAGGTTACAACTGTATCACAGACATATGCCAAGGAAATCCTGACACCTGAATACGGTGAAAGAATGGAAGGTATACTGGCTCAGAAAGGCGATAACCTTGTTGGTATTGTTAACGGTATTGACGTTGAAAACTGGAATCCTTCCAAGGACCCGGCTCTGTATAAGAACTATACAGCAACTGATATCAGAAACAAGAAAGCCTGCAAGAGAAGTCTGCAGTATCAGCTGGGCTTGAGAGTTGCTGATGATGTCATGCTGATCGGTATCGTTACCAGACTGACATGGCAGAAGGGAATGCATCTGATCCTTGATAAGCTGACCAACATCATGAATCAGGACGTTCAGCTGGTTATCCTGGGTTCAGGCGATAACTACATTGAAAGCGAACTGAAGAAGATCGAATCAACATACCCGCACAGAGCAGTATTCTACTGCGGTTATAATGAAGAACTCTCACACCGCATCTATGCCGGCTGTGACCTGTTCCTAATGCCTTCACTGTTTGAACCATGCGGTATTTCACAGCTGATTTCCATGAGATACGGCACAATACCTCTGGTAAGAGAAACAGGCGGTCTGAAGGATACTGTCAAGCCGTTCAACGAATATGACGGCAGCGGTACCGGATTCTCATTCAGATACTTCAAGGGCGATGAAATGATGTACATTCTGGCATATGCCATCAAAGTTTACTACTACAACAAGCCGGGCTGGCGTAAGCTGATCAAGCAGGCTATGGCTGTAGATGTAAGCTGGGACAATTCAGCCAGAGAATACAAGGCTCTCTACGAAGCAATCTAGCAGATCCTTTATAAAAAACATGAAGGCATTCCTCAGAAAAGAGGAATGCCTTTAATTATGCGTTATAATGTATTATACAGGAGGTAAGAATTATGATATATGACATTACTCAGCCGCTGTTCAGCTGCGAGGTATACCCTGGTGATACTGTTCCGCAGATGAACCCGGTCAGAAGGATCTCTGAAGGTGAAATATATAATCTTACTGACATTACCATGTGTGTTCATAACGGGACACATGTTGATGCTCCATTCCACTTTATCAATGACGGGAAGACTATTGATCAGATCAGCCTGGATAAGTTTGTGGGAAAAGCCTATGTGGTCTCCCATAATGGTAATGTGACAGCAGATGATGCTGAACATATGGTCAGGACAGCTTATGAAAACGGAGCCCGCAAGATACTTATAAAGGGAGTGCCGATAGTAACCCTGGAAGCTGCCAGAGTATTTGCCGGATACAGAATAGATTTACTGGGAAATGAAACGCAGTCAACGGGACCTGACGATGCACCGATGCGGGTGCATGTAGAACTGCTTCAGGCTGAAGTGGTACTGCTGGAAGGATTAAGGTTAGGTGCTGTTAATGATGGCTTTTACCTGCTTAACTGTGCTCCACTGAATCTTGAAGGCTGTGACGGCTCACCGTGCCGAGCCACTCTGATGGATATTTAGACCACAATAAAGTGCATTGATTCAATGCACTTTTTGTTTGTCAGAATATTCTTTCACGGGTTATGATGTCTGCTACGAAAGCAAATCCATAATCCTGCAGAGCTTTTTCCAGTTTTTCATTAACGGAAGTAAAGGTACAGGTGACTTCCGGTATGTTGCGGGCATTGGCCAGGCTTACGGCGAAATCCAGTCCTTTTTTATAATCCCCACCCAGCATTACCAGAAACAGTTTGTTGCCATGCTGGAATCTGTTACCGATACAGATGAAACTGCCGTTACCGTCTTCGTAGAATAACCGCTTATCAGCTAAGGCAGCGATGTTGTCGCGGTTGATGCGACACATGGTTCTGTTTATGGAAATGAAGTCACCATATTCCTCTTTCAAAGGCAAGGCCAGCTGACAGGCTGTTCGCCAGTCTGCATAATGATATTCATTTCGGTTACCTTCGGTATTAACCTTATATGTATATTCCTTGTAGTTGTAGACATTGCTTAGACCATAGCGGGCAGCCAGACCTGAACTGCGGACATTACGCGGTCCGGTATACATGGACATGGCAGTACAGTGGTATTTGTTCTGAGCCAGATCAATAGCTTTTTCATACAGCGCTTTGCCGGCTCCCTGATTCTGATAGTCAGGATGAACACGAAGTGCTTCAAACCAGCAGCTGTTATCAGGCAGAACGGCCAGATGAGCAATGGCTACCATCTTATCTTCCTGATCATAGGCACAAAGAAAATCTCCCTTGGTATTAAAGAAGTAATTCCAGGCAGTATCAACATAGGTATAGTTACCCATGGTTGCCTTTTCAATGGCAGATACCGTTTCAAGGTCTTCAAACTTGGCAATTCTTACATCATACTTCATAAAAAACATCCTCACCTAATATCTTAGCAGAAAGCTAATATAAAGATCTGAAAAATGCATTACTGGGGGTACAACGAAACGTTAGGCTCTGTTATAATAATTATAGAAACAGAAGCATAAGAATAATTCTTCATAGAATATCAGAACCTCCTTAATGAAAGCAGATACTATGTGCGGGTATCTGCTTTTCCCGTTGGAAAACACCTCCTAAGGGAGGTGTTACTTTTTAAATATCGTATTGCCGCGGGAACCAGACAAACAGACCGTTAGCTGCAGCCAGTGTCTGCACATACTTGAGGACTGTGGAAGATGGGTTGTAAAGTGTCATACAGGTACTGTCACTGGTAAATGACAGCAATGTGTTTTCTTCACTTATCAGAATATTCAGTGCCATTGGATTTTCCAGAAGCCATTTTTCCAGTGATTCAGGCTTAGGGTTAAGATAGCCGCGTGAGGAATCATTGCGATAAACCTTGAAGTCGTAAAAACAGTTCAGTTTAAGGATAATATCCGCAAATTTATGCAGAAGTTCAGGATAATGTGATTTTGAGAGGTACAGCTCTTCTATCGCGAAGAACTGTCCCGCACTCCCAGCCGGGACCTGATAGGGCAGAAAATCGATAACACAGTATGGACTTTCCAGAAGTTCTTCTATTCTTTCTGTTTCTGATTTCATATTCATTCACCTTTTTACTAAAGATATATTTTAATGTTATCATTAAGCTGATGATTTATACAGCATAAGGAGTAATCGAAAATGAAAAGATTAGTGATATTGTTGATGGTGCTGGTTCTGATCCTGACTGGCTGTCAGAAAGAACCTGATGTTCCCGAACAGACCGTTAAGGTAACTGATCTGGACGTCAAACATGAAACTGAATTTGGCGGTGTATATATTGTCATGACAATTGATGACTTCAACAAAGTTGGTTTCAAATACGGTGACAGTGTTGATGTTGAATTCTCCAACGGTTATAAACTGGAAGACATTCCATATTACAACGGTTATTATGTTGATGCCGGTGAAGCCTTACTGATAGCCTATCCCGGATATGACTATATTAAGGCAGCCATCAATTATGGGGATGACCTGTGGGAAAGAGCCGGCTTGAAGGCAACTGCCAATCAGCAGCCGACTTTATGGAGTACGGCCGCTCTTGATGAGCATTCAAAGGCAACTGTTACCCTGAAAGAAGCAGGAAAATATCTTAATGTGCAGGAAGCCAGAGACATTCACTATCCTGATGAAAGATCCAAATTCCCAAGTGATGTCGTCTTTGCGAATTTCCGTAATTTCGTAATGGGTGATCTTAAAGAAGGCATCATGTACCGTTCAGCTTCTCCTTGCGATAATCAGCATAACAGAGCTCCATATGTGGATGCTCTGATAAAGGAGGCAGGTGTTAACTGCATCCTCAATCTGTCAGATAACGATGTCAAGATTGAAAAATACATGGCACGGGCTGACTTCAATTCTCCTTATTTTGCTGAACTGTATAATAAGGGAAATGTCTATCCGATAGCCCTGAACATGAACTATCTTTCAGAGGAATTCGCGTCAAAGATCGCTCAGGGTTTCATTGAGATCAGTCAGAAGGAAGGACCTTATCTGATCCACTGTACGGAAGGCAAGGACAGAACAGGCTTTGTATGCATGCTGATAGAGGCATTGGCCGGTGCCAGTTATCAGGAAATCGCTGATGACTACATGGTTACATATGATAACTATTATGAAATAAACGAGGTCAAGGATCCTCAGAAATACAAGGTAATCCTGGAGAAGAATCTGGATGCTATGCTGAAGTTTATTGTCGATGACGAGAAAGTGGACATTAAGACGGCAACACTGGCAGGCTATGCCGCAAGTTATCTGCTTAATGCAGGCATGACCTTTGACCAGATTGACCGGTTCTTACGGCGTATCACAAAGTAATAACATAGGGCTTACATAAGCCCTTTTTTGTTATAATGAGGTTAACGGAATAACAGAGGTTTATTATGAGCAGAAAATCATTCAGAGATCTTATTGTGTATGAAATATACCCTACATCTTTTAAGGATGCCAATCATGACGGTGTCGGCGATCTGAAGGGTATAACACAGAAACTTGATTATATAAAGGAAAGCGGCTTTAATGCACTGTGGCTTAATCCTTTCTACAAGTCCCCGTTTAAGGATGGCGGATATGACGTTGAGGATTTCTTTGCGGTTGATCCGCGTTTTGGTACGATGGATGACTACAGAGAACTTGTCAGAGAAGCCCATAAAAGGGAAATCAAAGTGTTTATTGATCTGGTGGCAGGTCATGCTTCATTTACGAATAAGGATTTCCTGAAGAGTGCTGAACCGCAGAGAAATGATAAGAGTGATCTGTTCATCTGGAACGATAATCCATGGCAGCCCGACGGGCAGTTCAGGTTCATTTCCGGCATGTATCAGCGTCATGGCTGCTATATGGTAAATTTCTTTGCCCATCAGCCGGCCTTTAACTATGGCTTTAAAGAAGTTGAACATCCTGAATGGCAGATGACGTATCAGGATGAAAGAACCTTTGCGGCCAGGAATTACATGCTTGATGTCATGAGATTCTGGCTTAAGGAGGGGACTGACGGTTTCCGTGTAGATATGGCTGATTCTCTCGTAAAGAAAGATGATGATAAAAAGGCTACGGCAGAAGTATGGCGCTGGATGTTTGAAAGGATCAGAAAAGAATATCCTGAAGCCTTCTTTGTCAGTGAATGGTCTAATCCGAAGCAGGCCTTTGATGCCGGTTTTGATGCTGACTTCGTACTTGATCACTGGGATAATTTCTATCACCGTTTCTTCAGAAGCAATGATACATCTCGCGGAGATGCCTTAATAACAGGGAAAGGTGACATGGAATTTGCCTTAAAGGATATGAAGGAAAGATTTGCTGAAGCTGAGAAAACAGATTCTTATCTGGCGCTTATCAGCGGTAACCATGATACCTGGAGAATAGCCAATTATCTGGATGATAAGGATCTCAGAGTATTCTATATGATGTTGTTCACACTTCCAGGAGTGCCTTTTGTTCTGTATGGTGACGAGATCGGTATGAAGACATCTGACCTGCCATCCAAGGATGGCGGTTTCCAGAGAACAGGAACACGTATTCCGATGATCTGGAACGACGAAAAGCCAAATCATGATTTCTGTGACAGTGACTGTGTTCCTTATCTGCCTTTCAATGAAGATAATGAAATGTCTGTATATAAAGAAGTCAGGGAAAATGATTCACTTTATAACTACATCCGTAAGCTGGCTAAGTTAAGGAAGGAAATTCCAGACCTGAAGGAACCTTATATGGAAATCAGCAATGAGAGGAGAGTACTGACTTTTACCAGAGGCAGATATGAACTGATAGTAAACATGTCGGACAAAGCATGTGAGATTGAAGGGGAAGTAACAATGGCATCATCAGAGTTTTCAGGTAAGCTGCCTGGTCACTGTGCAGTGCTTGTATATAATCGTGTTGAGAAAGAAAAATAAAAGATGTAAAATAACTGAAAGTAAATTAAAATTTACCTGTTAAGGGAGGATTTATTATGACATTTAAAAATGTAAAAGCAGGACTTAAACAGCTTCGTGCTGGCGAACTGCTGATTTTACTGACAATCGTTACCGGACTGGTTTTCTCAGTTGCTGGAACTTATGCACAGCAAATGGAAAAAGCTGGTAACACTGAAGCTTATAATACCGCTATGACAGTTGCTGCTATTGGCCTGATTACTACAATGGTTATTACAGCACTCGGAAACATCTTTAAGGTATTAGGTATTTTAAAGGCCAGCAAGGATGGCGGTAAGTTCAGTACAGCTCTTGCCTTTGCCGCACTAAACGTTGCTTTATCACTGGCAGGCACATTCTTTACCAAGAATAATCTTGTTTCTGACGGAATCAGAACGGCAACAAGTATTCTGGATGTTTTCACCACTTACTTTGTTGTTAACGGAATTCTGGAAGTTTCTGAAAAAATCAGCAATACTGAACTTAAGAATCAGTGTGAAAAGTCAATTTTCTGGATTCTGCGGGCTGAAATATGTTCCGCAATCGTTCAGGTAATCGGAATCTTCATGAAGAAGAATCCTAACCTGACAGCAATAGCTTCAGTTGTCGCTATCGCTGCTCTGGTAATGTCTCTGATCAGCTACATCGTTTATCTGAAACTGCTTAAGAAGGCAGCAAAAGCTTTATAAAAAGCAAATTAATTACATGTTCTGACTTTTGCTGATATATTTATATGGTCAGGGCAGGTGATGCAAATGAATTCAGATATCTGTAAAGATGTAATGCACAGTGAGAAACTGACTTGTGTCATTGCAGATGAAAACGAAATTATTTTCAAGAGTGATAAAAAAGGAATTGTTCCAATGCTGGAATTCCTGGATCTATATCAGGAAAAAGGATTGAAGCCTGTCTATCAGGCTGACAGGATCATTGGAAAGGCAGCAGTAATCATTGCAGCACACTGCGGCATCAGTGAAATATATGCTGATGTGGTATCACAGAGTGCCATGAATATTGCATGTGAGAAGGGGATCACGGTTTACTGTGACCAGCTGGTAGAAATGATATTGAATCCAGCCAAGACCAAGGAAGGTCCATTCGAAGCAGCTCTGCATGATGTTGATCCTGAAGATTTTGAAAAAGTACTGGAAACAGTCAGAAAGACACTCGCTGAAATCAAGGCCATGAAGAAATAACATGGTCTTTTTTTCGCGGCGGTCTGTAAATGAAAAGACAATGAAGTTATAATATTTGTATATGCTGAGAAAGAAATTAAATAAGATAAGAGCACCGCAGGAATTAAGCAGAAACAGCATCATATTCAACGCTGTGGTTTTTCTTGTCCTTGGAATCATGCTTGGCATATTGTCAAAATGGCTGGATAATCTGGCTATAGACGATACCGTCTGGTGGCAGCATTTCATTGGCTTATTGGATCTGCGTAACTTCATGTCCGGATTCAGTGTCTGGTTGCTGCTTTCTCTGATTATCGCCGTTTTCAGTAATGCTCCATTGTCTGCTGCCGTAAATGTCTTTCTGTTTCTGCTGGGTATGACAGTCAGTTATCATGTCTATACGGTAATCTTCAGCGGCTTTAATCCAATGGGTTATATGATGATATGGTATGGTATTACCTTGGTATCTCCTTTACTGGCGTTTATCTGCTGGTATGCCAGAAGCAGGTCATTTGTATCAATGTTACTCAGCGGAATCATTTTATCCGTAATGGTACTTACCTGTTTTGGAGTTGGCTTCTGGTATTTTGATATTAAGAGCATACTGGATACTTTTGCGTTTATAATGGCAGTTGTGGTTTTACACACCAACCTGTTCAGGACAATAGGAGCTCTGGTAATTGCCGTAGCTCTGGCTTTCGGAGTCAGAATAGTATTTTAAACAAGGTCAGCATAAGCTGAACCAAGATAGATAAATATGAGCTTTGAATATTCAAAGCTTTTTTATTGTCAGAATAATCCTTTGTTGTATCTGTTCTGTACACGAACCAGAATAACGATTGAGATGATGATACCGGCAACAAGAATAATGTCTGCTATCAGGATTTTGGTAATCAGTGCTATGATACCAGCGATAAGCAGAGTGCCGCTTAAGCAGAATATTCCTTTGGAAAAATCCCTGGCATACCGCATCTTTTCTTCCGGCTTTACTCGTGACTGATGGTAATTGATAATCAGATTGGTGTGGCCTTTATTAATTCTTACGGCTATCAGTGCCAGAACAATGGCTACTGCGATCAGGATGATTGAATACGTGATTGAGTACAGGGGCATATGGCAATCTCCTCAGGCGTTTGGTTTTTCAGAGAGAAGATATTTCTCTCGGCCGCCTTTTTCTACTTCACCGAAGACAATGGCAAAGCCACTGCCTATGATTATAACGGCTTCAAATAAATTGACGGCGACTGCTACGGCTTCCTTCAGATTCATGACTTCTCCGTCAATAAAGGAATCAGGAGAAATGATGAGACATGGCCTGTCATGTTTATCTGTGAATTTAAGAAAGTCTTTCTGCCTGTCCAGGTCATCGCCTTCCAGGACTATTTTACGTTTATCAATAAGGTCATATGAATTATGGCAGAAACGGTCCAGTCCCTCATATCGTTTTTTTGAACTAGTCAGCTGAAAGAGAAGACGTTCCTGTCTTTCCTTTCTGATATATGTTTTAACAAAATAGTTTTCTGCACTGTGATCCATTGATAGTTTCCTTTTTATTTGTGTTGTTCAAGTATGTCGAAAAGCTGACTTAAATCAGTAATTCTTAATATATCCGTTCTGGTCGGTCTGTCAAGATCTCTCTGCATCCAGACCGGTATCATTCCTATCCTGTAAGCACCAAGACAGTCTCCGGAAAAAGAATCACCCACAAAGATGCATTCTTCCGGTTTGACATCCAACTGTCTGCAGATATCCAGATATATGCCTTTATCAGGCTTAACTGATCCGACATCGGCAGAAACAGATATGCCGTCTGCGAAATCATGCAGTCCGGTGTGTCTGAGCTTGTTATGCTGTCTCTCTGAACCGCCATTGGTACATATCCCTATCTTATAGTCTTTCTTCAGTTCTGTCAGAACTTCCATGGCGTTTTCTCTTAATACAGCATATTTGTAAGATTCTTTTTCCCAGTAATCTTCCAGCAGATCGCATACTTTTTCATCAAGATTATATCTTTTCAGATACTGCTGTACTCTGTAGCGGAAGTTCTGCGGTCCGGTAGCGTGAATGGAGCTGCTGTTGAGATTCTGTATTATCGCATCATATTCCATGCCTTCAATACCAGGGAAATAAGGCCTGAAGAAATCGTAGAGATTGTCATAGTCAAACTCTTCACCGTTACTGAGGGTTCCGTCAAAATCAAATATAATTGCTTTAATCATAGAGTCTCCTTGCAGACAGATTTATCTGTTATTCAGCATATAGTATTTATATGCAGTCATAATCATATCTTTAGCATCATCACCGATTCGCGGATTGTTATGACCACCGGCAATAACATTTGGTTCAAGTTTCAGTGCCCAAAGCTTTCTGAAGCTTTCACCCAGTTTTTCTGAACTGTAATGTAAATCACCTTTCCACCAGGTCACGGCAATATCGCCTTTTTCGCCTTCGCAGCAGAACATGTCGCCGGTGAACAGCCATTTTTCGCTGCCGTTTTCGATATAGTATAAAACTGATCCATCGGTATGTCCCGGTACTGTGATAACGCGTATTACCAGATTTTCAATGTATAAAATACAGTCTTCTGTAATGAGAATGTCCGGTTCGCATTTTAACATTGTGTGATTCTGGAATGGAGATCCTTCACCAAGATCGCCTCTTCTCATCATTTCAGCATCACCGGTACCGACTGTTATTTTGGCACCGTTTTTCTGAAACAGGTAAGCACTACCGGCATGATCATCATGCCCATGGGTACATAGTACATCCGTAACATCCGTGCTCTGATAACCCCAGTATTCAAGATTGCGGCATATGGTCTCATAGGCTTCCGGCTTTCCGCAGTCTATGAGAATGCAGCCATGATCATGAGGGATCATCCAGACGTTTCCTAACTGTCCGTAAATACCTCCTGAAACAATATATAGATTATTTCTGACCTGCATAACGGCCTCCAGTCTTTTATAAGATAAATTGTATTACCAGTCCGGCTAATACACAGACGATCAGCGCCAGGGTTTCACCGATGAAGAATCCCTTTATGTGAAACCAGTAATCATGGTAATCACTTACCATGTCTTCTGTTCCTTTGAATACAAAGTACGGATCGTGACAGAACCATATGATATCCAATACTATAGCATCATACCGGTTTACAATGGTCCATAACAGGAAACCGTAACCGAACCCCTGCTTAAAAGTGGTATATCCGTTAACATATCTTAATAGCAGACTCAGTATGATAACAAATAGAACTAAAGCCCGTAATTTGGCAGTCAGCTTATTCTTCTGAGTCGGTACCTGATCCTTGTATTCATCAAGAGACTTTACTCTTTCCTGAATAGCAGGTGGATAATTGTAGAGAGTCTTTATCGGTTCACGCGACATGAGATAGACCATTACGGTAAAAAGCAGACATAATGCAATACTTTCAATAACTAAAATCATATTTACCCCAGATTCTTTAATATTTCAGCTTCAGAGTACAGAACAGCCTTACCGGCTATTGATACTCTGTCTTCGTTACAGGTTACATATAATATGCCTGAACGCCGTGAAACCTGTAAACAGGTGAGTTTCTTTTTGCCAAGTCTGGCACTCCAGTATGGAGCTATCAGACAGTGGGAACTACCGGTAACAGGATCTTCAACAATGTTAAGTTTAGGGACGAAGACACGGCTTACACAGTCATAAGTGTCATCGTCTGACGGTGCGGTAACAGCCAGAGTCAGTCCATCAAGTTCCTTAACCTTATTCTGATCAGGATTCAGGTTTCTGACATCATCAGCACTTGGCAGTACCAGCAGCAGGTCTCTGTCAATGTAAGCTTCCAGTGGTCTGATGCCGATGGCATCAGCCATCCGGTCAGTTACCTCGATCTTATTACACTTATAGGCAGGGAAGTCCATGACATAAAGATCACCCTTTCTTTTAACGGAAAGTCTGCCTACCTGTGTTATGAATTCTATGGTTTCAGCTTTTTTCTCATAGAAGTTGAATAAAACATATGATGTGCCCAAGGTAGCGTGTCCGCAGAAATCAACTTCACCGCCCGGGGTAAACCATCTTAAGTGATAGATGTTTCCTTCCTTAACAGTGAAAGCTGTCTCAGAGAAGTTATTTTCAACAGCTATGTTCCGCATCAGCTGATCTTCAGGCCATTTATCCATTACGCATACCGCAGCCTGGTTGCCTTTGAACAGAGTGTCAGTAAAAGCGTCTACGATATACTGTTTCATGCCCATTCGAAATTCTCCTTTCCGGCTGCCAGTTCAAAATGGCATTTTACGATTCCCAGATCTATGGCCAGGCAGGTACCGATCACACCATGTCTGGCAGTGACCTTGTTACCGTCAAGAGTAAATCTGAACTTCTGCTGATTGACAGCTGTAGGGGCCAGCAAGGCAGCTTCAACACCATCTTTGAACCACTGCGGTGAATCAGAAGTAAGATTGCTGATGTCAGATGGCGATTTGCTCTTGTGAGCAGTTCCCTGTGTTTTTCCATATCCCAGGGAAATTATTATTACTTCAGCTTCTCCTTCATTGATTACGGCTTTACTCTTGCCGTGGGTAAGAGCTACCCAGCAGGTATTAAGTCCCAGTTCCTGAGCTTTCAGCACCAGCATTTCACCGTAATATCCGCCTCTTTCATCCAGATCAGAGGCTTTTCTGCCGATTACGGCAATATAGTTTGAACAGTTTTCAAAATGTCCGTAGTGAGCCATGCGGCTGTTGAAGCATTCAGGTTCATCGTAGATGATCTGGATGTTCAGGTTTCCCTGTTTATTCAGCTGATCACAGTACTCGTTCAGCTGCTTTCTGATTTCTTCGGGTATGGGTTTGTCTAGATACTGTCTGACACTGTGACGAGATCTCATCAGTTCCATAATGTCGCTCATAGTGATCCTCCTGCAGGTATGTTGTATATTATTTCTCTGTATTTCTCACAGAGTTTCTTTCTGGCTTTTCGAGCCTGAGCGGTCCATGGGGTCATTAAATCAAAGGAATGCAGGTCCCCGTGATAAATATCAACAGCGGCTTTTATACCAGCTTCCTGTAATTTCCTGACGTAGGTAATGGTCTCCCGACAGAACGGTTCACCGTCACATACAAAGGTATAACATGGCGGCAGCTTCCTGTAATCTGTTTCACGGGCAGGGGAAGCATATGGCGGAATATCCTGCCTTCCGGACAGTTCACCGAGATATTTCTTCCAACCACGATGATTTCTTACGGTATTCCAGATTTTTCCATGGTTATCTATTGAGGATTCCGTATCGAAGCAGTCCAGCATCGGATAGAGCGGTATCTGCATGGCGATATCTATTTCTCCCTTGTCACGGGCATAAATGCATAGGGCAGCAGTCAGACCTCCGCCAGCGCTTTCACCGCCAACAATTAATCGATCTATGCCTAAGGCGTCCATGTTGTCATGCATGTACTTCAGAGCCGCATAACAGTCTTCCAGCGCAGCAGGATAAGGATTGGCAGGAGCCAATCTGTAATCAGGAGCAACAACTACTGCTCCAAACTTTTTTGCCAGCATGCGTCCACAGGAAGCGTATACCATTTCGGCCATGCCGATAGTATAGCCGCCGCCATGGATCCACAGTATGCCTGGTACTTTTTCTGTCTGCTTATCCGGATAAAGAATGATTGTCTTCATCTTTCCGGCTGCTGTTTCTATGTATTGTCTGCGGGATCTCAGTTTCATAGTTCTATTTTAGCACACCAGTGAATTCATAAGGCATTTTTAACTTCACACACCGTCGATATAGTGAGTCAAACGGTTTATATCATAAAAAAATAATAACTTCTTTTTGCCTTTTTAATTCAGCGAACTGAATGCGGTCCACTCTCTAATTCTCTCTCTTTTTTTTGTATCAGTTGGGTAAAAGATTATATAATGAATTTTATATATATTCAGTTTTAAATAATTAAAAAAATTCTGTCAAACTGACAGGGAAGGAGTATATCTATGGATAAAAAGGAGAAGAAAACCGTAGGTCTGGCTGAAAAACTGGGATTCATGAGTTTTTCAACTTCTACCAACATCGTATTCAACTTCAAAAGCACTTACTACAAATATTTCCTGACATCGATTCTGCTGATCGATCCGGTGGCCGCTTCCAACATGGCCCTCATCGGTACTGTCTGGGATATTGTCAATGACCCGCTGATCGGTGTCTGGGCCAATAACGTACGTTTCAAATCAGGAGAAAGAGTAAGACCGTGGTTACTGTGGATCGCTGTTCCTTATGCATTAGGCATGGTGCTGCTGTTCACTGACTTCAAGGTTTCAGAAAGATGGGATATCATTCTGGGACTCGTTATGTTCTTCTTCTATGAAATAGCCAATACTTTCAGAGGCATTCCATACAACGGCATGGGAGCTCTTGCTTCTTCTAATGACTCAGACCGTAAGTCAATCAATGCCTTCCGTTCACTGGGCGGCTGTCTGGGATCAGGTATCGGTGCTGTAGCCGTTCCTCTGATCGTAAAGATGTTCGGCGGTCTGAAAGATCACAAAGTAATCAATTCATCTGATTCACCAGCCATTTTCCGTTCAGCCTGTTTCATGGGTGTTCTGATCATCATAGGCTGTCTTATCCATTACTATACCACTAAGGAAAGAGTAAGACAGGTTGAAGAAAATGAGGAAAAGATTGGCATTAAGGAAACATACAGAATGCTGTTTAAGTGCAAGTCATGGGTCAAGAACATGTTCTATGTCATGTCCTATGGTATTTCAACATGCCTGTTAACATCATCAATAACTTATTACTGTGCCTATGTTCTGAACAACAGCTCACTGTCAACCCCGATAATGGCTGTATATCTGGTATTCTCAATAGTCTTCTCAATTCTGGCTCCGAAGATCGATTCGATCTTAGGACGAAAGAAGACTATGATTGCGGCTGCCATCGTTCAGATCATCGGCAAGATTCCGTTTATTATAAATCCTTACAATGTTATAAATGCCTATATCAATGCGGCTGCAGCCGGTATCGGTTTAACAGTTACTTTCGTTATGTTCAATACCAACAGAAACTCAATTTCCGATATTGTTGAAGTTCAGAACGGACGCCGTCTGGATACCATGGTTTCCACCGGTGACAACCTGGCCAGCAAGATCGCTGAAGCAGCAGTTGACAAACTGTTCCTGGTAGCTCTGGCTGCGGCTGGCTTCTCAGCACGGCTGGCTGATCAGGGACAGCTGCAGAACATAGCCACCCAGAATACCATCAATGCTCTGTTGGGCTGGATCCCTGCTTTAGTAGCATTAATGATGATGATTTTCGGTGCAACTATTGATACTGAAAAGGAATACAGAGAATCAGTAGCTGCCAGAGAGGAGAAGAAATAATGAATCCTCATGCATATATCACTGACAAAAAACAGATTGAAGCCCTTGAATCCATAAAGAGGGTAGATGATAAAGGCTATCTTTATCATATGGTCTGCAATTATGACTATTACAGTCTGCCGGAAATATTTACAGTCATGCTGTCAGCCGGCTGTTCAACTTTTGTGGTAAAAAATCAGGAAGGGGAAGTGCTGTTCTGCCGTAACTACGACTATTCCCATTTTCAGTTTAATGACCGCAGTAATCCGCGTACAGGTCTTAACATGGTTATAGAGGGAAATAACCCTAAGGCCAAATATCGTTCCATCGGAGCTGCCGATACCTACTGGGTGGACTTTAAAAACGGCTCAGCGGTAAACGGTATGCTTGATGACGGCAAGACAGACCTGTCACCGTTCATCATTTCACCGTATCTGTGCATGGATGGCATGAATGAAAAAGGACTGGCCATCAGTATTCTGGCTTTAAGTGTTAAGTGCGACTATGAAGAGATCAGCTTCGATGAATATGAGAAGATCCTTGATCCTAATAAGATCAATATGTTCCTGGAGAGCCCAGGAGAGTTGCCAAATCCATACTGGATTTACGGTTCTGTCGGAGCAGTTGTTGTCAATAAGGCAGACAGGAAAGCCTGGAAAGTATCTCAGCCATTAGTTGAGACTACTGATCCAGATAAGAAAACTTATCTGCATACGGTACTGATGCGTCTGGTACTTGATAACTGTGCAAACGTCGATGAAGCACTGATGCTGTTTGGCAGCAGCAATGTCAAAGGTGCCATGCCGGGAGCAGACTATCATATCATGGTAGCCGACTCTACGGGTAAATCCAGACTGATTGAATGGATCGACAACAGGATGGTTGTTACAGACATCAATCATGCTACAAATCACTATGTCGGTAAGGAAGATCCGTTCTATCCTGAGGCCTGCGGCCGTGATGAATGCCTGAAAGCCGGTGTTTACCGCGGACGTCAAGGCATGAGACAGGATTATGCCGAAAGACTGCTCTCGCTGGTAGTCCAGGATCCTGACAATGGCATGGATCGCGGCAAGACCCAGTATTCCTGCGTATATAACCTGAATAAAAAGACATTGAAGATATTCTCATTTGGAGATATGTCCAAATCATGGGAATATGAACTGAAATAAGCAGGTGAATGGTATGCTCTATGTATTTATTGCCCTGGCTGTACTTCTGTGTTTCATGATCTACAATGCCATAAAAATGAAACCTGAAGACATCAGTCAGTATGAAAGAAAAACCGAGTATGATTTCGATAAGGAAAAAGCTGTCGAAAGATTCCGCCACATGCTGCAGAAAAAGACAGTGTGGCCAAGAGACAGTGAACCTGATTATGAAGAATTCAGAGCCTTCCTGCCGATGCTGAAAAAGGATTATCCGGAAGTATTCAAAGTTCTGGAAGTCAATGTCATTAATGACTATGGCATTCTGCTTAAATGGAAGGGGACAGGTAACAGGAAACCGGTCGTTCTGATGGCTCATTATGATGTTGTAGCCGTTGATGAAAAAGGCTGGGATCATCCCCCATTCGCTGCTGAAATAGCTGATGGATCAATCTATGCCAGAGGCACGTCTGATACCAAGTGTATCATTGCCGGACTGCTGGAAGCTGTTGATTATCAGCTGGCTCAGGGATATAAACCGGAAAGAGACATCTATTTCTCTTTTACCAATAATGAAGAAACAGGCGGACCTACAACACCAAAGATAGTGGAGTGGTTTAAGGAAAATCACATTGAACCGTGGTTTGTTCTGGATGAAGGCGGAGCAATCATCAATGATGCTCCATTAGGTGTCAAAGATGAATTCGCCATGATCGGAGTCAGTGAAAAAGGCTGTCTCAATGTAACCCTTACCGCTAATGGTATCGGCGGGCATTCATCCACTCCGTCAACTAAGACTGACTCAACATTCATGCTGGTAAATGCCATCAATAATCTGTCAAAACATCCATTTGAAAAGAGACTGCATCCGGTAACGGAAAAACTGCTGAGTATCTACGGATCACATTCTAGTTTCCTGTATCGCTTCATTTTCGGCAACATGTGGCTGTTCAGACCGATAGTCATAAAGGTACTTGAATCAAATAAGGAAACGGCAGCCATGGTTGCAACAACAGCGGCCTTAACACAGCTTAAGGGAGCACCGGCAATCAACATCATTCCGCCAACTGCCCAAGCCGGCTACAGTGTTAGAATTGCGCCGGGTGGTACAGTCAGAGGATGTATCGATCACTTTGTTTCTGTTATAAATGATCCAAGAGTTGAAGTAACCTCTGATGAAGGTGTAGAAGCATCACCTGTATCTTCAATTGACAACAGTGCTTTCAAACTGATAACCGAGGTTGTATATCGAAGCTATAATGATGTGTACTGCTGCCCATATATTCAGAATGGAGCCACCGATTCACGTAATTTCCACCGTATCTTCCCTAATGTCTACCGTTTTGCGATGTTCAGAATGAGCGGTGCGGAAAGACAGGCAATTCACGGAAACAATGAAAGCATAAGATTATCATCATATTACGAAGGCATAACTGCCTATATCAATCTGTTTGCAGAGCTGAATAAAGCTCAGGAATAAAGGAGCATAATTATGATCGACTACAAAGACTATGTAAATCTAAATGGTTTAAAGCAGAGAATTCATGTTAAGGGAACTGACGAAAACAACCCGATTCTACTGTTTCTTCACGGGGGACCGGGAGTAACAAACAGACACTTTGTCATCGGCAGCAACTCCGATCTCTGTGATGACTTTACCATTGTTGCCTGGGACCAGAGAGGTACCTGCGGCAGTTATGAAGGTTGTACTAAAGAGTCACTTACTGTTTCGTCAATGGTTGAAGATGCCAATGAACTGGTAAAGTATCTCTGCGAAAAATACAACAAGGAAAAGCTCTTCATCATTGGCGGCAGCTGGGGAAGCTGTCTGGGTACACTGCTGGCAAAACGCCATCCTGAGCATATTGCAGCGTATATTGGTTTTGGTCAGCTTGTTGATGGACCTCTTAATGAAAAACTTTCCTATAAGTTTGCCTATGATGAGGCTGTTAAGCATAACGACCGGGATTCCATTAAGAAACTTGAAGCTATTGGCAAACCAGTCAATGGCATATATAAAGATGGTTATGACGGTATGATGGCTCAGAGAAAAATCATGATGAAATATGGCGGATATTCTCAGGATAAGGCCAAACGTTCATATTTCAGCTCCATGGTTGTTCCAGTATTAAAGAGCGGCGAATACAGTTTTAAGGAAATTGTCGGGTTCGTTAAAGGATACCAGTTTGTTTTAAGAAACATGTGGGATGAAGTTGCCAGTCTGAATCTGCTTAAGGAAACGGAAGGGAAGATTGATGTTCCATACTATATCTTAGATGGCAGACTGGACAACAATACACCTGCTTCTCTGGTACAGGATTATTATGAAAAACTGGAAGCTCCGGACAAGGATCTGATCTGGTTTGAAAATGGCGGTCATAATCCGTTGGGAGACTGTCCGGAAGAATTCAAGAAATGCATCAGGGAAAAGCTTCTTCCTCTTGTAAAATAATCAACAATAATAATAAATAATGACAAAAGCAGAGAATCTCTGCTTTTTCTATCAGGAAGACTGTTGAATGACAGAACATGAAGAACCTGTTGAAGGCAGCGATTATGACGACCTGTTAGGGCTTCAGGTACTGTACTCAACAATCTTATTTTGTATAATAATAGTATTAAGAATATAGTATTTATAATTCATTTATATATAATCCTCAGGAGGAGTGTATCCATGGAACAATATGTTACAGTCAAGGAAAAGCAGAAAGAACTGGAAGATCTGGTGTTCAGAAGTCTGTTTACGGATCAGAGCGGCAAATACCGCTGGGTTTATGAACTTCCGATGCTCAGCAGTTTTTTCCTGCTATTTGAAGTATGGAAGGCTCTGGCCGTTTCGGCCTTTGCGGTTTTCTGTTTTATGTTAGGTGTAAATATAGCGGAGGGAGGAGGACTGCAGGGCCTGCTGTTTTCTCTTCAGTTGATGGCAGTAGTAATGGGTATTCTGTTTGTACTGTCCATCCCGGCTTACTATATTGTTACCAAGGCTAATAACGGTAAGTATACAGTTCTGTTTGAAATGGATGATTCCGGCATAGACCATGTACAGATAAAGACCAATAAGGCTAAAGCTCTTGATCTGCTGGTAACCTTTACGGGAGCGGCAGCCAAAAGCAGAACTACAACTGCAGCAGGCTTGCTGTCAGCTTCAGGCGGTTCTCTTTACTCCAGATTCTCCAATGTCAGAAGAATAAGAGCTTACCCGAAAAAGCATCTGATAACTTTGACCGGCAGGTTTTTGAGAAATCAGGTTTATGTTGATGATGAGGATTTCATTCCTGTTTACGAGTACATAAAGCGTCATTGTCCTAATGCGGACATCAGATAGGAGAAGTGAAATGAAAAGATTTGTGGCTGTAGTTTTGGCAGTAATGATGATATTGCTGACAGGATGCAGACCGGTTGAACCGGATAACATTCCTTATGAACCTGATACACCGGCACCTGATCCTCATATCGGTATATTTGATTCTGATTACGGATCAATGATGTTTAACGGTGACGGTGAGAGCATTGTCATTGATTTTGAAAAAGAATTTGCGGACATGACTGGCTTGCCGGCAGGTGAAACAGAAGGAAAATATGTATTCCTTTCCGGTGATCTGCCGCCTCACGGTAGCGTGGATGTCCGTTATGATGTAGCCCACGAGCTGGAAATTACCGTAAATGATAAAAAGGTCATACTGGAACTGGGTATTGCTTCCCGGGATGGGAAATCAGCACAGTCAGGTGTTGATACCGTAACGGAAAACAGAATACCTGTGCTGCTGACGAAAGACGGTAAAATGATGACCGTAACATTTGAAAAGAAACAGAGGTAAACATTATGTATTGTTATAAATGCGGAAAGAAAATTCCTGATGAAGCAAAGTTCTGTCCATATTGCGGGGCAGAGGTTAAGAAACCGGATGAAACAGCAGTCAGGGAAGATGGTAAGGGCGGTCTTGTCATTGATGCACCTGAAGGAAGTAAAGTTACGATCAGTGATCAGATATCAATAAGAGAAGACGGTAAGGGTGGCCTGATTTTTGATGTTCCGGAAGGAACAACCGTAACAATCAGTGACCCTGAAAAAGGAAAATAAAAATGTCAGATTATTTTGGAAAAGAAACGCCAAAGCTGGGATTTGGCTTAATGAGATTACCCCGAAAGGGAATAATAACTGATGTTGAACAGGTTAAGAAAATGGTAGACCTGTTCATGGAAGCAGGGTTTACATATTTTGACACCGCTTATGTATATCCGGGATCAGAGGCAGCTATTAAGAAAGCTCTGGTAGACAGATATCCGCGTGAGTCCTATACTCTGGCAGATAAAATTAATGCATTCATTCTGGCACCAACTGAAAAAGCATGTAAAAAACAGTTCTATACCTCTCTGGAAAGAACCGGCGCCGGATATTTTGATTATTATCTGCTTCATTCCATAATGGAGAACAACTATGCCAAGTATGATAAATTCCACATCTGGGATTTCGTTAAGGAACTGAAGGAAAAAGGCCTGGTAAAACACTTTGGCTTCTCATTTCATGCCGGACCTGAACTGCTGGATAAGCTGCTGACGGAACATCCGGAAGTTGATTTCATTCAGCTGCAGATCAACTACGCTGACTGGGAAAGGCCTTCTGTTAATTCAAGAGCCAATTATGAAGTAGCCAGAAAACACGGTGTATCCATCACCGTAATGGAACCTGTAAAAGGCGGTACGCTGGCTAATCCTCCGGAAGCCGTAAAGAAAATGTTTAAAGAATATCATCCTGACATGTCATATGCTTCATGGGCAATCAGGTTTGTAGCTTCATTGGATGGCATCATAACTGTACTGTCTGGCATGTCCAATGTTGATCAGATGAAAGACAATCTGTCTTACATGAAGAATTTCCAGCCTCTTAATGAGGATGAACAGAAAATCATTCAGGAAGCACAGCGTATTCTCGGCCATTCATCAACAATTCCATGCACGGCCTGCAGTTACTGTACAAAGGGATGCCCGATGGGAATCAATATTCCGGAGATATTTAAGGCTGTCAATAAACAGCTTGGAAACGGACAGCTGGCTGAAGCCAGAGAGGCATATGCGATTGCTGCACCTGAAGGACATAAGGCATCTGACTGCATTAAGTGCAGACAGTGTGAAGGTGCATGTCCTCAGCATCTGCATATAACAGATTTGCTGGAACAGGCAAGGGAAATGATGGAATAAAAAAGAGTCTGTCAGATGACAGACTCTTTTAATGCATTATTCTGTTTTTTCAATGATCAGTTCCAGAGAGCCGTCTTCCAGTGAATTGTACTGATCAAGATGAATATGGTCACCTGATTCTTTGCATGCTAAGGAAATAAGGTGATTGGCCAGTGAAAAAAGGCCTTCCTTATTAGCAGATATGACGACAGTGTTATCGTCTTCTCTGACATTTACTGTGAATCCATCAACCCAATTAAATTTCATGTTAACCTCCCGGAAAAGATCTTCTATTAAGCATATTTTACTATATGTAGCATAAAAGTATTAAAATATAGATAATAAATATGAATAAATATATGGGAGGTCATATGAAAACATTGGTAGCTTATTTCAGTGCCAGCGGAAAGACCGCTAAAGTAGCAGGTAAACTGGCTAAGGTATTAGGTGCAGATATATTTGAGATCAGACCGGCAGAACCTTATACAAAGGCTGACCTTAACTGGATGAACAAGAAGAGCCGCAGTTCAGTAGAAATGCGGGACAGATCATCCAGACCTCAGATCGCGGCTGTTCTGGATAACTTTGATGATTATGATACGGTTTATGTTGGTTTCCCGATCTGGTGGTACAGGGAACCGTCAATCATTGACACTTTCCTGGAAGCCTATGATTTTAGCGGGAAGACGGTAATACCGTTTGCGACATCAGGAAGTTCAAAGATGGGGGAAACAGCTGATAATTTCAGGAGACTTATTCCTGATGCCAGAGTACAGGATGGTGACAGACTTCCAGCCAATATCAGTGAACAGGAACTGCAGGACTGGACATCTCAGAGCTGGTAAAGACTTATGGACATGAAAAAAGTCGGCCGTGAGATGAGCCTGTTGATGGGCTTATCAATGAGCTGCATTCTGACAATGGTTGGTATGCTGACGGCTAAACGGTTTACAGTTCCAGGTTTTATAAAGAGTTTTCTGATCAGTTTTGTCATCAGCATGATTATCGGAATAATAATACCGATGAAGAAAGTCAGTGATGGAGTACTGCGAAAATGCGATGCCAAACCGGGAACCATGAAAGCCAGGATCCTGGAAGCACTGGTTTCCGACATACTGTATTCACCATTAATGACACTGGTCATGGTATATATGGCTTATCGTGAAGCAACTTCTCATGGTGCCAGAATACCATTTGGCCCAATGCTGCTTAAGTCGGAAATCATCAGTTTCATCACAGCTTTTATTCTGAGTTTTATACTTACACCTGTATTTATGAAAACTGTGATGAAAAGAAGCGCAGTCAGATAGAGTTTATGCAGGACTATCTCTGAAAGGAGATAGTTTTTATATGGCAGGTGAAGTTATGATAAAACATGACAGGGGTTAACGAGTTTTGGCCAATATGATAAAATGACAAAGAACAGGAATAAGAATGATAATGAACGAGTTTACACTTAAGACAGACATCGGTACCTTTCTGGGCAATGAACATGTCAATGTTGTGGAGTTTTTAGGTGTACCATATGCCAGGGCAGGACGATTTGAATACTGTGAACTTATAGACAGCTATGAGGAAACAGTGGATGCCCGCAAAATGGGTAACGCCTGTCCGCAATACCGTCAGTTTAATCCGCATCTTGATGTTCCGGAACGTCTTTTCTATTTCAGGGAATTCAGGGAAGGCATTGAGTTTAAATACGATGAAGACTGTCTGAATCTGAATATCTATGCCCCTAAGAAAGCTGAAAACTGTCCGGTTATTCTGTTTTTCCATGGCGGAGGATTTAATTCCGGAGCCAATTCTGAAGAACCATTCAGAGGTTTTGATCTTGCCAACAGAGGGATCATTACCGTTTTTGCCAATTACAGGGTGGGAGTGTTGGGATACTTCAGCCATGAGGAAATACAGAAGAAATACGGACGTAACGGCAACTTCGGTCTGGATGACCAGCTGCAGGCTATCAGATGGGTCAGAAAACACATAGGGGAATTCGGCGGTGATGCCAATAACATTACCTTAATGGGTCAGAGTGCCGGTGCCATATCAATTCAGTATCTCTGTCTTAATCACGACAATGAAGGCCTGTTTAAAAGAGTGGTAATGATGTCAGGTGCCGGCCTGTTCCCTAAGTATGCACTGCCCAGGAAAGCAGAAGAAACATATGACTACTGGCATGAGATGATGGAAATTGCCGGATGCAGTACCTTTGAGGAATTCAGGAATCTTGACATTATTAAGGTTCACGACGCCTATGAGATCATCAGAAGCAGGCGCAAGGACAATGTATATAACATGATGCCGGTCATTGACGGGTATCTGATAAAAGATGGCATAGATAAGCTGATCGGTGATCCATTGAAAATCGAATACATGATTGGCTATACCAATAATGACATGTATGCTCCGGTAATGGCGTACATAGGAAACAAGTTTGCAAAAGCTAACGATGCCTATGTCTATTTCTTTGACATCGATCAGCCTGGAGATGATAATGGTGCCTTCCATTCCAGCGATTTAAGGTATATGTTCAGCCGTCTGGATAACTCATGGCGTACTTTCAGTAACAAAGACAGAAAAGTTTCTGCAATAATGACAGGCTATCTAGCCGGTTTTGCCCGTAATGGGGATCCTAACAGTAAGGGATTACCGCAGTGGGACAGAATCAATAAGAATAACAAAGTCATGTGCTTAAGACTGGATAATATCGGAATGGGAAAACCGTCTTATATCAAGCTTATAAGGAACATGTTTACCAAAGGAGATCCGAAGGCATGAAATTCAGACATCTGTTCAGATTAAGAAAAGCTGATGACAATACCCGCGTTTATGAGAGCGACGGCGTTTTCATGCGCATTGACTTCATTGAGAACATGTTAAGGGTGGCATTGATCAGAAACATGGATTTACTGCCGACCTTCAGCATTAATCCTGATAAACAGGTGTTGAGTAATACCGGCAGGAGCAAGCTTTCCCTTGACGGTTTTAAATTGTGTTCTCCTGAAGTACATGAAGATGAAAATACAATAAGATTCAGTCATTGCGGTCATGACTTCACCATTGAACTGCTTAACTTCCGCATGACTGTCAGAAACGAAAAAGGAATTATTTATCAGGACCGTAGTAGCCTGGCCTATAACTTTGCCGGGGAACTGGGTGAAGGTTCTGTTCACTATACCGCCAGAGAAGAAGATCAGTACATCTACGGACTGGGAGATAAATCCGGTGGCGTAAACAAGAATCACCAGCGTTATATTCTGGATACTGATGATTCCATGGGTTATAAGGCTGAGTACAGTGACCCGTTATACAAGCATCTGCCTTTCTACATCTGTGAAAACGGAAACGGCAGTTACGGCATCTACTATGATACCTGCAGTGAAGGTCAGATCGATTTTGGCAGGGAACATGATAATTACTATGAATTGTTTAATTCAATAAGATATGAAGAAGAGAACATGGTTTTCTTCCTGATTCTCGGAAATGTCAGGGACATAATCAGAAGATTCGTCCATATGACAGGCGGCATAGCCAGAGTGCCTGAATGGGCATTTAAATACTGCGGTTCCACGATGGAATATACTGATGCTCCGGATGCTGACAAGCGTCTCAGGTCATTCATTGATAACTGCGAAGCCAACGGTATCAAAGCAGGTGGATTCTATATGTCCAGCGGTTACACCCAGATAGGGGATAAGCGTTATGTCTTCCACTGGAATCAGGACAAGATTCCTGATCCGGAAGGACTGGCTGACTATTTTCACAGCAAGGATCTCAGAATAATACCGAATGTAAAACCGGCATTTCTTGATGATCATCCGCTGTATGAACAGATAGCCGCTAGCGGCTGGTTCCTGCATTATTCCGACGGTACGGTGGCTAAGTTCCCGTTCTGGGGTGGTAATGCCAGCTATCTGGACTTTACCAATCCGGGTGCCTATGAATTCTGGAAGAAATGCATCAGGGAAGTTCTGGTTGAAAAAGGATATACAGATATCTGGAATGACAATAACGAGTATGACATCCATGACAGAGATGTATATGCTCATGGATTTGACAGGGAGATACCGGCAAGATTAATAAAACCGTTGTTCTCTTATCTGATGACGAAGGCCAGCAGGGAAGCCTGTGAAGAGGTCAGTTCAGATCCGTTTATCATAAGCAGATGTGCCATGGCAGGAAGCCAGTCAATCTGTACGACTTGGACAGGAGACAATTACACCAGCTTCAGGGAATTAAGATATAACCATTATCAGGCCATGACAATGGCACTTTCCGGTTTCTGTTTCTTCGGTCCGGATATCTGCGGTTTTGCCGGACCAAGTCCCGACAGAGAGCTGTTTGTGCGCTGGCTGCAGTATGGTGTCTTCCTGCCGAGATTTGTACTGCATTCCTGGAAACCGGGAGAACCGTCCACGATGCCATGGCTTTATCCGGATATGATGAATGTGGTAAGACCGATATTTGAATTAAGAGAAAAACTGGTTCCTTATCTTAAGGAACAGATGGATAAATGCATTGAAAACGATGAACCTCTGATCAGACCTGTGTTCCTGAGAGATCCTGATTACGAAAGGGAAGCCGACTGGTTCATGTGCGGTGATGAAATACTGGCTTGTCCGGTATTTGATGAAGGCGTCAGTGAAATAACCGTTATGCTGCCAAGGAGCACTAAGGGTTTCAGGCTAAGAGGAGAAGGACCTTTGTTAAGGGGAGAGACAGAAGTTAAGGTAAGCTGCGGCATAAATGAATTACCGGTATGGTTTACCGAGGAATAAATATAAGGAGAATATTTATGACAGAGAAAAACAATGAAAACAATCTGACACTTAAACATAAGATAGGCTATGGAATAGGAGATTGCGGTGGTGTAATGACATTCGCCTTAATGGGCAGTACCTTTTCCATGTACTGTACCGATGCTCTGGGCATCAATCCAGGTACACTGGCTCTGTTGTTATTGATATGGAACGTCTGGGACTTCATTAATGACCCGTTAATGGGAGCCTGGATCGACAAGGCCTTTGCCAGAAGCACCAATCCTAAAGGAAAATTCCGTCCCTGGATATTGAGATCTACGCCATTACTGGCAATAACATTCATTGCCTTATGGTCAGTACCTTCTCTGGTAGAGGGAATGGTAAGACTGTGTGTTCTGTTTGCTCTCAAAATCTTATATGAGGGAGCCTATACCATGTTCAACATTCCGATGGGCTCATTACTTTCAGCAATGGCTGATACCGACGGGGAGAGAGCATCACTGTCATCAGCCAGAGGCATAGGCAGTGCTTTGGCTACAGGTATCTCCATGTTCATCATGCCTCTTTTCCTGAAGAAGTTCGGTGAGCAGAATCCGACAGGATATGCCATTGGGGCAACTGTATGTGCACTTATTGGATTTGCGATGTGCATGGCTCATTACTATATGACGGAAGAAAGACACAATAACAATACAAGTGCTAAAGACGCAGATAATATCAAGGTTACTGATATTCTGCAGGTCGTTAAGGTCAACCGTCCGTTTGTGGCATTATGCGTTCACGGTCTGTTTATCTGCATGATGCAGTATGTCGGCTCTACCTTAAGCAGCTACATGTATTCGGATGTACTGGGAGACATTTCCATTTCCGGATATGGTACATTGTTAAGTGCTCCATTCATGCTCATTATCTTCATCTGCGGACCAATGGTTGCCAGAAAGGTCGGTTTGGAAAGACTGATTCGCTATGGCTTACTGGCAAGCTGTTTCCTGTACATATCACTGTTTGCCATGATGATGCTGACCAACATCAATCCATGGATCTATGCTATCTGGAGCAATACCGCTCTGGGTGTCGCCAGCATTTCCATTTACATGCAGTGGGGTCTGGTAGGTGAAGCTATTGACTACAATGAGATGATCACCGGCAAGAGAACTGAAGGTTCCATCTATGGTACCTTCAATCTCAGCAGAAGAGTGGGACAGACCATCGGCAATTCAGCTGCCATGTTATTACTTGGCTGGATCGGCTACAACGGTACTGCCGCTGTTCAGGAAGCTTCAACGATCACTGGCATTAAGGTTCTCACCTTACTGTTACCGGGAATACTGGTACTTGGATCATGGGCAGCGTTTAAGTTCCTGTGGAACATGGATGATGAAATGCGCCGTAAGGTCTATGAGTTCAAGGTAGGCAAGAAAGCCAACTAATAATTGATATTTTAATCGATAAATAAAAGCTATCTTTCAAAGATAGCTTTTTTATGAATTAAATAGTTTTAAAATATAATTATTGTTTTCCCAGAATGAAGTATACAGCCAGCGGAGAACCGTCAAAGTAAAGCTTGTTGTCTTTGAAGAATAAGTAACCTTCAAATTCTCCTTCGTTGTATGTACCTTTGTCATTTTCATCAAGTTTTATAGTAATGTCTTCAAAGTTTATTCCGTCACGACTGACCTTACATCCGGTTTTTTCAATAATGACAGTCATATCCTTGTAAGCATCGAGTACTCTCTTTTTGTCTTCTTCTGTATAAATCGGATCCGGATCAAGATCTTCCAGTTTATATGTACCGTAATATTTTTCAATACCCTCTTTCTTACAGCCTGAAACACATAATATTGTTGTAAGGACAAGCAGCAGCAACAGCAGTTTTTTCATATTGTAAACCCCTCCATACTTCTATCTTATTTATATTGTACAGTTTTTTGGAAAAAAACAGGATTATTTGATTTGGAATTATACCTTTCAGTCAGATTATTCATGCTATAATAAAATAAAGGTAAACTCTGATTCATAATATAACAGAGAAATAATGGGAGGATCATTTATCATGAAGAAAATCGTGAGATTACTGACCGCACTTCTTGCCGTTGCAGTGATGTTTTCATCATTCCCTGGCACGATAGCGGTAGATGCTGCTGATGTAAATACCTATACTAATGCAGCAGAAATTGCCCAGCTGGTCGATGCCGGTTACAACAACGGCACAAAAGGACCTATTACAATTACCAAGGGCACTTTGAAAAAGACCTTCTCCAGCAAGGATGTTTATCTGATCACTTTGTCAGGAACAGAACTTGTTTTCAACCAATCGACCGAAGTACTGACAGACCTGTTCTCAGGTTTCAATCTTAAGAATGCCTACTACTATAATGTAGTAAACATAATTCTCAACAACATTCCTAAGGGAGCCAATCTGGTTCTGGCCGGTCATTCGCTGGGCGGCATGATCTGTCAGCAGGTAGCTGCTGATGCCACAATAAAGGCTCGTTATAATATCCTGAATGTTGTTACATTCGGTTCACCGTTACTGGCTGCCGGATTCCGTGAAGGAACGATCAAACGTCTGGGTGATATTAATGACGTTGTACCTCTGCTTTCAAGCAATCTGTTTGTAACACCGTTAAGAGCTATCTTTGGCTTGAACCGTGAAAATGGTGGTTACTATCTGAGACCGGTAAGTGCACATACTGACTGCTACGTACGTGAAGACGTCTGGGGCAAGTATGACGTAACGGGAACGAAATACGGAAGCGCTAAACTCGTACTCGATCTTGATACAAGAAAGTTCTACAAATCACCAATTATTGACTGGTAAAAGAATAATACTGAAACATATCCCATCCTGATGGATGGGATTTTTCATGTATGCATATGTTAGAATATAACTGACTTCAAAAAGGATAAACGGCTATGAGACAAAGCATATTTGATATGAAATTCAGCAAAATCTATCCCTTATATATTCAGAAGGCTGAGCGTAAGGGTAGAACAAAAGCAGAAGTAGACGAAATAATCAGATGGCTTACCGGATATGACACGGAACAGTGGGATCCTGAAGCTACAAATCGCGAGTTTTTTGATAATGCCCCGGATATGAACCCTAACGCATCATTGATAAAAGGAACAGTATGCGGAGTCAGAGTCGAAGAAATCGAAGATCCTTTAATGCAGAAAATCCGCTGGCTGGATAAGCTGATTGATGAGCTGGCTAAAGGAAAAGCAATAGATAAGATTAAAAGGATTAAGTGATATATGATAGAAATATCATTTCTGACCGGAGAAATCCGGTTTACTGTTGCTTGGATCATAATTCGTATATTCATCTGGAACAGGAAAAAAAGGATCGATTGGAAACATGAGACGATGCTGATTCTGATGTATGTAAATCTGTTTGTCATTATACGATATGCTTTCTTTCCTTTTGGAAAAGTTAACGGAAGAATACAGCCTCTAATATTTGATTTGAATAATATCTTTCCCTTTCGAATCAATATCGAGCCTTTTATTCATTTATCTGATTACAGTTATAAGAAAGACATGTGGATCAACATACTGGGTAACTTTGCATTATTCATTCCAACCGGAATAATATTGCCGATTATTTACAAAAGATTAAACAGCTTTCTGAGCGTAGTATTCTCAGGACGGTTTATGTCGTTATGCATAGAACTGATACAGCTGCCGTTTAGTACCAGAACAACTGATATCGATGATCTGATCCTTAATACTTTAGGTGTATTGACCGGATATATCATATATCGTCGGGTAAAACTGCTGAAAAATGGATAATGGATAAGTATAATATCTCTATATATTTAACTGGAGGGAATTATGGAAGACCTGATCAAAAAAATAACGGAACTTGGTGTCAGTTACGGCGGTAAGCTGTTACTGGCTTTGATAGTACTGATAGTGGGCTCACTGGCCATCAGAACAATAAAGAAAGTTGTTGCCAAAACTTTGGATAAAGACAATGTTGATAAGACATTAAAGTCAGTAGTCAAGAATGCATTGAATATTATCCTGTATGCCTTATTAGGTATCAGCATAATTGAAATACTTGGCGTACCGATGAGCAGCGTCATGGCTCTGATAGCTTCATGCGGATTGGCTGTTGGCCTTGCTCTGCAGGGAGCGCTAACCAACTTTGCAGGTGGCTTAATGATCATTCTTTTCAAGCCTTTCAGAGTAGGAGACTACATTGAATGTTCAGGAGCTGAAGGTATCGTAAAAGACATATCAATTTTCTATACGATTATTGTTACTCTGGATAACATAAGAATAAGTGTTCCTAACGGTGATCTGATGAATTCTGCCATTTCCAATTACAGCATTGAAAAGATCAGAAGGATCGATCTTGATTTTAAGGTTACCAATGACTGTGATGGTGATGAAGCCCGAAAGGTATTACTGGACGCTGCCAGCAATACACCGGGTATTCTGCAGGATCCGGAACCGTTTACCAGACTGTCTGCCGTTGATGATGATACTTATATCTATACCGTACGTGTATGGGTAGATGCAGATAAATACTGGGATGTTTATTTTGATGTTCTGGAACACTGCAGCAAGGCTCTTAATGACAACGGTATTGATGACCCTGAAGAAAGAATTGCGGTTCGTATCGTAAAAGATGAACAGTAGAAAAGCTGGAATAAATCCAGCTTTTTTTGTTTATATGAAGTTTATTGGCTTTAGTTAGCTTTTTTCAGCAATCTCATCTTGAATTCTCTGATTCTATTGGCATATCTGCTTGTAAAGATAACACCGATAATAACCATACCGAAGGCAATGCCCAGACCAAAACTTGCGATTGCTTCGTATGGGGCAGTATCTTCCAGTCCCAACATTGAAATTACTGCAAATACAATGAATCCAATCAGACCTGCAACAAACATCCAGTGCAGTCTTGTTATAAATCTTGTCTTTTCCTCGTTGCTGTATTCTGCAACCTTTAATACTGTTTCATTTAATTCCTTTTCCATTTTCTGTTCCGTCCTTTCTCCATCTAAAAGTTCACGGAGATCGACATCATAGAAATCGGCCATTTCGATAAGTATGTCCAGGTCAGGCATGTTGCTGCCGGTTTCCCAGCGGGATACCGTACGGCGGGCAACATTGAAATGTTCAGCCAGCTGTTCCTGAGTCATTCCTTTTTCCTTGCGTAATTCCTGAAGATTTTTTCCGATTGCGATCATATCCATGGTTTGTCAACCTCCTTTACACCCTCAGCATACTGCCGGGAATGGATTAAGAACAGGACACAGAATGAGCAAATGCCTGTTTTACGGAAATGAGACAGTACATGTCTCAATATTATATTAACTGATAAGGGGCTTTCCTAAATACATTATTGCCTATAATGAACTTTTTAGGATCAACTCTGGCAGCAAGTTCACTGGTAGTGATGAAATCCTTTGATACTCTTACCAGTAACTGTCTGTTATCTTTTTCAACAAGATAATAACCGTCTGTATTGGCAGCATAATCAGCCAGCTGACTGACTCCCCATGATGTTACAAGATCCAGCAGGAATTCCTTGGTACTGAGTTTCTTTGAACGGATTAACGGATATATTGCATCTGCGTCTTTGTACTTCCAGTAAGCGGCTGCATCCTTTTTATCTCTGCACTTACCGGTTTTTTCAAAAGATTCCAGTTCAATAGGTTCTCTGGTTTCGTTGAAGGTTATCTTTTCGTCTTCATCAAGAAGATAGTCAATGCTGACGTTGAGAAGTGAAGCCATTGCCTTAAGATTGTTAACATCAGGCATGCCGTTATCTGCTTCCCACTTTGCGACAGCTGATCTTGATACACTCAGTTTTTCGGCCAGCTGTTCCTGAGACAATCCGGCTTCCTTTCTGGCGTTTTTCAGTTTTTCTCCAAATGTCATGATTAAGTCCTCCTTTGCCACTGTTGTGGTCATCCTTACGACTTCATCTTAAAAGTGTCTGACGGTAACAGACAAGGGATGGTCTGTAACATTACTGTTACTCTTCGTAACAGGCAGTTATTCAACTAAAGGGAAACCATTGATTTACCCAGTTCGTATGCTTTCTGACACTCTTCCGGGAATACTGTTTCATGTCTCTTTATTTTGGCTTCCGGATCAAACATCGTCCATGGCCAGTCAGTCTTACTGTAGTCTTTCAGCTGCAGGGTGTTTCCGCAGACAAAGACATTCGTAGGACCGATAAAACGGGTCAATGAACCGCGATAGTTCTGCAGCAGAGTCTGATATCCGGTATCAGGAGAGTTGCTGGTCATGACCAGCAGTACCGGTATCATGCGGTCGTTACAGCAAGGTGTTTCCCTGTTATATGTCAGGTTCTGAAAAATAAGTCTTTCATAAAGTGCACGGAATGAAGCAGTCATTTCACCCAGATAGTTTGGCGATCCGATAATCAGCCCATCAGCTTCTCTGATGGCATCAAGTACCGGAATAAGTCCGTCTTTACATATACAGTGGCCTTTATTTGCTTCCTTCTTGCAGCCAAAACAGGATATGCATCCGGTATACCTTTCAAGCTGGAAAAGATCAAATCTGATTATTGTCGCTCCGGCTTCTTTAGCTCCTCTGGCCGCTTCAGAAATAATAGTGTCTGTATTCCAGCTTTTCTTGGCCCGGCATTAACTACAACGATTTTCTTATTCATATGTGTCTCTTTTCATGAATGGTGATATCTGTTATTAAGCTCTGTTTCCACTTTGTTCAGTGTATCAAAGAATCTGTATGTGGCGATTGCCGGTCCCATAAGCAGTAATCCAAAAACATTCCAGTTGAACATGTGCTTAAAGGAAGTATACGGTCCGGGAATGCCAAGTTCAATTGCCTTGTCCTTAAGTTCTTCTGAAATCCTGGCCATCCATACAAGTGTATAGATGAAAAAGTCAGGTATGCCTTTGAGGTAGGCAATATGGTATTTTTCTGTTTTATGTCCCAGAACCTCATCTATTTCATCCTGCAGACCGCGAGGCATGTAAAAAAGCAGGAAGATACCGGCGGTAAAAAAATCTATGAATCCTATCCAGAATCCTTTGCGGTCTGTGTGCTTAAATCTCATTTTCTGATTTCCTATACAGATTAAATATATCATAAATAGCAGATAACAGTTCTTTGCCTCTAAACAGAATTTATCATTTTGTCACGGAATTTTAATTGGTACTTCAGCAAATGTTCAAAACCCTGATATACCATTTAGACATATCAGGAGGTTTATCTATGAACGAAAAAGATTTTGAAAGTAAATTCCAGATAATCAGTATTGCCTTCTTACTGTCACTGACAGTTTACTATACATTCAGGACCATATACTGTCTGGTAATGAGGTAGCTATGAAAAGACTGAGAACAAAAATACTGATCATATTGGATATTGCAGCGGTACTGATGCTTACATGTGTTTACGGGCCATGGCATGGTTTTCAGAACTGGTTTGTAACTACCGCCTTGTCTACCAGCTCACACCGGTATCTGGCCAACATCCTTTACAGCGATGAAATGATTGAAAAGATCATGGACAGAAACCAGGCAATCGTCATAGAAGATGACAGCGATGCTGACCTGGTAACTTTTGACAGTTCGGAAATGTATGCCGTTAACAGTAAGTATGAAGCTCAGATAACAGAGCATGATGAAAATGAGGACTTTAAGGTATTTGAGATTTCCGGGATTGGCTATAACGGCTGGGTAACGGTAATATATGATCCAACAAGATTACATCTTGTAACTTCATCAAGTTCATCAGGCGCCAAGGTCTCAACTCTGGCAAGCAGATACAACGCAACAGTAGCGGTAAATGGCGGAGGATATACTATTGGCAGCAGAGAAAAAACTAGTAATGGCGGTCTGCTGGTGGATGGAGAAGTAATGTTTGAAAGCTGGCAGACTGAAAGTCTTATCACGATGAACAATGAAGGGAAGTTGATCCTTACCTATGACAGTGTGGAAAATCTGGCTGATGAAGGAGAGACGGAATGGGCAGTATGTTTTGAGCCTTTCCTGATCGTCAATGGTCAGCAGAGTACATTTAACGGAAATGCCGGAGGTCAGCAGCCCCGTACAGCCATTGGTCAAAGACCTGACGGTATTATTCTTCTGCTGACAATTAATGGCAGAGGTGCTGACGGTTCTCTGGGAATTAACTTCAGTGATATGACGGAAATATTCCGGCGTTATGGCTGTATCAATGCGGCTAATCTGGATGGAGGCGGTTCAACGGCACTGGTAGTAAACAACGAACTTATCAATACACCGGTTGGGTTTAATAAGACTGGTGAAAGAAAAGTATTTGATGCCCTTGTATTCTACTGATAATTAATAAAAGAATAATGTAAATTCTGATTTATGGTATTTTGCCTGTATTACTGCAGTTGTCTGGTGTACTTCAGTAGGAATGTAAACCTCAAAGTGATATACTTCAGATAATTAATCAGGGAGGACATAATATGATAATTAAAAATGGACTGATTCATGATGCTGTAAACTGTGAACCTTATGTTGGTGATATCCGTGTTGAAGAAGGCAAGATAAAGGAAATCGGTAAATCATTAACTGTTAATGAAAATGAACAGGTAATTGACGCTGATGGATTAAGCGTATATCCGGGATTTGTTGAAGCACACTGCCACCTTGGTCTGGATGGCTGGGGTATTGGCTTTGAAGGTGCAGACTATAATGAACCTGGTGACATCTGTACACCTCATCTGCGTTCTGAAGACAGCTTTAATCCCCAGGATCCAAGTGTCAGAAACGCTGCCTTAGGCGGTGTTACCAGTGTAGCAACCGGACAGGGAAGCGCCAATGCCATCGGCGGTACCTGGATCGCTGTAAAGACCGTAGGGGAATGCGTTGATGACATGATCATCAAGACACCTGTTGCCATGAAGTGTGCTCTTGGCGAAAATCCTAAACGCTGCTATCGTGACAAGGGAAACTTTGCCAGAATGTCAACTGCTTCAGTAATCCGTAACATGATGTTTAAGGCTAAGGAATATCTGGCGAAGAAGGAAAAAGCTGGTGATGACATCTTCAAACAGCCGGGCTTTGATTTCAAGTGCGAAGCCATGATTCCGGTACTGAAGAAGGAAATTCCTCTGAAGATACATGCTCATCAGGCTAACGATATTCTGACAGCCATCCGTCTGGCTAAGGAATTCGATGTTAATCTGACCATCGAACACGTTACAGAGGGACATATTATTGCTGATAAGCTGGCAAACTGCCCATATCCACTGGCAGTGGGACCAAGCCTGACTCATGCATCAAAATTCGAGTTACAGAACAAGTCATGGGAGACTCCTGGCATTTTAGCTGCCAAGGGCTGTCAGGTTTCCATCATTACCGACTCTCCGGTAATCCCACAGGAATATTTGCCTTTATGTGCAGGTTTAGCTGTTAAAGCTGGCATGGATCCGTTTGATGCTCTCAAGGCTATCACCATTAATCCAGCCAAGCAGATCGGCATTGCTGACAGAGTAGGTTCACTTGAAGTTGGCAAGGACGCTGATATTGTTATTACAGATGGCGATCCAATGGTAAGCGATACAGCTATTAAGACAGTTTTAATTAACGGACAGGTTGTAAAGTAATCAATTATTCCGTTTTTAAAAATATGACAGGTAAAAAAACAGAACAATAAATGAAGTTGTTCTGTTTTTCTATTCATATTTTATGTCTTTTTTATGCAATGTGTTTTATTGTATAATAATTCAGGAATTATTATTACCTACAAAATAATAAACAGTATTGTCACAAATCTGAATAATCTGTTTTATTCAGCATTATAAGGAGACCAGCTATGAAGAAGTCAAGCATTTTTAAAAATATGCTTGAAGAAGGAAAAAGGCACGACGAAAAAGCCTAAAATAAAGGCCTCGAGAATAGTTCTTTGAGAATATCGCTTAAATTAATTCACAAAATCGA
>JAFRAB010000031.1 GCA_017405675.1 Erysipelotrichaceae bacterium
AAAGGCCGTTGACGGCCAGTAACAGTTGAAAACACAAAGTGACTTCGACGCTGGCGAAGAACGGCTTAAGACGTAGGTGAGGGGACAGGAGGCTTATAGCCTCAGAACAAACCACCCGTTTTCACGGGTGGTCATGATTGTCATCGATTGGGAACATTGGTCTCATTATCTGTTTGAATGGGATCAATCTGGTATCCTGTGGAGTAGGTCCCATGGTCAGGGACATGATGGACAGCTTACCCTTCTCCTTCATCATCGGGAAGATGTAGCCCTGCTTGACAATGATGATATCGTAATCGTCCCAGTCCAGACCGACTTCGGTAAACTGCTGCGGTTCGGCGAAGGTATTGCTGGCGTCGCCAATAACAATAGTGACAGGTTTATCTGTCAGTTCAACTGTTACGGCATTGCAGTAGCTCTGTTTATGGAAGATCTTAGCCGACATGAAACCGTGCTTTGATTTTATAACTGCTTCCAGCGGTACTGGGGCACTGTATTCAGTAATGTTCATGCCTAAATTGAAAGCTACCTTATCACCTATCTCATACTTCATTAATTCAGCATAGGTGATCGGATCACAGATGTTGGCAAACAGGACCTTTTTCTGCAGGTTGTTTACCGAAAGATACTGTCTGAGCATCCAGGTATTGTATCCGGTAGCCCCGGATGTGGTATTATCACCGGAATCGGTGACCATTACCGGCTTGCCTTCAAATTCCAGGGCTTTCTTAAGAGCTTCATCAGGCAGTACTGCCAGACCGGTATAGTGGAATTCATGTCTCTTGTTCCAGACATATTCTGCCAGTTCGTCCGCTTTCTTTTCAGCGTATGGAATATCTGCTTCTGTGGCAGGAACCACAATGATACCGCAGCCGGCTTCCGGACAGTCGTGTCTGAGATAACCGACATGCCAGGAGGCAGACAGGATCCTTGGATCCTTTTCCATCTCATCCATATACTTATTAATTGATTTTACCGGTTCATCAGCTGATACGGACTGTTCGCCGCCAAGTATCAGCGGCAGCTTACGGTAAATGGAATGGATATTCTGACGGTTTCTGATCTGTTCGCACAGCATGTGGAAGACCAGTTTCTTGGTTTCCAGCTGATCAGTGTGAGGTGATTTTCGGTATGAACGGATCAGTGTTGTTGATTCAGCGTAATCCTTAGTCAGATTACCGTGCGGATCACACGGGACCATTACAGGAAGGTAAGGTCCAACCAGTTCACGGATGTCTTTCATCAGTCTGAAATCACCGGATCCGATTTCTTCAATATATGAAGCGCCATGCAGGACGATATAGATACCGTCTATTTCATGGAGATGTTCCCTGATTGCATTTACGAGACAGCTCTCAATATACTCAAAAGTATTTTTCCTGATAATTCCTGTTGAACCACTGGAAGCGAAGATGGAACCGATCAGTTCGACATCTCCTTCTTCATCAGCCCAACACTGACATTTCATCTTATCAATGCACCGGGAGCCAATGCCTAATTCATAGGCAGTTATATCAGCGTGCATCGGGATGTTTTCATTGGATTCTGTCACAAAATAACCGACAAGTATTTTCATGTTAGCTCCTTTCCGTGGACGTCTTTCTCTGTTTACATATTAATTATATAATGGCGGGAAAAGAATAAAAAATTTTTCAAAAAATTAGCACTCACCTATTGACAGTGCTAAAAAATGGTACTATAACATAGGTGTAAAGGAAATAAGAGAGGATTCCAAAAGGTAATAACTTAGAATCTAAACCCTCCATTCCCTTACTGGAAGAACATAGTTCATTCATTAGAAAGAACAATGATTAGAAAGTAAAGGAGGTAAATGTACTATGTTAACACCTAGAATTTATACTGAAAACTTATTTGATGACTGGTTTGATGACTTCCCATTCAGAAGTCTGGAAAATGTAGACCGTAAGCTATACGGCAAGCACGCTGCCAAGGAAATGCTGACAGATGTCAAGGAACATGAAGATCACTACGAAGTAGAGATCGATCTGCCGGGATTTAAGAAGGAAGATATCAAGGTTGAACTGAATGAAGGTTATCTGACAATTACCGCTGCCAAGGGCCTGAAGGAAGAAGAAAAGAATAAGGCCGGCAAGATCGTACGTCAGGAAAGATATTCAGGAACAATGTCACGTAGCTTCTATGTTGGCGAACAGATGACAGCTGAAGATATTACAGCTAAATATGAGGATGGTGTATTGAGCTTGAATGTTCCTAAGAAGGAAGAAAAGAAGCTTCCTGAAAAACACACCATTATGATTGAAGGCTAAAACGCGATAGTTAAAAGGACTGCTGAGGCAGTCTTTTTTGTGTTTTAGAGCTAAATTAATAGACAGTTAATGGGGATATTATAGAATATAATTAGGAGAATAAATAACTATGATCAAATACCTGGAGAACAGTAAAAAGTCTCTTTTTACAGAGTACCCTATAGTAACTGATATCTACGAGCCTTACAGGTTTCATCAGACATTGGCAGCCTATGCCCGGACACCTCTGGTTTCATTAAAAAACTATGCAGAGAAGAACGGTATCGGGGAACTGTATGTTAAGGATGAATCTGCTCGTTTCGGTCTTAATTCGTTTAAGGCGCTGGGAGCCAGCTTCGCTGTCAGCAAACTGCCGCAGAAACCGGAACTGCTGGTAAGCTGTACGGATGGCAACCATGGTCAGGGTCTGGCCTGGTACGGCAGTGTCATCAATGTACCGGTCAGAATCTTCATGCCTAAAGGCAGTGATGAAAGAAGAGTGGCCAAGATCCGGAAATACGGGGCAGAAGTAGTAGTAAGTGAGTTCAATTACGACGATACGGTACGCTACGCTGCCAGATGGGCTAAGGAGCACAATGGAACATTAGTGCAGGACACGGCTTTTGACGACTACCGTGAGGTACCTTCCTATATTCAGACAGGATATTCTACCCTCATAATTGAAGCCATAAAGCAGATGGGGAAAGAACCGACACATGTATTCATACAGGCAGGGGTGGGAACCTTTGCGGGCGGTGCGATACGCGCTTTATCAGAGATATGCAGCAAAATGCCGTATATCGGTATCATCGAAGCTGAAACATGTGACTGTTTCTTTCAGTCATTCCGGCAGGAAAAGACGGTAAAGATCGGCGGCAGCCCATATACCATCATGGCGGGACTGAACTGTGGGGAGCCAAGCATTCTGGTACTGCCGGTTTTCCAGAAATATGCCGACTGGTTCTTCAGTGTTTCTGATGAAGTCTCCTTAAGGGGAATGGCATTATCGCAGAACCCAACTGATGGCGATCCTGCTTTCAACGGTGGGGAATCAGGAGCCGTTGGACTGGGACTGGTGGATGAAATAGTAGAAAAAGGATTAAAAGATGTCTTCCACATAAACGAAGAATCAGTGATCCTGGTAATAAACACTGAGGGCAAACTCAGATAAGAAAGGGAGAAAATGATAATTAAAAACGCCAAAGTATTCATAGACGGAAAGTTTACGGATACTGATGTCAGATTTGATGATCAGATCATTACCGAAATAGGTAAGGATCTGACAGGTGATGAAGTAATTGACGCCAAAGGTAACTATCTATATGCCGGTATAATTGACTGTCATATTCACGGCGGCTTCCTGCGCAGTTTCCAGGCTAATGTTAAGAAGGAAACCTGGAAAGAATACGGTAATCCTGAAGAACAGGCCCGTTATATCTGCAAAAAGGTAGTGGAAAACGGTGTGACCAGTATCATGCCTACCTTGGGCGACCTGACAGTTGAAGAGTATCAGGAAGCCATAAGACTGATAAGAAGAATCCGTAAGGATGTTGACGGTGCTGATCCGTTCATGTTCCATCTGGAAGGAACTTATCAGAATCCAAATCACCATTCTTCCTTCCAGCATAATCACGATACTCTGCCTTCAAAGGAACATACACTGGCCATTACAGACGGGGATTTAAGTGATGTCTGCTTAATTGGCATAGCTCCCGAAATGGAAGGATCAATGGAATGGCTGAAATGGCTGTGCAGTGAAACTACAGCTCATGCTGAAATAGGTTATACCAAAGCCAGTGCGCAGACTGTTACGCAGGCCGCTGATCTGGGACTGGATCAGACTACACATATGTTTAACGGCTTTGAAGCAATGCATCATCGAATTGACGGACCGGATGTCGGCATCATGATCGATGACAGGATCAAATGTCAGCTGACATTGGACTCCTATCATGTATCACCTTACTGGTGTAAGTTCCTGATCAAGGTCAAAGGTCTGGATAAGGTATACGGTCTTACTGACCTGTCATCACATTCAGGATTGCCAGACGGTGTCTACCACTTTGAAGGCGGCAGAACCATTATAGCCGGTGACGGTTTCATAAAAGACGAAAAGGGAACCATTCAGAGCGGTAATAATACAATGAACCAGATCATGTACAAAGCCCGTAACAGAGTTGGATTAACCAGGGAAGAAGTCGGTTCAATCTATACAGAGAACGTGGCATCATGTCTGGGTATTACCGACAGAGGCAAGATCGAAGTTGGCCGCAGAAGTGATTTTGTCATCATGGATGATGACTATAATGTCATTAAGACGATCATAAAGGGAAAGATCGTTTACGAAGGAGAATAAATATGATAATCAGAAATGCTAAGGTATTTATTGACGGAAAATTCCGGGATACAGATGTCAGATATGACAATAACAAAATCCTGGAAATCGGCAAGGATCTGACAGGTGATGAAGTTATTGATGCCAAGGGCAATTATCTTTATGCCGGCATGGTTGATGCTCACTGTCACGGCGGATTTAAGAGAGCCTTTAACTATCATCCGGGATTCCGGAGCATTGGGACTCATGAAGAACAGGTACGTGCTCTTCTGGCCAAACTGCCGGAAACAGGCGTAACAACGGTATATCCGACTCTGGCAATCAAAAACAATCCTATTAATGAAATATACGAAGACATGAGAGACTCTGTCAGAGTGATCCGTAAGGTACATAAGGACTATGTAGGTGCAGAACCTCTGAAATTCCATTTTGAGCATCCTTTCCCTACACTGGACCGCTATGTACATCAGTATGTTAAACCGGCTACCATTGAAAGAGCTGACCTGGTTACAGATGGCGACTATTCAGATGTCGGTATCTTCGGTATTGCTCCGGACTATGAAAATGCCATTCCATTCATTGACTATCTTGTCAGTAAAGGAGTAGATCCGGAAGACGGCTATACCAAGGCTACGGTTGCCCAGACCAGGGAAGCTGCCGATCACGGCATGAATCAGGCTTCACATCTGTTTAACGGCTATCAGCCGATGCATCACCGCATCAGCGGACCGGCTGAAGGTGTTTTACTGGAAGACCGCATCTTTGCGCAGCTGACCATGGACGGTTATCATGTCAATCCGGACTGGATAAAGCTGACATTACGCATCAAGGGAATGGACAGATGCTATGGTATCACTGACCTGACAGAATTCAGCGGACTGCCTGAAGGCCGCAATGTGCTGGAAGACGGTACTGTCATTGAAACCCATGACGGTTTCAACTGGCGTCCGGACGGACATCTGCTGTCAGGTAATATGGTAGCCAATGAAATCATGAAATGCGCCAGAGACAAAGTCGGACTGACCATGGAAGAAGTCGGTACTCTGTATTTTGAAAACCCGGCTAAGTGTCTGCGACTGACAGATCGTGGTAAAATAGAAGTAGGCCGTAAGAGTGATCTGGTAATCATGGATAAGGATTACAAGGTTCTCAAGACTATTATCAACGGAGAGGTATACTATGAAGCTGACTAATGTACTGGTAAATGGAGAAAAACGTCTTGCCCGAATTGAAGAGGGTAAAGTATATCTGCTGAAGACATCTCTGACCATGGATGATGTCTTAAAGCAGGGAAACTGCCAAGAAATGGAAAACGCAGAAACTGAAATAATTGAAGATCCGGTTTATGCCAATCTTGTGGAATCAGAAAAGATTATCTGCGTTGGCCTGAATTACCCTAAACATACAGCGGGAATCAAGATGAAAGATCCTGATTATCCAGTACTGTTCTCAAAGTTCCGTGATGCACTGATACCTGAAAAGGCAGATATCATCATTCACAGCAATGAGACGACCTATGACTACGAAGGCGAACTTGTTGTGGTCATGGGAAAAAGAGCTTTCCAGGTTACCAAGGAAGAAGCCATGGATTATGTATTTGGCTATTCAATCGGCAACGATGTGACCTGCCGTGATGTACAGTTAAGAACCGGACAGTGGATGGCCGGCAAGGCTATGCCTACATTTGCTCCTCTGGGACCGTGTATCGTTACAGCTGATGAATACAAACCGGAAAACAAGATGATAAGATCATATGTTAACGGTGTGAAGAAACAGGAAGGCAATACCGATGAAATGATTTTCAGTATAGCTGATGTCATTGAATACACGACAAAATACATTCCATTGGATCCGGGTGATGTTATTTACACCGGCACTCCTTCAGGTGTAGCCCTGGAATTCGACAGCGGGTATCTCACCGATGGGGATATAATTGAAATTGAAATCGAAGGAATCGGAACATTAACGAATAAGGTTAAGCTTGTTAAATGATCACAGAATACAGATTTGATCGGAACATGCCCTACAGTCTGCACGACATGAGGGTCAATAAGATATGTTTTACTGGTGATTCAGTTGTTTTTGAGTTTGAAAATGGCTATGTAAGCACCAAAAAGCCTTATCCGCAGGTACCTGGTAATGTTACAATTGAAAAAGTCGATCATGATTTTACCTATGTTGTGTTAGGGAATGAATACGGAAGATACGGTGATGTATGCGGAATGAAGCTGTCTCTGGAGGAGTTTATCGAAAAATACAGAGATTATTCGTTTGAAATCACTGATGAACTGCACGGTTATAATCAGACTGAATACGGCGGTTATCTGTATGCGGCTGAAAATGAAGCTCCAGTTGAAATGACTGCATACGTATACCACCTAGGTGACATAATTTACGAAACAGAAGAATAAGAAAAAAGCTCTGCATTAAGCAGAGCTTTTTACTGTTTCCTTTTCATCAGCCAGAAATGATTCTGATCATCAGGTGAATCAGTTACATTGCATCCGAGTTTCTTTTTGGTTCCAGGATTGCTGAGCAGAAGCATTCCCAGTATGGTGTTGGCAAATGCTGCATTGCCTGTTTTCTCAGGTGTTACCTTAAACAGCAGCGCATATTCATTACCATCTTCCAGGTCAGAGAATTCTTTATAGAACTCCTTAACATACTTCCAGCCGTGATTCTGGTAGACAGTTTCATATTCCGGATTGCTGAGGAAATCCATGTATTCCTGTTCTTCCTGTGAATCGTCACCGTCAGGATATTCAGACATTTCAAAATCACTGTCATCATTTGAACTGATCATGTTTTCGAAGAATCCGGCAATATTACCGATCATCTGATCGTATGTCGTTCTGTCCAGACCAAATTCCTCGGTTGGATCATAGTTTTCCATTAAGGTTGTAAGTGTATTGCGTATTTTTTCCAGTTTTTCCTTCATCTGTGTCATTTCACCCTGATATGACTCTCTTATCTGCATTGTTTTCTGTAGACGGTCCTCCAGATCCTTGATTTTGGCGGAAAAGGCTTCGTATACAACATCATTGTCAGCGTCAAGCAGTTCTTTGATTTCTTCTATGGAAAATCCTGCTGTCTGCAGATTTCTGATCTTTACGAACTGCAATGCCTGCTGTTCATCGTAATAGCGATATCCTGACCAGCTGTCTACCTTAACCGGTTTCAGCAGACCGACGCGGTCATAATATCTCAGTGTCTGGGGATTGCAGCCGCACAGACGGGCAAATTCCTTTATGGTCATGTCAGAGTTCTCCTTTCTGATTAAGGTATATCATTGCAGTTAAGTGCAAGGTCAACAGAAGATTAAGTATTTTTTAATGAATAATAATCTTTATTGACATTATATAGCAAATTATAATAATTATATTAGATTAAAAAGGAGAGAGGGGCTGAAAAGCATGTTTAATGACGTCATGGAAGTTATTACGGTATTAGGACCGGTCTTTGTGATTGCTTGGATCTTGGTTTTCCGGTCTGTAAAGTTAAGGCCTCAGAAATACTTCAACAGTATTCTCTTAATGATCGCCCTGGCTGTTTCCATTATATTCATCTCAGCTTTCTTTGGCGAATATATGGGAGTATTCCTTCTGGGATGTTTCCTGGTAGTAATGATGGCATTGTTTATGGTGCCTGTACTGCTTATTATTAACGGCATCCAGATGATAAAACGCGAGTCTCTGTGTCTGTCCAATGTTCTTTCCCTTGTTCTGGGTATTGTAGTAGGTATTGGAGAGATTGCAACAGTAATATACGTACTGGGATTATCAAGTTTTCTGGATATTGGCAATCTAAACTATTTCATCCTGTTAATCGCCTTTACGGTCTTCTATTTCAGTGCTCTGGTCTTAAGCTTTGTCATATATTCGGTTTTCATTACCATAATGCCGCAGAGAATGAATTTTGATTACATTATCATTCATGGCTGCGGACTAAAAGGCGGTCTGGAGCCTACAAAGCTGCTCTCAGACCGAATTGACAAGGCCATAGAGATATATAACAAGTGCAAAGTAAAACCATATCTGATTCCAAGCGGTGGTCAGGGTGCAGATGAAAAAATCAGTGAAGCACAGGCCATGAAGAACTATCTGATGGCCCATGGTATTCCTGAAGAACGCATCCTGCTGGAGGATAAGTCAACAACAACCAGAGAAAATCTGCTGAATTCAAAGGAGATCATCGATGAATATGGCGGTAAAAAGAGGGTGGCTTTGGTTTCCAGCAACTATCATGTCTATCGCTGTCTGCGACTGGCTAAGCAGATTGGATTCAAATGTACCGGTGTGGGTGCTCATACAGCCTTCTACTACTGGCCAAGCGCTCTGATCAGAGAATTTATTGCCGTATTTCTGACAAAGGATTTCCTGGGATGGGCTATTGTCGGATATCTGCTGTTTATCAGTCCGATCCTCTATGGCATGTACTGGTCATAAATTATTTGCAAAATAAAGGGACTTCATAAGTCCCTGTTTTTGTCTCTGATTATGATTTCATTGTATCCGGTAGTCTGGTCGTATTCTCTTTTGAAGTCGTATTCTTCATCCAGCGATAACAGTACTATTTCAGCTGTGGTATTGACCATGGTACCATATGTCAGATGACCGCCTCTGACATTACCTGCTTCATCTGATAATGAAATATGGAAATGTACTCCGTTTGATGATAAGGTGCCTGTCAGAGATACGATTTCATATCTTCCGTCATAATTTATTACTGTTTTACCGTCTGCTGACCTGAAACTGGCCTTATAAACACAGCCAACACAGGTAACAATACAACCGGCTTTGATGTCGTTATCCTTGCAGTATGTTTCTATGCCCTGTCTCAGGTCAGTTCCGTATGTAAGCCTGAATGCATGATATTTCATTTTTTGTCTCCTGATTTTTATAAATCAATTCTATCATGCCGGAAAGTAATATATAATTATCTAAGTGAGGAATTCTATGAAGAAGTATCGTATTTTTGTAATCAATCCAGGATCAACGTCAACAAAGCTGTCTTTGCATGAGAATGAAAAGATGCTTTTTTCCACGGATGTATTCCATGATTCCTCATTCCTTAAAACCTTTGATACCATAAACGATCAACTTGATTATCGTATGGAAGTTATTGAACAGTTCATTAAGGATAATAACATCGATCTTACCGGTATCGATGCCATTGTAGGAAGAGGCGGGGGCTGTTATCCGATTGAATCAGGTATTTATGAGATAAATGACAAGCTGATCAAAGATACCCGTGAAGCCAGAGGAGGACTGTATCATTCCTCCATGCTGGGAGTGCAGATGGCAGAAAGATTAAAAAAGAAATACGGAGGACTGGCTCTGATGATGGATCCTCCGGTAGTTGACGAACTGGACGATGTAGCCCGTATTACGGGAGTAAAGGGCATTTACCGTAAAGCCATAAGCCATGCTCTGAATCTCAAAGCTACAGCTAAAAGACATGCCAGAGCCATGGGCAGGAAATATGAAGAATGCAGTATGATAGTCTGTCATATTGACGGCGGTATTTCCATTACTGCGCATAAAAACGGCAGAATGATTGACGGAAATGATGCCGGAGGCGGTGAAGGGCCGTTTACACCTACCAGGATGGGAACAATGGCTATTACCGATTTCAACAATCTGATGAGAGACAGATCATTTGAAGAGGTAAGGTCTCTGTGTTCACAGACAGGCGGTCTGTCTTCCCATTTCGGTACATCCAATTCGGATGTTATTCATAAGAGAATTGAAGACGGAGATAAGGAAGCAGCCTTAGTATGGCAGGCAATGATTTATCAGACCTGCAAATACATCGGAGCTATGGCTGTAGTGCTTGAAGGCAAGGTTGATGCCATTGTCTTAACAGGCGGGTTATGCCGCTTTAGTGATGTAATTGACATGATAAAAGAAAAATGCGGATGGATAGCTCCTGTAGCCGTATATCCAGGTGAATTCGAACATGTGACAATGGCTGAAGGCGCGTTAAGAATACTAACAGGAGAAGAACAGCTGAAACAGTATCAGGGAAGAAAGTAAACTGTTATTGCGATAATCAGATTGTATTAGTACAATAAAAAGAAAAACAGAGGTGATCACTATGATGAAAGAACTGCTGAAATTAATTGAAAACAATGCCCGTTATGATATCAGGGATCTGGCTGCATTGTTAAATGAAGATGAAGAACAGGTTGCCAAGACGATTAAGGGATATGAAGATGACAGCATAATTGCCGGTTATCATACCATTATTAACTGGGATAAGGCTGATACGGAGATTTCCAAGGCCATTATCTTTGTTAACTGCGTTCCTGAAAGAGAAGCCGGATATGATAAGGTAGCTGAGAAAATTTCCAGATATCCGGAAGTTGATACAATGTTCCTAATCAGCGGCAAGGCTGAATTCCTGCTGCAGGTTAACGGCAGCAATATGAGAGAAGTAAGTAATTTCGTAGCTCATAAGCTGGCTCCGACTGAAGGAGTAACCGGTACAGAAACAATGTTCATCCTGAAGGAATACAAACTCAACGGTAAGGAACTTACTGAAAATAAAGAAGACGGTGAAAGGCTGCTGGTTACTCCATGATATTCGATGAAGAAATTAATCAGATAATCAGGAATATAAAGCCAAGCGGGATCAGAAAGTTCTTTGATATTGCCGCTACGCGCAAGAACGTGGTTTCTCTGGGTGTCGGAGAGCCTGATTTCATTACGCCATGGCATATCAGAGAGGCAGCCATCTATGCCATAGAAAAAGGCAGAACTTTCTATACCGGAAACAAAGGTCTGCCGGCTTTAAGAAGAGGTATCTGTGATTATTACAGACGCCGTTTCAACATCAGTTATGATCCTGATGACAATGTCATTGTTACAGTCGGCGGTTCAGAAGCTATCGATATAGTGTTAAGGACTCTGCTAAAACCGGGTGATGAAGTAATTCTGCCTACTCCTGCATATGTAGCATATGCTGCCATTATTGAAATGGCTGAAGGCAAGGTCATCGAGGTTGAACTGAAAGAAGAAGATCAGTTCAGACTGACCAGAGAAGCTCTTGAAAAGGCCATTACACCAAAGACCAAGGCTATCATTCTTAATTTCCCGGGAAATCCGACAGGCGGAGTAATGACCAGAGAAGACTATGCTGCCATTGTTCCGTTACTGAAAGAACATCATATATTCGCTGTTACGGACGAAATATATGCTGAACTTACGTATACAGGCAAACACTGCAGTATAGCAGAGTTTGATGAAATAAAGGATCAGACAATTGTCATCAACGGATTCTCCAAAGCCTATTCCATGACGGGTTACCGTGTGGGATACATACTGGCTCATAAGGATCTGATCGATATGATCGTCAAGATCCATCAGTATACCATCATGTGTGCCACTACGAGCTCACAGTATGCCGCTATTGAAGCAGTAAATAACGGCGACAGTGATATTGCCACAATGGCAGAAAGCTTCAGGCAGAGGCGCAATTTCATTGTGAAGGAACTTAACCGTATAGGCTTGAAAACACATATGCCATCAGGTGCCTTCTATGTTTTCCCTTCAATCAAGGTAACGGGCTTAAGCAGTGAAGATTTCTGCGAAAAACTGCTTGATGAAGAGAATCTGGCGCTGGTTCCGGGCAATGCCTTTGGGGATGCCGGTGAAGGATATGTCAGAATTTCCTATGCCTATTCACTGGATGAAATAAAGACAGCTATATCCAGACTGGAGCATTTCCTGCAAAATAACATTAAATGAGATCAGAGATCCTGCTGATCTCATTTTTAATTGCTAAACTCGTTTATATTTTTGTAAAAATAGAATATTATAAAGGTGAAAACAATAAGAAGGAGAAACAATATGAAATTATCACCTCTTCAGATTGCCAGATACAAGTATGAACCTAAACTTCCTGGCATGTTAAGAAATGGTATCGCTGAGATCAGTGTAAAGGTCGGAGATAAGACTCAGAGTGTAGCAGACCAGGAAAAGATTGCTGCACTGTTCCCTAACACTTACGGCAAGGAAGAAATCACCTTTGAAAAGGGAGAAAACACTTCTGTTGCCAAAGTACATCATGTAGCAGTCATTCTTTCCGGCGGACAGGCTCCAGGCGGACATAACGTTATCTGCGGTTTATATGATGCCTTAAAAGCTACCAATAAGGAAAACGAACTGTACGGTTTCAAGGGCGGTCCAAGCGGACTGATCAATGATGACTATGTAGTATTTGATGATGAGTTCATCGATCAGTACAGAAATACAGGCGGATTTGACATTATCGGTTCCGGCAGAACTAAACTGGAAAAAGAAGAACAGTTTGAAGTTGTAGTAGAAGTATGCAAAAAGCACGGCATCACAGCCATCGTTATCATCGGCGGTGACGACTCCAATACAAACGCTGCCGTTCTGGCAGAATACTGTGCTGCTCACAATACCGGTATCCAGGTAATCGGATGTCCAAAGACAATCGACGGTGACCTGAAGAACGAAGATATCGAATGCTCATTCGGTTTCGATACAGCTACCAAGACATACAGTGAACTGATCGGTAACATTGAAAGAGATGCCAACTCAGCTAAGAAGTACTGGCATTTCATCAAGGTAATGGGCCGTTCTGCTTCTCATGTTGCCTTAGAGTGCGCATTAAAGACTCAGCCTAACATCTGTCTGGTTGGCGAAGAAGTAGCTGCCAAGAAGATGTCACTGTCTCAGATCGCTGATTACATCGCTGATTCAGTAAATGCCAGAGCTGATAAGGGAGACAACTTCGGCGTTGCCATCATTCCTGAAGGCATCGTTGAATTCGTTCCTGAATTCTCAGTTCTGATCGCTGAAATCAACGAATTGCTGGCTGGCAAGAAGACTGAAGAGTTCAATGCCTTACCAAGCTGGGAAGAAAAGTATGCATTCATTGAAAAGGGCCTGACTCCTGAATCAATGAAGGTATTCGAGATCCTGCCTGTTGGCATCCAGCAGCAGCTGTTCCTGGAAAGAGACCCTCACGGTAACGTTCAGGTTTCTCTGATCGAATCAGAAAAGCTGTTCTCTGCCTTAGTAAAGGACAAACTGGCTGCCAGAAAGAAAGCCGGAAAGTACAATGGCAAGTTCTCTGCCTTACATCATTTCTTCGGTTATGAAGGAAGATGTGCCTTCCCGTCAAACTTCGATGCTGACTACTGCTATTCATTAGGTTACAATGCCTGCATGCTGATCCAGTACGGTTATACAGGATACCTGTCAAAGGTTTCCAACCTGTCAAAACCGGCTGAACAGTGGGTTGCCGGCGGTATGCCAATCACCAAGATGATGAACATCGAAAGAAGAAACGGCGAAGACAAGCCGGTTATCAGAAAAGCCTTAGTTGAACTTGACGGTAATCCATTCAAGTACTTCGCTGCTCACAGAGAACAGTGGGCTGTAAATACTGATTTCACTTATCCAGGTGCTATCCAGTACTATGGACCGGCAGAAGTATGTGACATCACAACTATTACGCTGGCTCTGGAAAAGGAATAAAGCATAAATAAGCAGGAACCTGATTTCCTGCTTTTTTTGTTGGTTCAATAACTCAGTATCTGCATAAAACTGAAACAAGAATAGAACTTAATAAAATAAGGCATAATTGCCTTATTTTTATATAAATAAACAAATAACATATATTTGTGAAAGAAAACAGTGTATATTTATAACATTTTATAAATAAAAAGTGCTACAATGAAGACGATTTTCGAATTTTTCAGAACCACTGGAAAGAGGTGTAAATTTATATGTTAAATCTTGAAAAATACAATATTACAGGTACTAAGGAAATCGTCTATAACCCTTCATATGAGGCATTATTTAAAGAAGAAATGTCTGATAAGCTGGAAGGCTATGAAAAGGGTGTCCTGACTGAACTGGACGCCGTAAACGTCATGACCGGTATCTTTACCGGACGTTCTCCTAAGGACAAATACCTGGTCGTAGATGAAAATTCAAAGGATACCGTATGGTGGACTTCACCTGAATATCCTAATGACAACCATCCGATGAGCGAAGAAGTATGGCAGCAGGTCAAGGATCTGGCTGTTAAGGAACTCAGCGGTAAGAGACTGTTTGTTGTCGATGCTTTCTGCGGCGCCAACAAGGATACCAGAATGGCTGTCAGATTTGTCATGGAAGTTGCATGGCAGGCACACTTTGTCAGAAACATGTTCATTAAGCCTACAGAAGAAGAGGAAAAGAATTTTGAACCTGACTTCATCGTATACTGCGCTTCAAAAGCCAAGGTTGAAAACTACAAGGAACTGGGTCTTAACTCAGAAACATGCGTAGCCTTCAACATTACCTCCAAAGAACAGGTTATCATCAATACCTGGTATGGCGGCGAAATGAAGAAGGGTATGTTCTCAATGATGAACTACTATCTGCCATTAAAGGGCATTGCCAGCATGCACTGCTCAGCCAATACCGATATGGAAGGCAAGAATACAGCTATTTTCTTCGGACTTTCCGGCACAGGCAAGACCACCTTATCAACAGATCCTAAGAGACTGCTGGTAGGTGATGACGAACACGGCTGGGATGACAACGGTGTCTTCAACCTGGAAGGCGGATGCTATGCCAAGGTTATCAATCTGGATAAGGATTCTGAACCTGATATCTACAACGCTATCAGAAGAGATGCCTTACTGGAAAACGTTACAGTTGATGAAAACGGTGTTATCGACTTCGCTGATAAGAGCGTTACCGAGAATACCCGTGTATCATATCCGATCGACCATATTGAAAAGATCGTCAGACCTGTTTCAAGTGCTCCGGCTGCCGAAAATGTAATTTTCCTGTCAGCTGACGCTTTCGGTGTTCTGCCTCCTGTTTCAATTCTGACTCCTGAGCAGACTCAGTATTATTTCCTGTCAGGCTTTACAGCTAAGCTGGCTGGAACTGAGAGAGGCATTACAGAGCCTACTCCTACATTCTCTGCCTGCTTCGGCCAGGCTTTCCTGGAACTGCATCCTACCAAGTATGCAGAAGAACTGGTCAGAAAGATGGAAATGTCCGGTGCCAAGGCTTATCTGGTCAATACCGGCTGGAACGGCACAGGCAAGCGTATCTCCATTAAGGATACCAGAGGAATCATTGATGCCATTTTGAATGGTGCCATCAATAATTCCCCAACAAAGAAGATACCTTACTTTAACTTCGAAGTACCAACTGTACTTGAAGGCGTAGATACAGGTATTCTGGATCCAAGAGATACATACAGTGATCCTGCAGTATGGGAAGAGAAGGCAAAGGATCTGTCATCAAGATTCATTAAGAACTTCAAGAAGTACGAAACAAACGAACACGGTAAGGCTCTGGTAGCAGCCGGACCTCACCTGGATTAATAAAGACTATTACATAAGGAGAGTTTTATGGTAAAAATAGTGGAAACATCAGTACGTGATGGCCACCAGTCACTGTTCGCTACCAGAATGACTACTGAAGAAGTAGTCAAGCTGTGCAAGATATATGATGAGGTTGGATATCACGCTATCGAAGTATGGGGTGGTGCCACTTTTGATGCCTGCATGCGTTTCCTGAATGAAGATCCATGGGAACGATTAAGAGCAGTAAAAGCCGTTTGTAAGAAAACAAAACTGCAGATGCTGTTCAGAGGCCAGAACATTCTGGGCTACCGTCATTATTCAGATGACGTAGTTGACATGTTCTGTAAGAAATCAATAGAAAACGGCATAGACATCATCAGAGTATTTGATGCTCTGAATGATATCCGTAATCTGGAAATGGCCGTCAAGGCTACAAAGAAATATGGCGGTGAATGTCAGATCGCTCTGTCATATACCACATCACCGGTACACACAATAGACTACTATGTGTCACTGGCTAAGGAAATCGAGTCCATGGGTGCCGATTCAATCTGCATCAAGGACATGGCCGGTGTTCTGACACCTGAAGATGCAACCAAGCTGGTTAAGGCACTGAAAAAAGAAGTAAAGCTTCCTTTGGAACTGCATTCACACTGCACGGCTGGTGTCTGCGAGATGACCTATATGGCAGCTATTAAAGCCGGTGTTGATATTGTGGATACCTCAATGTCACCGCTGTCAAACGGTACCGCTCAGCCTTCAACACAGGCTCTCAATACAGCACTTAAGGGCACGAAGTTTGATCCTAAGCTGAATCTGAAGGCCATTCATGAAGCTGAACCGATCGTTACCGCAATAGTAGACAAATATCTCAAGAACGGTTTACTTAATCCAAAGTCATTTGAGATCAACCCTAACATTCTTAAATATCAGGTACCTGGCGGAATGCTTTCAAACTTAATCAAGCAGTTAACTGACCAGGATGCCATGGATAAATACGAAGAAGTACTGCAGGAAATCCCTACAGTAAGAAAGGATCTCGGTTATCCTCCTCTGGTAACACCTATGTCACAGATGGTCGGTACACAGGCTGTACTGAATATCCTGAACGGTGAAAGATACAAGATCGTAGCCAAGGAAGTCAAGGATTATCTGCATGGCAGATACGGCAAGACTCCTGCTCCGGTTAATGAGGAAGTAAGAAAGAAGATCATCGGCGATGATGAGATCATTACCTGCCGTCCGGCTGACCTGCTGGAACCTGAGTTTGAAAAGCTCAAGGCTCAGTACAGCGACATTGCCAGAAGCGATGAAGATGTATTGTCACTGGCTCTGTTTGAACAGGTTGCCACCAGGTTCCTGTCCGATAAGTACAATCCGAAACCGGAAGTTGAGATCGAAGAATTCGAGATGTTCATTTAGGAGGGACGGCTATGTTGGAATTAATACACACTTATTCAGGCATATTCGCCATCATCGTATACTCACTGATCCTGTTCCTTATTCTGAAGTTCAGAAAACCGACAGTTAAGGAAGAGGAACCTGAGGAAGAAGAACAGCCACAGCCAGTCAGTGAAAACGTATCACGTCTGGATCCGAATGATGAAGACGCGGTAGTTGCCAGTCTGATCGCTTCAATTGAATATCGTAATGAAGTAAAGAAAGACGTCAGAATCGTCTCCGTAAGAGAGGTAAGATAGTATGAAAGTATATAAAGTCAAAGTCAACGGAAAAGTATACGAAGTAGAAGTAGAAGCAGTTGACGAAGTAAACGGCAGCATTAAGACTGAAGCTGCAGTACCGGTTGTCAAGGAGAACAAGCCGGTCGCTGAAGGCGATAAGATTATTGCTGCTCCTATCTCCGGTAAAGTAATGGAAGTTAAGGTTAAGATCGGTGATATGGTTAAAAAGGGACAGACCGTGGCTATAATTGAAGCCATGAAGCTGGAAAACGAAATTCAGTCTGCCTATGACGGCAAAGTTGTTGATATCAGAGCTGGCAAGGGCGACGACATTAAGAATAAGGAAGCTCTGATCGTTCTGGAATAAAAAATGCAGAGAATCGATTTTGATACCATTGATTCTACTAATACATTTCTGAAGAACAATTATGACCATCTGCAGGATATGACATTTGTAAGTGCTCTTCTACAGACAGCAGGAAGAGGCCGCAATAACCGCAGATGGATCAGTGATAAAGGCAACAGCCTGATGTTCTCTGTTCTGTTATTAAGCAGATGCTATCTGGAACATTACAGGTGCCTGTCTATATTGGCTGCTTATGCGGTAATAAAAGTTCTGGAAATGAACGGATTGAAAGATCTTTCACTGAAATGGCCTAATGATGTATATGCCAGCGGTGAAAAGATCTGCGGTATTCTGCTGGAAGGCGTATCCAGGGAAAAAATGGAATGTCTGATAATCGGAGTGGGAATAAATGTCAATCAGAGATCATTTGAAGGTGATTATCTGCGTAAACCTACTTCCGTTTATTTGCAGACCGGTAAAATAACTGACATAGAGTCTTTCAAGGAACAGGTATACGGGGTTTTTGAAAGAAACCTTGAACTGTTAAGAGAAGGACATGACTTCTACGATGAGATAATCAGATATGATTATCTGAAAGGCAGAAAGGCAGTTGCGGAAATCAACGGCAGCCGGAAAGAAGTGGAAATACTCGGTATCAACAGAGACTATACTTTGAGGATACGTTACGACGGTAACGAATCTGATATGGACTCAGGTGAAATCACATTTCATCTGTAAGGGAGGATAATATGAGTTTTTTATATGAAAATCTGTTTGCCTTAACGTGGCAGCAGGTAACAATGTGGGTAGTAGGAGGCATACTTATCTATCTGGCAATCAAGAAAGATATGGAACCTTCACTGTTACTGCCTATCGGCTTTGGTGCCATTCTTGTTAACCTGCCGTTCTCAGGGGCAGTTAATCAGTATATAAATGGAGTGTTCCAGGAAGGCCCGCTGTCAACACTGTATGACATGGGTATTTCCAACGAACTGTTCCCATTACTGCTGTTCATCGGCATAGGAGCCATGTGTGACTTCGGTCCGTTGCTGGCTAACCCTTGGCTGATGCTGTTTGGAGCTGCTGCTCAGTTTGGTATCTTCGTTACCTTCTGTCTGGGCTCAATGTTCTTCGCTACAAATGATGCTGCATCTATCGCTACTATCGGTGCTGCCGACGGTCCGACCGCAATTGTTGTAGCCCTGAAGCTCCATTCTTCCTATCTGAGCCCGATCATGGTTGCTGCATATTCCTACATGGCATTAGTACCAATTATCCAGCCTCCTGTAATAAGAGCTCTGACGACAAAGGAAGAAAGAAAGATACGCATGGACTATGAACCTAAGAAGGTTTCACAGCTCACACGTATTCTGTTCCCAATCATCATTACAGTAGTAGCCGGTTTCGTATCTCCGGGTGCTGTATCATTGGTTGGCTTCCTGATGTTCGGTAACCTGTTAAAGGAATGCGGTGTATTGAAGAGCCTGTCTGATACGGCTCAGGGTGCATTGGCTAACCTGATCACTCTGATTCTGGGTATTACGATTGCTTCTCAGATGCAGGCTGAACAGTTCCTGCAGGTTGATACTCTGATCATCTTAGGCTTAGGTCTGTTTGCCTTCGTATTCGATACAGCCGGCGGCGTCCTGTTTGCCAAGTTTGTAAACCTGTTCCTCAAGAGCAAGGTCAATCCAATGATCGGTGCTGCAGGTATTTCTGCCTTCCCAATGTCCGGAAGAATCATTCATAAGATGGGCTTACAGGAAGACAATCAGAACTTCCTGTTAATGTACTCAATGGCAGTTAACGTTTCAGGTCAGATCGCATCCGTTATTGCGGGTGGCATGATGTTAAGTTTCTTCATGTAAGGAGGTAAGTTATAATGAATTTCACACCAATGAATTTTATATATAATCTTGTCTATATCCTGAAAGGTGAAATTGGGACATTCTTCACATTAGGTATCATTGCCTTATCAACAATGATCCTTAACAAAGTACTTGAAAACAAGGATATTGAGGAATAATCAGATTTAGAATACTGAACCGGGGAAACCCGGTTTTGTTTGTGATAAACTGATAACAGGTGACTAAGATGATAAAGGTAAGATCATATGATTATGTGGAAGACAGCCTGCTGAAATATGCTGTCATAATTGCGAAACATGAGGGTAAGTGGGTTTTCTGCAAGCATAAGGAAAGAAATACTCTTGAGATCCCCGGAGGGCACCGTGAACCGGGAGAGGATATCTTTTTTACGGCCAATAGAGAATTATATGAGGAAACAGGAGCGATAGAATATGATCTGAAGCCTGTATGTTATTATTCCGTTTGTGATAATGACGGCAACGAGTCATATGGAAAGCTTTTCTATGCTGAAATAAGGATATTTGAAAAAGAACTTCACAGTGAAATGGAAAAGACTGAGTTTCTGAGTAAGCTGCCAAAGAAGTGGACCTACCCGGATATTCAGCCAAAGCTTATTGATTTTGCGGAAGAAAGAGAATACAGAGAAATAGTCTGCGTCATGGATGTTCAGGAACTGCTTAACAGATTTGTGGATCATGAAATAAAGAGTTACAGAGTTGTTGATTCGTCACAGAACAGTGATTACAGGCTGAACCTGATAATTGATAACAGATATGTACTGAGAATCAATGATCCTGTTGTTACTGAACAGAGATTATCAGAGATCGACGGACTTGTCAGGAAATATAATAACTGTGGTATTAAGGCACCTTGCTTGATAAGAAACAAGGAAGGCAGATATCTCAGTGAATACGGAGACAGGATCTGTTATGTGTCTGAATACCTGGATTATCCGACATTATCGCAATGCGGATATGAAATCCATAAAGAGGTATATGATGAAGTATTCAGGTTTATAGGACTATTTACCCAGAAGTATAAAGATAAGGATCTGATGAGCATCAATTCAATGTGGAGTCTTATTGATCTGGCTCCTCTGGATAATGGAATAGATGAAAAACAGGAAAATCTGGACAATCTGATTTATTATCTTAAGAGAAAAGGATACCGGGAACTGGCAGACAGTATAAGCAAATTTAATAATTCAAGACGAAAAAGAATTATCAAGGTATATAAAAAGCTGCCGAGATGCAGCATTCAGGGTGACCTAAACTGGTCCAATATTCTGGTCGATAACAGCCATTTTATCGGACTGATAGATTTCAACATGGCCGGTACGGAAGTAAATATAAATCAATTTGTCTGCGAAACTAATTATTTTCTGGAAGAAACAGAGTTCAATAATATGAGTGCGGCAGAACTGTATGAACGTGTTATAAAAACACAGGATGAAAGACTTGCATTGATATTGGAGAACTATCAGCTGAATGAACTGGAAAAGAGTGTCATCGAAGATTACCGCAGCATATCACTGATTTCCCGGTTCCCGAATGTCTGTTTCTATAAGTGGGCATTCAAAGAAGATGCTGAAAAAGCGGAACAGTTCATTGAACTGATTTTACGGAGGAACTGAAGTGAGCATCAGAAACAATTATAACCACACAATATATGCGAGTTATATCGGATACATTACGCAGGCAATAGTTAATAACTTTGCCCCTTTACTGTTTATCACGTTCTCTCATCAGTTCTCTCTGACTCTGGATAAGATAGCTTTGATAACAACCTTGAATTTTCTGGTACAGCTTATTGTAGACCGGCTTTCAGCTGGTTTTGTGGACAGAATAGGATATCGTATATCTGTTATACTTGCTCATGTGTTTTCAGCGGCCGGCCTGATTTCTCTCGGCATATTACCTGGTATCATAGCAGACAGCTATGCAGGAATACTGATCTCTGTAGTTCTGTATGCCATAGGCGGCGGTTTGATTGAAGTACTGATCAGTCCGATTGTTGAAGCATGTCCAACGGAAAAGAAAGAAGCAGTAATGAGCCTGCTTCATTCATTCTACTGCTGGGGACATGTAGGAGTAATACTTATATCTACACTGTTCTTTACCCTGGCGGGTATTGATAAATGGCAGTATATGTCTATGTTATGGGCACTAATACCTTTGCTGAACTGTTTCTATTTTGCGGCTGTTCCTATTACTCACATTGCGGAAAACAGAGAACCGCTGTCATTGAAACAGCTCATGAGCGAAAAACTGTTCTGGGTATTCATGATTATTATGATCTGCTCCGGGGCCAGTGAACACTGCATGAGTCAGTGGGCTTCTGCCTTTGCGGAGGCTGGTCTCCATGTATCAAAGACAATGGGAGACTTACTTGGTCCATGTGCCTTTGCCTTATTAATGGGAACGGCCAGAGCAATATACGGCAATAACAGCGATTCATTGCCGCTGAAAAAGACAATGATGGGCAGTGCTATACTGTGCATCTTCTCATATCTGCTGGCTTCGCTGACCAACAGTGCAGTATTAGGTCTGATTGGCTGTGCCATATGCGGTTTCTCTGTTGGCATATTCTGGCCAGGTACCTTCAGTGTTATGGCAGTTGAAATGCCGGATGTTGGTACATCCATGTATGCATTAATGGCCTTAGCCGGGGATGTAGGCTGTTCAGCCGGCCCAACAATGGTAGGATTTATCGCCAATGCCTTTAATGATAATCTGAAATATGGACTGCTGGCAGCGGTGATTTTCCCGATTCTGATTCTTATAACTGTTAACAGACTTTCAGGATTAAGAAAAGACGATTGAATTAATCGTCTTTTTTGTCGTCTTCTAAGACGGTTGAGCACAAAGTGCGAAATCAAAACCCACCTGCTAGGCAGGTGGAGGGACGATGCTTTTTGTAAAGAAAAGCATCCAAGCAATATAATAGGAATGTCGAAGTCACTATTAGAAAGCGAGGATGC
>JAFRAB010000032.1 GCA_017405675.1 Erysipelotrichaceae bacterium
ATCTGCAAAGACTTTTCCCATCACGTTGTCGAGGCAGGCAAAGACGTCAACAGGCATATCTTCCCAGCCCTCAAAAACGGGAGCTGCTTTTGACGGTTCGGTTAATTCAAAAATCATTCTTTATCCTCCGTTTTGATATATTCGTGTCTTGTAATGAGCTCGACTCCACAATTACGATTTATCGCTATTTGTATTATAACTCTTTTCTAACAATTATCTTTCATCAACAAATCCAAAAATCTGTAATATCTACTGTTTCTGGATGTAATATCATCTTTGAATTCATCCCAGTCTTCGATGCAGATGCCGACAAAGGTCTTACCTTTCATTCTGTTGAAGCCAAACGGTTCACACAGTTTCAGATCATCATCAATATAAGCTAACCCCATCCCGGATGTGAAAGCAGTTAAGGCTGTGAATGGGTTTCTTTCTGTTGCCAGGATAAGATGAAAACCACCATAGTTCACAAGATTGCTGATGACTTGAGGATATTGGATTCTTTCCGATGATCTTCTGCTTAAGATCGGAATGATCTTATCATTGCTGTCCTTTTTAAATCCTTTCAGCTTCGGGATCACAAAAGTCTTGTCTTCCATGCTGCCAGTATCACTCCTTATCTAGGATAAATCCAATCTGCTCCTTAAACTCCGGATAGTCTTCAAGTATCTGTTCGATGGTACTCTCGGTATCCTTGTCATAGTGATAATAGAACTGATGCTTCTTAATACATGTCTTAATCTGGGCTAGCTCTCTCTCATAGACAGCTACTTTCTGCTTTTCTCTCAGCTCAGGACGGTCGGAAATGTCGATGATCATCTCTGACATGTCCTTGGTAGGCTTTTCGGTAATAAGATCCTTCAGTGCGGCATCGACTCTGTGTCTTCTCTGTCTGGCATTGGCCTTGGCATATACCTCATTGATCATCTCGGAGTCCTTATGACCGAAGTAGTAATGGGCTTCGGATACGGAGATCATTCTTACATCGCAAAGGAAGTGTGCGCAGCCGTGTCTGAACATCTGGCTGTCCAGCTTGTTGATGCCAAGCTTTTCAGTAGTTCTGTTAAGTTCCTTGAGGATGTTGGTCTGTCTCTGATATCCTGTTCTGTCATGGACATCTCTGGCAGTGATGTTAGGGAACACGAACATGTCCTCCATTCGCTTATATGTGGTCTTGTAATAGTATCTGTAGGACTTCTTGTAATCCAGCAGGATGCCTCTGTAGTAAGCCCACATGGAGATCTCTCTTTCGGAGTTCCTGTTTTTCAATTCCAGGTTTCTGGCCTTTATCCTGGCCATGACGTTTTCCCTGGATTCCTTATGGTTGATGGAATTTACGATGTAGATGATGCCTGTACCGTATTCCCCGGCGTCAAAGTCGATGTTCTTCCACTGCAGCGCGACCAGCTCTCCCACTCTCATTCCTGTGAAATACAGGACCGTGAAAAGCGTATACCAGTAGAAATTCTCAAACTCGCCGATCTTTTCACCGTTATCGCCCTTGTAATATCTCATGATGGCTCTAATGTCATCAAACTCCGGATAATTCCTGTCATTCCTTTTGCCGAATGACTTTTTCTTTATCACCGCTCTTCTGATGGTGACGTCATTGTCATTCCATTCATCGTCGCTGATGTAGCCTTCATCGTTGAGCCATCTGTTGAACTTCAGCATGGCATTCTGATATTTCTTTACGGTGGCTCCGGCAAGGCTCTTGTGCTCGATGTCGGAGTTGATCCACTTCATCCACTTGCCCCAGTCCTTGTCGTGCAGTTCTTTGATGTGCTTCTGAGCCATTTCCGGGCTCAGGTACAGCCTTAAGCCTGAAGCATTGTTAAAGGTATTGATGTCGCCGGATATCTTTACCCTGGCCTCTCTTTTGGCCTTGGCAGAGAGTTTGCTGACATACAGGTCCATGACATCGCTGACCTTTTCCTTGCGCAGATCAGTGTAGTTTTCAAAGCTGGCATCATTGATTATCTTGTCTGCTTCTCTTTCGCATTCTTCGATCGTCCAGTGCCATTTTGTATCAGTATCGTGCTTTTTTCCGTTCACATCGGTATATCTGAATCGCTTCTTGCACCTGTATTCCTTTTTCTCTTCGATCCATTCAAACTTATATCTTGAAGGGACATTTTTGGGCATTCTTTTCATGGACAAACCTCCCGTAATATTTTACCTACTCAAATTTTTGAAGAATTTTGAGGGTTTTTTCGATTTACCCCCAAACTTACCCCCACTTCGTATTGTTTCGATTACAGTTAGATTGTACCATAAATGGCCCAAAAGCGCCAAAAATCCCCTATTTTAGCACAAAAAAAGCCTATTTCTAGGCTTGAATTTGCATTGGTGGAGCATACGGGGTGCATACCCATAAACTCATATATTCCTTTATTTATAAGGGTTTTTCGTACTTTCTGAAAAACTTGACCCCACGATTTGACCCCACGCCCCCACTTTTTATACCAGTTAAGGCATTTTTAACTATATTTTTGGGGTCATTAATAGTGGAGCGCAAAACATGCTCCGACAGATAGACATTTCAGTTGAAATAAAAACCGTTATTGTTATTGTTCTTTTTTACCGGATAAAAGTCTTCCGGCACTTCGCTATTCTCATCATCATCCAGAAAGTCTTCCACAAATACATGTTCTGATTCCAGCTTGGCAAAATTCCTCATGGCCTTTTTTCTGGCCAGATCCTTTAACTGCTGGTTCGGTTTAACAACATCATTACCGTTGATACTGATGATTGGTAACCCGTTGTTGATAAGATATGATCCATAATTACCGGTACGGTATATTGCTCCCAGTGCCTGCATGATATAAACCTGATTATACAGCAGCTGTGATAACTTATCCTCAGTAGGTTTAACAAGTTCTTCTGCTTTCTTCTGAATCTTACTGTTCCTGTAGTTAACAAGAGCATTATTTACGGTATCACTGTAAGATATCCCCTTCTTTTCTTTTCTCTCTTCCAGGTAAGAACAGTTATCTTCATTAAGATATACAGTTACTCTTCTTGCATTATCCTTCATCTGTTACCTTATCGGTATGAACCATTCCATGACATCCATGAGACCTTCCTGGATCATCTGATATGTCTCTTCTGAATGATTAGCCTTCTCTGCCAATCCCCTTAAATAATCCAGCAATCTGTCCATCTTTCTTTTGAACTTAGCTATATCCTTTTCAGATAAACCTGATTCCTGAATAACAGTCTTTTCCTCATCATTAGTATTTTCTGATGCGTCATAAACAATCTTTGATTTCATTTCTTCAAAACCTCCATAATACTTCCGGATCTCTTCCGGGCAGTTCATTATAGTCAGTTTTTTGAAGAATCTTTGAAAAAGCAGGATAAGGGATTGCCGTATTTTCGTAGACAATCCGGTGACGATAGCCAGCAAGCTGACTGCGAAAAGCTTTTATTTATAGGAAATCCTGCTATTTTGTCATGTCATCAAACAGTCTACAACAATACTGATTTTACATATTTGTTTGGGAAATATAAAATTTTGCAATAATAATCAGCACAGGAATTACAATACTTACGCTTGAGCTATCAAACTATTCCATATATAAACGATCAAACAACAATTATAGTCTTTTCTTTAGAAGCAACTATAACAATATCTTATAATTGTATATTCATTTCCTCTTTCAGATAATTATATATGTACAAAGAATAATACCTGAATTTATATGGATCTAAGCATGTGGTATATGCTAAGTTCATGTGAACAATATTATTAATCTCATCTCGTATTGTTTCATCCTTTTTTCTTTTTGAACTACACATCTGTCTAGCGTATATAATTTTCTCGAATTGATTATATGATTCAACACAAATGTTCTTTTTATAGTTAGGGTCCAAGGGTTTATAACAAGCATTAAAGTCCTTATTAATTACGTTTATAACATCTTCTTCTGTCTTGTTGATATTAGCTAGTTTTTTTATAATGTCTGATTTATTTTCCTCATGTAATATAGCTGATAAATAATTATATACAGCCCTATGAAACATACTTCCTTTATTGATTTCATAATACAATCTTAAATTAATTGCCGTTTGATAATCAATTTTATGTGGCAATTGCATTAATCTAGTTTTTATAAAAGATGTCATAGTATCAAAATCATCAAACTTAATTGGCATAATAGTATCATTATTAAAAGTGTCAATATAGTCAATCTTTCCAGTATATTCTTGATATGATTTTTCTTTACTTGTGCTATTCATATGCCTATTTTTGTCTCTGTAAAAGGATGCAAATTTAGCAAATACATGATCGTGAGATAATACTAGGATGGTTGACTCTTTAGATTTTGTTTTATATATCATATCAAATACTATTTTTCTCTTAAATTCATCAAAAGAGCTGGCAGGGTCATCAATTACAATATTTTTCGTATTTTTATTTGCAATTAAAAATAAAACTAAGCCTATTATGTTTTTTTCACCATATGATAAGTTATTAACTCTATCTATTTTGTTTTCTTCTTTGTTCGATCGAATAATATACTCTGCCGTCTTATTGAGTCCGTCGATTTTATGCTCTTCAAACAAATAGTCAATACCAATCTGAGCAAGATAATCATTTATTTTTTTTACGTTTTTACCAATTAGTTTTTTAGTTGCACATTTTACTCTCCCCAACTTTTGCTTTATCACTTTATATTCATCATTGAATCTATATATTGCATTCGCTATTTCTGGATATAGTCTTTTTAGTTCGTTACTTACAGTAATTTTATTAAGCGAATCAACTGTAAAATCGACATTATTCGTAATAGTGATATAACGGATTAATGTTCTAAGCTCTTCAAGAATCACATAATGATCATGTATCTGTTTATTAAACTTTTTTACTTCTCGTCTGTTCAACCAATTAGGTTCAAGCATATTTAGCTCACTAAAAATATTGGAATATGAGTTTATTTTTTCATACGTTTTTGCATCGAAAACTAATAAATCTTCAATTTTGTTTATTCGCCCTTCTGTCAGTTTTCTATTACAAAATGGGCATTTACCATTTTTATAATTAGTTGTGTTTGTTCCATCCATAAACCATTTTATATCCTTAGAAGAATAGCCCTTATTTCTTGCGTAATTTCCATTATCACGAATATTATTAGTTAGCTTATTAATTAGGCATGATGATTTATATGTATTGTCTTTTTTATAATCAATCTTTAAATCATTCACTAATGTATTGATTTTACCTTCAACTTCAAAAATGTAATGGTTTATTTCTAGCAACTCATTCACTGCACGTTGATATTCTTTTTTTAGCGCATCAATCTCTCCATCTTCCCCCATTATAATATTATATACATCTCCATTAAGGGACTTGTTTATTAGTATATTATTTAAATAATCATTGTTAAAGACATTGAAAACATTAGACTCACTAACCATTTCATTATCGATTAAAACGCTTGGGATACTGTGTGATCCATATGGTACATGGTTTTCGTTTGTAGTATCTATATCAGAAATTGCATGAGCGATACTACTTTTCCCGGCTCCACTCACTCCTATCAAATAGTTAATTTTACAATTATCAATATAATACCTTAATGATTTAATGCTGTTATAATTTTCTATTGTTATTTCCATATTTTAACACTTTCCTTTTCTTCTAATTAAGTAAATGTATCAAGCTATCTTATTCATATTAACAATATTAATAACTATTTTTTTGCATGACTCGTAAAACATTTGTTAATAATCATAACAATAAACAAAACAGCTACAAGAAAAACATCAATATAATACCCTATTTCAAATTGATTATACTTTTCATATGGATTTTGCCGTTTGGGGGAACTCTCACTAAGTAACCATATAGCCAAAAAAATGGTTAGATAAAGTTCTACAATAGTCACAAAAGAATTATCATTTTTGCCAAAAAAAGCCAAAACAACCAACATCAATCCAGTAACAATGATAAATAAAAGAGATTGACCACTTATTTTCTCATATAATGGACTAACAAAATAGTGAAATGATCTAAATGGAAATATTAATGCGTTTAAAATAAGTGCCACTCCCGTAACACCTATAACAATTTGAGGTATATTACGTTTCATGGAGCGTAAGATGTGCAAATACCGCCATATGTTGCTAAATCAACATCATATCTTCCTAATGCAACAACAGCATTATCATAATATGTAGTGTTATACAAAGTTCCGGATTGATGCACCCAATCAAAGACTCCGTTTGATAGATATCCTCCAGCAAAACCTCCAGCATTTGAATTGCTATAAGATAACGTTAACGTTAGAACATAATCATTATATACCGTTGTGTCATATACATACCCATGTCTTTTACCAGAGTAAGAATAATTCCCCGATTTATATAATGTTGCTGGTTCAAAAATCTTTGTTATATTATGAAGAATACTTACACTTGTTAATATAGCATCAACAACACTAATGTTAAGATTTCCTAAATAAATACCAATTGCGGTTAACAATGTATCTTCCACAAAATTTTGCCCAGTAGATGATGTCCTTATATAATTATTCCTGGTTTCATATACTCTTACGGTTCGGCCAGCATGCAAGTAAGCTGATTGCATTGAATAATAATCTTTTAATACTTTAGTATATGGAGGGAATTCCGCGATAAGACTATTAAGTAATTGGGTATTATTTGTAATACCAGTTACGTCTAAATTTGATTGTGTGTTATTACTATATCCAAACATGGTTTGCCGTTCTGGTTCTATAAACGTGTTGCCCTCATCATCCAACAATAATTCTACTCCAGGTAACGCATTTATGCCATCCCAGTTTTCCTCATCCATCAACTCCTCCAGCATTGCTGCCCCTGATTCTGTCAATTTGCATTCTATACCTTTTCTGAAATTTGTGTATAGTTTAACAACATTATCAAAAAATACAACCGCCTCATCACTGGAAGGTATGTATATAGATCTTTCCATCAAACGATTGTCTTTATATCTAAAAACAACTTCAGCATCATCTATTGCGGTATATCCAACATATATTCCATCATTTTGTGTTTTCTCTATGAATCTTACTGTCCTACACATTGGAATATATTGATTCAGGTAAACAGAATTATATATGGTATACGGTGAATAAACACTATCCGAGTCATCTACCAATACTGATAACTCAACTATCTTATCCTCAATGGTTATATCTTGTTCTTGATCGGATAACAAAGCCGACTCATTTAAATTATATCGATTATACTCTGAACATTCTTCTAAAGACACATCATGTACTGTGGTATAATTTACCACAGTATAAATATCGTTCGATTCTTCTGCATAAACAAATGTAGCCCCAACTGTAGTTATTAAAACAAGAAATGACAATACTAATATCGTTATTTTCTTCACTATTTTTCCTCCCTATATATTGTCTTTAATCTAAGAAAACTCTTTTATACATAATCATTAAAGCCGTTGTAAGTATACCCTTTACCTCTTTTAGTTTTATAAAGTATTTTAGATACCTTCTAAAATTCTTTACCACTACACCTAATCAAAATACGAGCAAAATGACTTTGTATCATATTTGGGCCTATCAAAAACTATATTATTTATCAAATTGCTATTATTTGATAACGAGAGCACTATTAATTTGTTGTAGTTATTAACTCTTTTTACTTTCTGTTTCTTCAATAAGGTCTTGCAATTCTTCAGGTAAAAGTATTCTTTTCCGAAAATATGCAATGAGATAACCTGTAATCATTCCAGCAAGGCGATATACTGTTTGTAAACTTTTGTCTGATGATAATAATGAACCGACTCCCATACCAATAAAAGGCATAGTAGAGTAAATAAAACAAACTAGTTTTATCAGTTTTATATACCTCTTTTTAACCACATATGTTTTGTTTTCAAAGGATATCTTTCCGTTTTCTAATGAAAACAGTATACTTATTCTCGTTTTAGTCATGCTGGATATGTGTTAACTAAGGTACGACACGGTGCCGGATAATAATAATTCCATGGAGTAGCTGACCAAAAGTGTCCAACACTTGAGCTACCTAGATATGTGCCCATAGAACTGTTTGTATAGTATGATGCATATGTTTTGCTTAAAATGTAGCAATGATAGTTACTTCTATAATACTGAACAAAATAAGCGTTTCCATATTGGAATTGAACATTATAATTAATCAAAAGAGTTGCAACCGTTATTAAATTGTTCACGTATGTCGCATATGGGCCCAGTAGTTTATTTAATAACACTGAAGCAAGAGCACTAATTAATTCATTTGTAGCAGAAGAAGGGACAGATACTGTACCCGTTCTGTATTGATGCCATGTCGGATCCCAGTCTGTACTATTATCATACAAAGCTCTGATTGTTTCCCTTGAATCATTATATCTGGTTTCAAAATCAGCAAATATACCATCTAATACCTCAATATCCAATGGTTTTATATCGTGTTCTTCAAAACTACACACAAATGTTTCTATCTTTTCTCCCGTATCATAATTGTAGACTGTGACAATATCCCCATTAGTCGAAGTGATGACACTAAGTCCATTTCTATTATGCAATATTACCTCTTTATCTTCAGTTATCTCTACCCAATACTCATCTTCAGCATAGATAATGGAACAAAATCCGCTAAATAACAACATTGCACTTAATACGCTTACTATTATTTTCCTCATACAATTAGTCTCCTTATAATTTGATTATAATTCAGCAATTATCTATTTATGTGGCCAGAATTGTCAAATAAATGTCCTGTTTTGGTCAAAATCCATCTATTTTCTTGATATTTGTAATGAAAACTTAGTACTGCAATAAGATATGGTACAAATTATCGCTTATTTTATACACACCACTATTTCAATAGTTAGGCAAGATTCTGTACCATCATTAATCCTAAAGCTAAACTAATTATCAATAAATACTCTTTCCGAAAGCCACGCCCTATTAACTGTTGCAACATAACTACCATGATTATCAACAACCATTAATAAATCATTAGCACTGCCTGTATCATCATAATACCTATAAGCTAATACCCAATGATTGCCATATGTTGAACCCAGAGCAGCCAAAAGTCCTACTACCAAAGGATAGCCAGAGTTAATTTTATTAATGCTTCCAGTCCACACACTTACTACGGATGCGGCAAATTGATGTCCTGAAGAAACATATGAATACGTTTGTAAGAAATTATTACCACCAACCAGTAGGTGACTGCCTACAGTCCCTCCTGGATGCAACTGATCAATATATGTAAATAAAGTACTAATTAATGTCCCAGGACTATTTGAATACTGTGATCGCATAGATGAAGGCACATAATTACTGTTTACATAATCTTGATAATAGGCAAGTAATCCTGCCGATGCAATTGTTCCACAAATACCTGCGCTTGGATATCCTAGACTAGTTGGGTAATGGGCGAGATCATTAATCCACATACCAGATGAATAACTTGACATTTTCCACGAAGGAATACCTGCCCAAGTAGCTTTTGAAAATCTTTTCATTTCTTCATCTGAATAGCCATTAGTATTATTACAGAATTCCTGATTCTTTGCTAATAATGTTTTGTCAACTTGTGAAACAAATGACATCATTTCAGCTTTTTCATTAAAAGTAAAATAATTAAATGGTCCTCCATACAAATTGTATTTAGCATCAGTATGACCATAAGGTAATACATTATTACTTAAATCAAACTCAGATAGAGCACCATTATTAGCACTCGCTATAATATACCCCTTCTCCAACTCTATGTATACATATTCCTTTTCACCACTCAATCCATATAGATACATGTATGATGTGTAATCAACTTGTGTTTTCTCTATTGACTCAACTAAATACAGTGCAGTGTCAACACATTTTGGAATTTTATCAAACGCTTCAAATCGTTGACCAATACCCGAACAAACAGTTATTATTCCAACCAATAAAGAAATCATAATTCTTTTCATATTTTACTCTCTCCTTTCAAAATAACAGATAATAAATCTTCAAAAATACTTATGTATGAACTGTCAGATATTGGGTTATTGAGCCAATAATCTTTAATATCCACGTTATCATATGTTGTTATCGTTATTCGAATAAATCCCCTTTCTAATTTAATTACAGCATCAGCACAGGCTCCCGTATTTCTGTCCATAATTTTAATGTCTACATTATGGCCACAAACATTTATGGCGAGTATTCTGTATTTATTATCTCGTTTACTCTCTACAAAATAGTTTTTCTTATCAGCAACACTTACAACAATGTTAAAATAATGACTATATTGCTTGGTACCTCTAAAAACATATTCAGTTTTTTTATGCGTTAATAAAGAATAATGGTGTTCTTTTTTATACGTGAAAGATAAATCTTTTATAGCAGTGCCATATAGATCATCTATTTCCTCAACAGTATAAGTTGGAGTTGTATCAATAAAACCAGATAAGAGAAAAAGGATTAGTACCACAATCCGTAAATGTCTTTCAAAAACAATGCCAGAAAAAGAATATGTATCTATACGTTTTAGCCTCATCTTTACCTCCGATATCTTTACTGTGTATCCCCTCCCATTGGGCAAGGTTTTTCCTCCTTTTTTACGGTCCTAACTGGTTTATTTCTTAATAGTTTTATCTCGTCATTTATATACTTTCCTCCTTGTTATATCATTCCAATATAGGGCACATCATCAAACCAATCAGTTTATCGATTCTATCAACCAGTTCTTCTAAACCATCCTCTTGTAATGTTGTTTGTACACTAACATATACTTGATATTCATAATTATCATCCTGTATAATTTGATATTTTTGTACATATTTCCCATATTCTGTATCATTAATAACTGTACGATTCTGTACTTTTAGATCGTTTATAATACCATATTCCTCAATTGAGCTAATCCCATTCAAAACTGTGATTCGAAAGTTGGTTTTATCATCAGAAAACAATGTCCCTTGAATCTCATAGCCACAGATTGAAGAATTTCGATATACACTTTCCGTTATCGCAGAATACTTATTTACATATATTTCATTTGATGTAAGATCTGGATATTGAACTTTTTCCAATTGTATAGTCACTTTTTTCTTTAAAGATTCGAAATCAGAGAAAACCATTCTATGGTCTGAATACTGTGGTAAATAGTAATACACTATACAAATAACAGCAAATACTGACAAAACCAGAAGGCAATCCCAAATCGTTATTCTGTTTTTCATTTTCTAATTTATAAACATATGAATCTAATGTACGAATATCCACTCATAACGCTTAATAATGGCCAGTTATATCTATCATTATTATGTCCGCAATAGAGAAAATCCTTATTAGTGCTGTCATACGCAGTAATAATCACAACATGTGCTGGAGTTTGCCACCACACGGTTGAACTGTAGAAAACAATCGCATCACCAACATATATGTCCTCATAATAGATATCAGTATGGCTGGATGTATAATCTACACAGGCATAGTAATAAGTATGGTCACACCTCGAATTCCAAAATGATGTAAACTGGTTTGCGCTAATCCAAGGGCTAGGATCAGCTAAGCTCCAGCTGGAATTCAACTCATCTATACTCTGTGGGGCAGGATTATTATTATTTAGTTTATAACAATACCAGTTATCAAACATTCCAATTCCCCCATGATACATAGCTTGAGACACAAAATTTGCACAATCTCCATTAACTCCATCACAATCCGGGAAATCAGACGGTCTAGTATTATAATTGTTTTTCGCCCAAGTAGTAGCTGTTGCGCGATTATATGTATATCGCAAACCAATCGATTTATCTTTTGCAGATGTTATTTTCTGAAATGCATTGATTACCTCTCTATCTTGTGAATCTTTAGCATATCGACAGAAATATAAATCAACTAATTGTTTAGTTTCATTATCCAATTCATTATAAATACCCAGAAGTAATTTCATTGCTATAATCTTATCATCTCTTTCTATTGAAGTGATTATTCCAGTGAACTGTTTAGGCAATAAATTCTCTAATGTTAAATCCATATTGTAGTATTCATCCAACGAAATAATCACTTGTGGATCAACCGCGAAACCGCTTTTATTCTGATCAATAATATACACTTCTACATAAGGACTAATAGATTCTTGACTATTATCTAGTGCCATTATGGGATTAACTGTTATTATCATTGCTAAAACCGTAACTAAAATACCTATTTTTTGATGAATTCTCATTTTCTTTACCTTTCCGTTAATCAAAACTATACACTAACACTCTATGGTGTATCTGCTTTTTTTCACATACACTTATGTTTGTTATACTCCCTATCCACATTCATGTTATAGTTATGTCTCTTTTTTGTTTGATGTTCTTATCCGCATCCATATATTTACGCTTTTCCCCTGTCATTAAGCAAAGTTTTCTAACTCCTTTCTTTATTCATTCAACTAGAGATGACGCTTATGCATATATTCTTGGAAAATCTACAGCCTTTTTCACGGTCTGCCGCTATCCAGATATTTCCAGTTTTCTCTTTGATCTTTTCCAAGTATATACACTATTTCATGAATACTGTTCCGCCTGAAGGCAGGACGATCTCTGTTGCCCACTTTAAAAACTATCTCAAATACAATGTGTTCACTGACACCATACTGTTTATCAAGATATTGAAAGACAACAGATTCATTTTGTGTATCTCCAATATACTGCAGTTTTAAGAGTTCACAGCCCCTCATCTCTTTCTTAAAATGTTCTTTTATAACTTTGATAGCTTTCTGAATCTCTTCTTCTGTATATAATTCTGAAGAGACCTCAATAACTTCAACGTTCTTGACTATTCCTCTTGGTGTAATGAATAAAAAACAGGCAAACCCAATAATGCACAAAAGAACCAAAATGATATTTCTTATTCTTGTTTTCATATAATCAAATCACCTAAAGTTGAACTGTCAGTTAACCTGTTCAAGGTTGTGGACTTGAACGTGCTCCTCTTATTATGATAAATACATTGTCTCCGTTTTCTTTTGCAGGCCAACCACTGTTACTTGCCCATTTATAATAATCATTACTGTGCTGTGCTATTTTATGATCATAATAACCTGATGTTTTATAACTATCAACTGTAGTTACATAAGCAACATGATCCCATTCACCATCTTGATCATCTTCGTATCCAATAAAGCACCCCGGAGCCAGCCATCTTGTAAAAGTACTGTACGATGTAGTTTGAAAACTGGAATACTGATGATATCTAACAAATTTGTCAGCCCAAGTCCAGGATCTGGAATAGGTATGTGAACCTAAAACATTGTGGTGCCACCAACCAGCGTATATGTTTGGAAAATTATCCACCATTGTTTCCCCTCCTGCTATCAGAATCTGAGAACAGAAGTTTGCGCAATCCCCACCAGATATATAACCGTAAGTAGAACTGTTAGCACTAGTTGCATATGTTATCGCATATGTATTTGCTGTAGAAACACTGAATGATGTCACAGCCTTCTGGCCATTTTCTTCGAAATAGTCTTTGACAAATTGATTGAAGTTTGGAAGTTCATATGCCAAGTATTCCGTTATGTCCTCACCTGTACTTTTGCTTCTTGCTATAGTGTTTCTTATATCCTCGTTTTGCTCTTTGTTCTCAAAAATGTCAAAGAACCTTAATGCTGTTCTATACTCTGTCACTGTTCCGGCTACAAAACTGCCACTCAGCATGTCGTTTTTTATCAGCAAATAATAACTGGTAAAATTACCTGTTGACATTTTTGTTAATTCATACTTTTCAGAATAATATTTCAAAAATGATTGATTTTCTTTTGCAAAGGTTTCTAAAGCACTCTCCTGATTTTTAAACTCTATATAATTCCAGTTTATAACCGCTGTAGTCAATGATTTCACCTTGTATTATTTCTCCAAACTGGTCTGGCCCTTCGTAAGCCTCCTCCTCTGCTTTAAAACTGGTATTGGCAAAGGTAATTAATAAAACTATCGACAAGACTAAACAAATATACTTTTTCATTCAAATCTCCTTTAATTGTTATTTACTTTTCGCTAGTAACTAAGCAAGGTGCTATAATAAAGACAATATGGTATTATGTTATTGATAATAGGCGCAAAGTATTATCGTATTGCTAATTCAGCCTAAGACCAAAACTGAATTAGCTTTTTTGTTTGGTTCCATATCCAACCCCTTTTTATTTAAATAAACATTTCATTCACTGCCATTGCTCAAATCAGTACACCAATGGCTGCTGGAACAGGCATAACCTTTTGTACTTAGAGGTATCAATATCGCTACCAGATCACACATATCATTATCACTAGACAACTTAAAGCATTCATTATTGATTTTATAGTATTCTTTATCTGCCACAAAAACTTCTACTATATTACTTCCCCTTTTAAACCATAAATGGTATTTCCATAAAACATTATCAGGTTCATTCACTATTTCGTCTTCATCCCTGACAAAAATGTCAAACATATTCTTCTCAGTATAGTAGTACTGGTTTGTTTCTATGTCTTCAATCGTTATTTCACTTGACTTGTATATTATTTCCTGGATCCTAGCTTGCTTTTGCTTATTAGTATTTATACGCAACAGACTACATGTCAAAAAAACGGAACAGATAAGGAAGGAAACACACAATACCTTTTTTAAGTTCTTTTTCATATTATGGTTCCACTGTAATATTTGTTATTTTATAGAAATAAGAAGTAGATATAGTCGCCGTTATAATGTTCCCCGAATCATAATACTTATATTTGTATGTGATCTTTGCTTTACTAGAAATGTACGTCAATGTATTATATGAAACGTTCCCATTGTATCTAAAATCAACATTAAATGGAAATCCTTTGTTTGAATTATATGTTCCATCGGATATACTCGAATTAAATCCAGTTGTTTTACAAATAATCCATGTTATCTTTCCATAGTTATTTGCACTTGAATTATGGTACCTTTGTGCTGACGTTGATGTCGTACTTATTGTCACATCAACACTTTGAATACCCAGGAGCTCTCCAGCATAGAAGAATAGAGGTATTGTATATGAAGTTGATGAATTGACCGGTTCATATCCTCCTGGAGGGATATCCCAATCTGCCTCACTACCATATACCGTTGTTTCTACTTGGTACGTATATACCATAGTTGCTGAACTAACTCCTGCATTGTTAACTAAATAACTGTTAACATTACCTGTATTCGTATTAATCTTTACATCTACTTCTGCACTGTTACCATTTTGAAGGTTATTCTGATGAATAACACTGATCTGACCAACAACATAGTTGCCAAAATAAGTTGAATTATATCCCTGAAAATGTCTGGTATAGTCAGATCTAACTTGTGCTGCATCATATGACATGTTTTCGTTGCTAGTTATGATACTGTCATTATTCATTTTTGTTTCTATATCAAACATTTCATTATATTTATCTATCAACTTTTCTATATCTTCTGTGATACACCCATAACACAAAATACTTCTTTCACACGATTTATCATTATAATATGTGAATGTTGCAAACATCTCGTCGTTAATGTAGTAAGCATCTATATCGACATATACTTTTTCTTTCCCAGAGAACAATTCACCGGTGAAATATGTGTAATATCCTTTTCCTTTATTCAAGTCAAAGCCAAGAGGTTCACCAACACAATAACCTGTATATGCATTATTAGAATATTCAAAGGTCACCATTGCATTGTTTTCTTTATCAATAGTCATCGATAATGTCGATTCTTTTTCAACTTCTTTTCCTGTGACTCTCAAAACCATGTCATAATTGATTTTCAAACAATATGTTCTCTCGTCATCGTTGAATGCTAATGTTTTATCGCCGGTTATTGTATAAACAACTATAAGTACACTTAATATAACTCTGATTATTCTTCTCATATGTTTTCCCTTTCTTCTTCGCAACACTTCTCGTTCTATACATTTATTGAAATACTTTGTTCTGCCATTTCATAGCCATTGGAATAGTTAAACCCCAGGTTACTATCCAGAGTTATCGTAGTTGGTGTAGACGAAATACCATGATTATAACCAAAACCAAAGTCAATCCTAGATAAGTATGATCCTGTAACCTTAACAACCATATAGCCCGTTTTTGCCCAGCATTCAACATTTCCTATCATCACATCCGTAGTAAACTGACTATACACGTATGAATTACTGTTACCTATGGTTATTCCTTTCCGTTGTGTTGTCTGTGCTGTACTACCGTTATAGTATGTTACATAACAATATGATCCTGAACTGTTATATGAAGCGGTAATCTGTGTTCCCAACGAGTTATACGCTTTCCACCTGAATGCCGTGGTTTCAAAATAAGTAGTAGAAGTAACCAATGGTCTGCTGTTCCATGACCAATTCGCTCTTACCGTAACAGCTGAGGAACTGCCGCTTACCTTGATCAACGATACAGATAAAGTAGCCAGAACTGATCTTAACTGAGGATTATCCTCTATCTTCGATCCATCATACTTTCTGAGAGCATTGATCTGTGTATCAGTCATTCCTCGTTCATAGAGTTCACTGTCATTCATCGCTGCTAACTTTACAATCTGGTTTTCAATACTTAAGACTGTTTCATAATCATGTTTATTGATTCCAAAAGTCTTTTCAGCTTCATCAAATGTCATTTTTCTGACTGTGAAATAATAGTCATACTCACTCAACTGATATGTTTCTGTCTCACTTATTTCTTCTGCTTGTGTAGTATCTGTCCGGCTAAAAGCCACTATTAAAACAAGCATAAGAAGAATTATCTTTCTTACTGATTTCATTATTCTTTTATTACTTTCTTCCCTTTCTTACATTATTCTTGATAAGATGATACCCACAGTAGAGAATCCAACACGTGTAAACAACAGTACAGATTCCAAGTAGTAATTTCATATTGTAAAAATCAATTACGTGAAAGCCATACATAGCTCCATTAATCGACAAAACTTCTATATTTGCAATCAGTAACGGTGTTACATCAGCAAACAGCACATAGTTAAGCAACAGGTTAACTTCCAGGACAACCGCATATAACAGAAACAGTCTCAAACATTTCATTTTGTCTTTTTTCTTATATATCAAATAGCTAACTAAAACCACATATAATATTGAAGACAATAATGTACTGAAATGTCCTACTCTACCCATCATCAAGCATAAGAAACCCATTGTTGTTGCGGCAAGATGTATGATCAGCAACCAAAACCAGGTTAAGTCATCTTTGGTTTCTTTTTCATTCATTCCTATGGTTTGAACTGATACTTTCCCGAGTTGTTCTTTAATATCACTTATGTCGTTACTGATGTTACTGACCGTTTCATCTGTTGAAGCAATTCTGTCATTTATAGAATCGATTCCGGAATCAACTGATGCAAGTTTTCTATTAACTTCTCTTTCAATACTTATTTGTCCCTCATATACTTCTTCCAGAGATATATTGAATTCATTACAGATATGAATGACATCCATCATTGATGGAATAGCTTCGCCTCTTTCCCATCTTTTAATTGTACTTCCGGAAACACCAAGAAGTTCCCCCATACCATCACGGGACAAATCTTTTGTATTTCTAAGTTTGGTCAATAGTAGCCCGATTTTTTCCTTATCCAATTCTTTCATAAACTATCCTTTTCTGAAAAGCGGTTTGTTGTGCAGCTGATTCTTGTTTATGGTGTTACTCATATTGATATTATACCACTCATCTGTGAACATCATCCCAAACAAGATCGAAATTCAATCTTGTTACTAGCTGCTGGTACAACAATGTACAATTACCATCATATACCCCCCCCCCCCCCGTTTTTTTACAACATTATTCTGATTAAAACTGTGTTGTTCGAGCAGGCAAACATACTCATCAAGAATATATTTTTTTGCAATTGCCCCTCTTTCAATAGCATTATAAATGTAATTTTTCTATGAAAAGAGACCAGGAATAATATAAAAAAGGTCAATTTTGGCCAATTTGCAGAAAACATTGGTAAATACACTTACAAAGGCATTATGATAATCATTCCACCCAAAACTTAAATACCAATGATGTTACTTTCTTACTGCCGTTTTCCTTAATCTCTTTAAACTGTAACCCTTTGATGTAGTTCTTCTCTGTAATCTCATTTAATGCCGGCAACAGTACTCTTCTTCTCAACTGAGCAAAATCATCATATGTTTTTGCTTCAGCTCCCATGTATTCTCTGAATTGCTCAACACTTATTCTTCTGTATCCGGTGTTGCGGAACTGTTTCAGAAAAGCATATAAGCGCTTTGAGTACATCGTTTTCAAACTGCAGTACTCTGTAAGGCTAAGGTAGGTAAACCTGCTGGAAGGCAGGAAAAACTCCAGAAAATCAGGATTAGCCTTGACGGTGATCATTCTGTTTTTCTTATCATTGATCACTTCCGTAAAGACTACCATTTCAACTCCTGTCGCCTCATTTTCAAATTCATACCAGCAGGACAGTATCGTTTTCTTGAATCTGTCTATTTCCTTCTTATACATTTCATAAGAAACATGATCATCAATGCTAAGGTATTCCTTTAACTCCCAATAGTAAAAACAGCATTCACTCCTGTGAACTTTTTCTATGTTTTTTCTTAACTCTCTTATTATCAGGCAGAACAGATCTGCTCCGAATCTGTCCATGTTTCTAAAGCCACGTTCTACTACATCATTCCTCATTACCAGGATTCTTTTTACTTCTTGATTCATTAACATCACCTGAATAATTATAGATGTCAGAACAGTGTACATGACAGAATAGACATATACCCTATACCGGAATTGACAGAATTCTTTCTAAGAATTTCATTATTGACAGAATGGAATTACCATCATTGACAGAATACAAACGATAATTACCGAATATGACAGAGCGATTATATCTGCTGTTTACAGCACTATTTGACTATTATTCTCTTCTATCCCCTTCATAGTTAATAACTCTTTTTTCATAAATACAAAAAACTGATAACGACTGTGGTTTCCTTCGTCGTCATCAGTTTTTTGTAATGTAGTTACAACTTAGCGATTAAGTTTTGACTAAGTATTTCCTCCATAAATAAAGTTTATTTTTTTTGGTTCCAAAACCGATAGCGATTTATATGTTGCGATATTCGTTATCTCTATCTTATTAATCATAAGCTACCTCCAGTTCAAATTGAATCTGATCTTTTAATGCCGGATGTTCCTGCAAGGCCTGGATAATAAGGTCTGCATGTTCCATATCATAGTAATAGATCTTCTGTTTCCTTTTAATGGCAGTGCGAATCTGAGCCAGTTCACGCATGTAACTGGCAAACTTCTGTTTCTTGCGGTTTTCCTCACTGTCAGAGATATCTACTCCCTGTAACTGCGGTAACTCAAAATCAGGTTTTTCGGTAATCAGATCTTTTAAGGCTCTGTCTACACGTACTCGCTTCTGCCTCTGATTAGCCTTGGCATATACTTCTCTGATCATTTCAGAATCCTGATGTCCGAAATAATCATGGGCTTCCTCAGCTGATATGTGTTTCACGTCACAAAGAAAATGTGCACAACCATGCCTGTACATCTGACAGTCAAGCTTCTTCATTTCCAACTTCTCTGTAACCTTATCCAATTCTCTTAAGGCATTGGCCTGTCTCTGATAGCCTGTCTTTTCCTTAGGATCTCTGGCGTTGATGTTTGGAAAGACAAACATGTTCTCCATCTTCTTTTCTGATACCTGGAATTCATATCTGTAAGCGTACTTATAGTCCACCAGGATCTGTTTGTAGTATGCCCAGATGGTTATCTCTCTTTCAGAGTTACTGTTCTTAAGGGCAAGGTTATTGGCCTTGATGCGCCTCATGACATTTTCTCTGGACTCTTTATGGTTAATGGCATTAGTAACATAAATAACACCAGTACCATAATCACCGCCATCAAAATCAATGTTCTTCCACTGTAAGGCAATAAGCTCTCCTACTCTCATACCAGTGAAGTAAAGGACTGTCCAGAAGGTGTACCAGTATAAGTTTGTAAATTGACCGATCTTGTCTTTATCAACACCCTTGCCTCTGTAGTAATCCATCAGTTTTCTGAGATCTTCGAATTCCGGATAGTTACGGTCATTTCTTCTGCCGACTTCTAACCTCTTAGTCTTAACGAACAGGATGGCATTCTCATTGAGGATAGCCTGTTCAGCATTGATATATCCCTTAAGCTGCAGATACCTGTTGAACTTCTTAACAACTCCCTTATACTTCTTTACGGTCGCACCAGATAAGTTCTTATGGCCTTTTACCGGTGAGTTGATATAATCGATCCACTTACTCCAATCTTCCGTCTTAAGCTCTTTAACAGCCTTATCCTTCATAGCTGGATCAAAGTAATTCTTCAGACCGGATGCATTATCAAAGTTATTCCTGTCTCCGCTGATCTTGACATTTGATTCTCTATGAGAGAGTTTACTCAGTTCTTCCAGCCATTCTTCATAGATGTCATAGACAGTTTTCTTTCTGTTTTCTTTTTCAACATACTGGCCTTCAGCGATTATTTCCTTGGCTTCCTTTTCGCATTCATCGATAGTCCAGTGCCATCTGGTAGTTGTATCAACTTTCTTGCCTTCAGCATTGACATAACGGACCTTCTTACGGAATCTCCATTCCTTTTTTTCTTCTTTCCATTCTTTCTGATATCTTGGGGGAATGTTTCTAGGTAATCTTTTCATATCGTCATTTCCTTGTCTGTAACAGCTTTTTAAGTTATTATCAGTTCCTAAATATTGCTATAATTCTCCGAATCATCAAGAATAATCCAATATCCATTTTTGTTTGATCCTTTTCTCTTGATCAAACCTAATTCCTGCATTGTTCTAAGTTCTCTTCCGATAGTAGCTGTAGAGAGATTTAATTGTTGAGCAATAGATTCTCTGGTTGAAGAACTATCTTTTCTGATGATAGAGAGTATGCTGTCTTTTCTGTTTGTTTTTGTATCATTTATTGTGTCATTGGAGTTTACTTTTGATCGAATAAACGTAAAGGAAAATTCAACACCTTCATCAGAATATTCATATTCTATACCGTTTTCTTTACATAATCTGAAAGTTCTCTCAAAGCCAGTCGCAAAAGAATCAATCATATTATTTTTGTATAAAACCATATCAATAAGAGGATTCCTTAACACAGGTCCTTTTCTACCTAATGCATAGTCTTCTGGAGTCGTATTAGCAGGTAAGCCTCCTGCATTAGTTATTTTTAATTTACCTGGCGTAAAATAAATCGAGTTAACTATTGCTTTGCTGTCTCTATACTTCATATGTGCAAAACTGTTTACAACAATCTCTCTGATTGCTTCAAGTGGTATTTCCGGTGTTTCCAGTCTTTTTGTACCCACTATTTCTGCAGACCAGTTCATATATCTGGATATAAACTGGATCGAAGCATCAATACAGTCAAAAATATTCCCCTCAAACATGTTGATATAAGAGAATGATATTCTTTCTTCTGTATTGAATACAGCCAGTTTAAGTTTTAAAGGTTTGTTTTTCGAAAACAGATAGTAACCAGCGTTATTCAGTTTCCCCTTCTTTAATAACGACAGTTTACTTAAAGCATCTTCTGGATCCTTATAAACATATTTGATTCTCCCACACGAATTTGCATCATTAAAATAACTGATAAGTCTTTCCTCATCAACATCATCAACTGCATATTCTGTTATTGCGTTCTCCCAGTCAGAATAATCGAGATTACTATCATTGAAAATAGCATAAAGACTATCATTATCCATCACAATATCTTCATCATCACTTCTTATGTAATATCTTCCATAAGCGGAGTATGGTTTGCTATTGCCATTTACAGTTACCTTGATATAGTCCTTACCTTTTTCATTCAGCAATTCGATTGTTGGGATAACTGTTGGTTTGATATGATTTTTTATTTCGACAGATACATCATGTGTTGTTTTTTCTCCAACCTGCTGTCCGACAATCTCACCATTGTTCAAAACACCAAAATACAATTCCCCCGTCCCATGCTTATTTAACATGGATGAAAGAGAAATAACTCCTTGTTTAAGTTCGCTGGTACTTTTTTTGAATTCTATTATTTCTGTTTCATGTTTATTCATTCTGATGCCTCCCATATTTATTGTATCATTTATTGTATCATTTGAACAGATAGTGATACAATAACCTACTTTTAATAGCTTTTCTACCTCTTTAAGAGTTTAAAAGCATAATTTTACTCTATTTGTCTGTATCCTTTTTCTGATTTTAGATCACTCAGAAACCACCCTGACCTCATTTTATAACAATATGGTGGAGCTTATCAAGATTTGACCCCACAATTTGACCCCACGATACTCATATTTTCATGAGTTAGGGATTTTCAGTAAACTGTGATTTTCAAAAAACAAAAAGTGCCAAAAGGCCTTATTTTACTAGGGTTTTTAACACTTTCAGGCATGAAAAAGGTTTCCTTTCGGAAACCTCATTTTTCACTATGGTGGAGCATACGGGGCTCGAACCCGTGACCTCATCGCTGCCAGCGATACGCGCTCCCAGCTGCGCTAATGCCCCAACAGTATTCATATTATACCATTATTTGGCAGATATACAACATATTTTTAGATCTGCCTTTTTAAAACACATATTACAAACAAATATACGGCTGTCTGTTTTAATAGGTTGTGTCATATATTATAATTAATATAGAGATTATTCCTAACATGTTAGGGAGGATTTAAAAATGGATAATATTATTTCAGAGTGGAAAAAACTCGCAAAGAAAATCCGCGTCGATATTCTGAAAATGACTTCTGAAGCTAATTCAGGACATCCCGGTGGATCACTTTCCTGTGTGGAAATCATAATTACTCTGTTTGAACATGAGATGAATCTTGGTAAAGGTTCTGATGATCCAGACAGAGACCGCTTTGTATTCTCCAAAGGTCATGCAGTTCCTGCTCAATACGGTTACATGCTGGAAAAAGGAATTCTTGATCCTGACGAGATTCACACTTTCCGCAAACAGGGATCACGTCTGCAGGGCCATCCGGTAAAAGGCAGAACTCCTTTTACAGATTTCAATCCTGGATCACTCGGTCAGGGTGTTTCAGCCGCTACCGGTATGGCATTAGGCTATAAAATGAAACAATCTCCGCAGAAAGTATATGTTCTGATTGGAGATGGTGAATCTGATGAGGGTATTGTCTGGGAAGCAGCCAGTGCAGCCTGTCACTACAAACTGGATAATCTGACTTACATAGTGGACATGAATGCTGTACAGCTTGATGGTGCGACCAAAGATATCATGAATCTTGGTGATTTACATAAAAGATATGAAGCTATCGGTTTCCTGGTTGATGAAATAAATGGTCACAGCTTCGAAGAGCTTCTTGAAGCTTTCTCACACCATGAAGAAGGAAAACCACATGTCATACTGGCCCATACCATAAAAGGAAAAGGTGTTTCCTACATGGAGGGTAATTATGCCTGGCATGGCAAGGCTCCTAATGCCGAACAGCTGGAAATTGCCATAAAAGAACTGGAGGAAGCGTAATATGAGTGAAAAGAAATTATTAGCTACCCGTGCCGGTTATGGTCAGGGACTGCTTGATATGGGAGCATTACACGATGACCTCGTCGTTCTGGAAGGTGACCTCGGTGCCGCAACAGGCACAACCGCATTTGGAAAAGCTTATCCGGACAGATATATTGAAGCAGGTATTGCTGAACAGAACGAAGTCGGTATGGCTTCCGGACTGGCAGCTGCGGGATGGAAACCTTTTGTTACAAGCTTTGCAATTTTTACAGCTGGCAGAGCCTGCGAAATCGTACGTAATGCCATTGCTTATAACAATATGAACGTCAAGCTGATTGGATCTCACTGCGGTATTACCCCTGCCCTTGATGGCGGATCACACATGTGTATAGAGGACATAGCCTGGATGAAAGCCATTCCGGGAATGGTTGTTTTAAATCCATGTGACTATAATCAGACCAGATTAATGGTTAAGAAACTTTATGAATATGACGGCTATGCCTACATGCGCACTTCCAGAGAACCGGTACAGTGCGTTACTTCAATGGATGACGAAATTGTAATAGGCAAGGCTCAGGTATTAAGAGAAGGCAAAGATCTTACCATAGCTGCTACCGGTATCATGACGACCTTTGTTATGGAAGTGGCCGAAAGACTTGCTGAAGAAGGAGTTGAATGTAACGTTCTTAATTACCATACCATTAAGCCATTTGATGAAGAAACTCTGATCAAATACGTAAAGGAAACAGGTAATCTGCTGACAGTGGAAGAGCACAACATTTACGGAGGATTTACAGAATCCTGCCGTGCTGCCCTCTTTACAAAGGCAGATAATATTAAGACTGATTACGTAGCTGTAGAAGACAGATTCGGAGAAACGGGAACACGTCTCTCCCTCTATCCAATCTTCGGCCTTGATAATGAAACAATTTATAACAAGGCAAAAAAGCTGTTAAATAAGGAGTAAAACTAGATGTACACCTACGAAATAGTCAGAGTGAATAGTACGGGAGTCATAAATTATACAGAATTCGACAATAACGAAGTAATAATAAAGAAATATGCCAGTTACGGTTTTCGTTATGTTGGTTACATTCCGGTAAAGATGCATGTAAACGGAGGACTATCAGCAATAGACCTGATATTTGAAAAGAAATTGGAGGATCAAGATGAATAACTTACAGAGAACATGCCAGTTTCTGAAAGAATGCGGTACTTATTATCTGGCCACTGTTGAAGGTGATCAGCCAAGAGTACGCCCTTTTGGAACAGTCAACATTTTTGAAGACAAACTTTACATTCAGACAGGAAAAGTAAAATCTGTAGCCAAACAGATCTTTGCCAATCCTAAGGTTGAGATCTGCGGTTTTTCAAAGGGAACCTGGATCAGAATTGCAGGTGAAATGAAAGAGGATGACAGAGTTGAGGCCAAGAAGTCAATGCTCGACAACTATCCTTCATTACGTGCCATGTATAACGAAAACGATGACAATACACTGGTACTGTATTTCACATCTGCTCAGGTAACCTTCAGCAGCTTTACCGCTCCGCCTGAAACATTTGAAATCTAAATCAGCAATTAAGAATCAGTAAAAAGAGAGTAAGCGTTTGTTAATGCTTACTCTTTGTATTTTAAGGGCTATAAGTGTATAATAATTTACAAAGCAAAAGAGGTATAATTATGGATAAAAATCGCGCATGGAAACTATTGGAAGACATCAGCTTTGTCCGCGTTGCCGGAACCAAAGAAGAGCTGAAAGCTGCCAACATCTTAAAGAAAACAGCCGAAAAAGCCGGTGTGCCTGCTGTTATTGAAGATTTTGAAATAGAAGGTGCTTCAATTTCAGAGGCTACTCTGGAAGTACTGGAACCTGAATACTGCAGTTATCCGGTAATCGGTATTGGCAAGACTCCTAGCACCAAAAAAGGCGGTGCTGTAGGCGGATTCAAATATCTTGAAAACGTCAAGGACGCCAACCTGACTGATATCAAAGACAAAATCGTTCTGGTACAGGGACGTGTTATGCCTGACATGATGAAGAAGATTGCTGAAAAAGGTGCTTTAGGTTACATTATGATCGCCGGTGACTTCTATGAAGAAGACAGCATCAAGCATGAATTAAGACCTACCAACGCCTTCGGTAAGGAAAATCCTCTTCCTGGCATCAAGATTCATATTGATGATGCTGAGAAACTGGTCAGAAGCAACCCTACCAAAGTCAAAATGGTTCTGAAAACCAGAAATACCAAAGGAACATCTCACAACGTTGTAGCTACCATTGAAGGAACAGACCTCAAGGATGAGATCATCGCCTTCAGTGCTCACTACGATTCAGTCCCATATTCAAAGGGCAGCTGGGATAATGGTACCGGTTCTGTAACCATCATGGAATTAATGCATTACTTCAATAAGCACAGACCAAGAAGAACAATGAAGTTCATCTGGTGCGGTTCTGAAGAAATTGGTCTGGTAGGCTCCAGAAAATACTGTGAAGCCCATAAAAATGAACTGGATAAGTACATCTTCAACATCAATTTCGATATGACAGGTGTAACTCTGGGTTATGAATTTGTCTGCTGCTCCTGTAGTGAAGATACATTACATGCCATCCAGTATCTGGCTAACATTGAAAACTATCCATTATCAAGTGAATTAGGAACATATTCATCTGACTCCAGCAGCTTTGCCGGAGCTGGTGTTCCAGCCTGCACATTTGCCAGACTGCAGCCTCGTGGCGGCGCTCAGATCCACAACCATCATGATGACATGACTCATCTGGATCCTGATTCATTCATGATCACCTGCAACTTCGTAGCTAAGTTCGCTGATCAGATTGCCAACGCTTCAGTAAATCCAATTCCTAGACGTTTCGCTGAAACTGTTCAGAAGAGACTGGAAGAAATGAAGAAATGGAGAGGCGAAGACAAGCCGAAGAAGAAAGAGAAAAAGGCTGACAAAGAAGAAAAGAAAGATAAAGAATAACAGTAATGAACGGTTATCGTCATGATAGCCGTTTTCTTTTGATTCATATATACTGAAAGTGATACAGGAGGTGCTTTATGAAACCTGTTCCTATACTGATCGATACTGATCCGGGAGTTGATGATTTTTTCTGCATTGCCATTGGCTGTGCCTTCAGAGAATTATTTGACTTAAAAGCCATAACTACAATTGGTGGTAATAATACAACAGAGGTTACCACTCAGAACGCTCTCAACATTCTGAAACTGCTGCATCGTGATGATGTTCCTGTTGCCAAAGGTGCTGACAGTTTTCTTAGCTGCCCCTTCGGCAGGCCGGTAGCTAAGTTTCATGGTGCCAACGGGTTGGGAAATGTTGAGCTGGAAAAATCAGATAATGATCCTGTTTCCCTCTCTGCCTGCGATATGATATATAAAACAGCTACTGAGTGTAGTGGTGATCTGATAGTTGTCACTGTTGGGCCTGAAACAAACCTGGCATTAGCCTTGAATAAATATCCGGACCTGAAAACTCTCATCAAAAAAATAGTAGTCATGGGCGGAACGACAACCACTGGAAATATCAGCCCTTATGCAGAAGCTAACATATACAATGATGCGGAAGCAGCTAAAATCGTATTTGCCAGTGGCATACCAATCGACATGGTTGGCCTCAACGTTACCAGACTGGCACCTCTTAGAAAATCAATATTCAATACTGCCTCTCCTGCCGTACGACCTGAGGTAAGAAATGTTATGGAAAAACTGATAGAATTCCGCAATGAAGAAGCTATGCATGATGCCATTGCCATCTCTTCCCTCGTTTGTGATGATGTCATTACCTGGAAGAATTCATATACATATGTCATCGATGGTGACAGTAAAAGAAGAGGTGTAACTGTTACTGACTTTGACGCTGTAACCTGTAATTCCAGAATAGCTGTTGCCATTGATACTTCTGCTTATTATAGAGTTATCACTGACATGATAAACAATTACTGTTAACAGATAAAAACGTATCAGATACTGATACGTTATTTATTATCAGGAGCATTTATATAGTTGTGGCAAAAGAACCATTTTATAATATAATCAGCAATACAATTTGTAAGCGAGGATAATATGAGAAAAAGAAACAGAATCCAGTTGCTGGTCGCTCTTATTCTATGTGCCGTCAGCATCATTTCTGCCGGTCTGCTGCAGACCGATTTCGGCCGTGTAACCATGACCGACATTACGCTTGAAACAGAAGCAGGCAAACTGACTGCCTATCTGTTCAAGCCTAAAAGCGCTACTGCTGAGAATCCAGCCCCTGCTGTTCTCTGTTCTCACGGCTATCTTAACAACCGTGAAATGCAGGACTGTAACTACATTGAGCTGGCACGCCGCGGTTATGTAGTAATATCTCTTGATGACTTCTCACACGGTAACTCAGATGTACCAAATGGGCATCAGGACAGTCCTATAGTACAGTCTAATGGTCTGATTGCCTTTATTGAGTACCTTGATTCACTTGACTATGTCGATTCCACCAAGATCGGCGTAACCGGTCACTCAATGGGCGGAAGTTACACAATCGTTACCATGACTTATTATTCTGATTTGGAACGTGAAGCCCTCAAAAAAGGTACTAATCCGACTGAAGCGCATAAGCTGAATAAAATAAATACAGGTGTCATCGTCGGCAACTATCCTACCCGGATGGCTCAGAAGACAAACGGTGAAACATTCCTGTGTCACTGCAATGTCATTGGTGCCAAGTATGATGAATTCTTCTTTGAGAATACTGCTGTATTATTAACCAGTGATAATTCCAAAAATCTGGTTTCCAACATTCTTGGTACACGTGTTACTGGTGATCTGGAAGAAGGAAAAACATATACAAGCCCAACAAACGGCTATACTGTAACGCTTTATAATCCGGCTCAGTTCCATGCGACCAACCACTTCTCTTCAACATGTGTAAAATACCTGCTGGAATCATTTGACAGAACAATGCCTGCTCCAAAGAGCATTCCTTATACCAATCAGGTATGGTTCCTCAAGGAACTGTGCAACCTGATCGGCCTTATCGGTTTTTTCCTGTTTGTAGTACCGTTTATCGATCTCATGACTCAGATCCCGGTATTCGCTGCAGTCAAGGAAGAAGTAAAATATTATGAAAAGCCTGCCAAATATGTCAGCAGCAATATCAAAGCCGGGCTTATCAACTGTCTGCTGATCGTTCCGTTAATGCTTATCGGATATGTAGCCTTGAAGAACCCTATATGGCCGCAGGATACTACAGGAGGAATTGGCTTATGGTCAACAGGCTGCTCATTGGTAACTCTGTTAATCCTGAAAAAAGGTTTTGGTAAGCCAATCAAAGGTAACGAAAAAGAATTCGGCAGCTATATTACACTGCCAAAACTGCTTGTAACAATATTACTGAGTGTAATCGTTACTGTTGCAACCTATTGTCTGTTATTTGCAGCTGATCTTATCAATCAGACTGACTACCGTTTCTGGAGCTTTGATATCAGATCATTCCCGTTAAAGAAAATATGGGTAGCAATCAGATACATCCCATTATATGTAGGTTATTACATTGTTCAGTCAATCGCCGTAAAGAGATCAACATTCAGAAAGCAGTCTGAACTGATGCAGATTTTAACCTGTGGCCTGTTCAATATGCTGGCTCCAGCTCTTATGCTGATAATCACCTATGCTCCTACCCCACTGTTGCAGGCAACAACCTGGGTAGCATTATTCTCAAAAGTCGGCATAGCTATGGTTGCTTCAGTGTTCGCGCTGATTCCAATCCTGCTGCTGCCAATAGTGCCAATAATGTTCATTACAGCTGCGATTGCGGTCAGAAGCTACCGCTTAACCGGAAACCTGTATATTGCTGCCATAGTTAATACCTTATTAATAGTAATGATAACTGTAGCAAACACATCATTCAGTTTCCCTTACTAGAAACAGAAAAAGCTCCTGTGGTAAATAGATCCATAGGAGTTTTTTTGTGGCTCTTCCCTTTCGGAATAAAACGAGTGTTTCATTACAGATAAAACAATTGATTTATCCGAGGTTATGATTTATTGACAGTATTCCTTACAGAATATATAATAACATGTGTTATACTATTTGGAGAAAATATGCCAAAGAAACCTACAACAACCAGAGAAGAAATGATTGAAGGTGCTTTCCAGCTTGTAAGAAAGGAAGGCTTTTCGGCATTAACTGCCCGAAGGCTGGCTGAAGAACTGAACTGCTCCACACAGCCAATCATGTATCAGTTTCCGGATCTTAATGTTTTGAAAGAAGCTGTTTATAAAAGAGCTGATATTTTTCATACTGAATATATTCTGGAAGATAATGATTTCCTGGAAATTGGACTAAGGTATATAAGATTTGCCAGTGAAGAGACCAATCTGTTTCGCCTTCTCTTTCAAACCGGACGTTATGACGGCTTCAGTATCAGTCAGCTGACTCATGAAACAGTTGATAACTCAATAGTAGATGCAGCTTCCAGAGATCTGGAAATGAACGAAAAAGACACTTTAGATGCCTTTGAAGTACTGTTTGCCATGGTCCATGGCTATGCCAGTCTTATTGCTAACAATGCTTTGGAATATGATCCTGATTCGTTAAGGGTATCACTGGCCAGGGTGGCTGAAGGTCTTATAAGGAAGGAACAATATTTTAGGGGGAGATTATTATGAGCAATTCATTATTAAAAAATAAGGGTGCAGTTATCACATTAATTGGGATAGTTGTGATGACAGTGTTAATCGTTGTAAAAATGTTCATGCCGGAATCAGTTTTTTCAGGATATGCAATGATATTCGGTATCGCAGTATTCTTTATTGTCGAAGCCGTTGAAAAAACACCTGATGATGAATCAGGGATACGTTTCAGTACCATCATTACTGATCTCAGAAAACCGCAGGTACTGTTCTGGGTACTGTTACCGGTATTTATCACAATAATACAGATGGTTTGCGGTAAGCTGTTTTGTGAAGCATCATACAGAAAATATATTGAGCACGTCATCGGCAGAACAAGTCTGGAAATGGACTTCAGTAATTTTATAAAATGGATTGGAATCAGCATGATTACTGTTCTGGGTGAAGAAATAGCTTTCCGCGGATTCCTGTTAGGAAAAGGAAAAAAGGTGTTGCCTGCCTGGATCTGTATGATTGGATCAGCAATTCTGTTTGCATTAGGTCATATGGCAACAGGCAATACCGCTATAGTATTATTCGATTTATTCGGAATCTTCGTTGATGCCATAATGTATGCTATAGCATATAACAAATCCGAAAACTGCATTATCAGCTATATTCCGCATTGTCTGAACAATATTCTTGGTTTGTTGCTGGTAAGAGCACTGTTTATGTAAATTTGAATAAAATATATCTTAAGCAGAATACCATCTGATTGGTATTCTGTTTTTTTATATAAAATCAAAGTACAAAAAAAGCTGCTTTTACTGAGAAAACGCAGCTGATTTTGTTATTGGTGGAGATGAGGGGAATCGAACCCCTGTCCAAAACGTGTCCCACATTCAGAAACCTACAGTTTAGTTCGCCAACTTGAACAGGTATCTATCTGGCGAACACCGAATAATACCTGTTTTGCTGATGAATTTCATTCCGGTTTATCAGCATCATCGGAACTGATCCTCTGTCTTTGACACCACTCTTAAACCCAGAGGAGCGATAAAAGGTGACGGCTGCGAGCCTAGAGACGGCTACTAAGCAGCAAATGAATATTGACGATTGTCGTTTATTTTTAGGTTTTATTCTTGAGGTGAATAACTCCACTGCATTCCGAATCCAACATCGCCCTGTCGAAACCAAGACATCCCCATTGGAACTTCATTTTAATATGAACTTGTCAAACAGTCAAGTTGTCATTAATGAGGCAATCCTGACACTTCATTTTATCCATCTATGGATTTTGCCTTTTTTCTCTTATATCCAAGTTCAGACAGTTTCTGATATACCAGATGCAGAGGCAGACCCATGACAGTATAGAAGCTTCCTTCTATTCTGCTGATGTAAACACCTGCCCATCCCTGAATGGCATACCGTCCTGCCTTATCATAAGGCTCATCAGTAAGTACATACTCCTTGATTTCCTTTTCAGGAATATCGATGAAATGAACATGTGCCACATCACAGTCCACATATTCTTCATCTTTGCTTACAACGGCCAGAGCCGTAACAACTCTGTGTGAACGGTCTGAGATCAGTCTGATCATTTCTTCAGCTTCACTTTTACTATGTGGTTTCCCCAGGATTCTGCCGTCAACTTCAACTATGGTATCACTGCCAATTACCAGACATTGCGGATTGCTGTTTAAAACATCCAGAGCTTTTTTTCTGGCTATTTCCATGATTCGTTTTTCAATGCTGAGGCTTTCATCCATGGTCTCATCGATGTTGCTTACATCAATATCAAAATCCATTCCCAGCATTTCCATAATTTCCTTACGGCGTGGTGATGCTGATGCCAGTATGATCTTTTTCATCCTAATTCGCCTTTAACTCCATAATCATGTCTCTTAATTCAGCAGCTCTTTCGAAGTCCAGAATTCTGGCTGCTTCACGCATCTCCTTCTCCAGTCTCTTAATAAGTTCTTCCTGCTCTCTGGCATTCTTTCTGATCTTCTTGGACATGTATTTCATAGCCATTTCATGAGTTTCTCTGGAGTGAATTGCTTCTCTGATTTCCTTACGGATAGTTGTTGGAACAATGCCGTGTTCAGCATTGAATTTTTCCTGAATAGCTCTTCTTCTATTGGTTTCATCAATAGCCTTCTGCATGGAATCAGTGATGATATCACCATACATGATAACTGTACCATCAACGTTACGTGCAGCACGGCCGATTGTCTGAATCAAGCTTCTTTCACTTCTGAGGAATCCTTCTTTATCGGCATCCAGAATAGCGATCAGTGAAACTTCCGGAATATCAAGGCCTTCTCTTAAAAGGTTAATACCGACAAGAACATCAAATTTTCCCTTTCTGAGATCGCGGATGATTTCTGTTCTTTCCAGAGTCTTGGTTTCATGATGCAGATAAGCCACATTGAAACCCTGCCCCTGCAGATATCTTGTTAGTTCCTCTGCCATGCGGACAGTCAGTGTTGTTACCAGAGTTCTCTCGTTCTTTTTTACTCTTTCAGATATTTCATAGATCAGATCATCGATCTGACCTTTTGTTTTTCTGACTTCTATCTTTGGGTCCAGCAATCCCGTTGGACGAATGATCTGTTCAATGACATGATTGTCAACTTTTTCCAGCTCATAGTTACCCGGTGTTGCCGAAACAAATATTACCTGATTGATCAGGCTCTCAAATTCGTTAAAACGTAATGGTCTGTTATCCAGAGCACTTGGCAGTCTGAAGCCATATTCAACCAGAGTCTCTTTACGACTGCGGTCCCCGTTATACATGCCTCTCACCTGTGGAACGGTAACATGAGATTCATCTATTACCAGCAGATAATCTTCAGGGAAGTAATCAAACAGCGTAAAGGATCTGGTTCCCGGAGCTCTGAATTCCAGATGTCTGGAATAGTTTTCAATACCAGGGCAGCTACCGAATTCTCTTAAGGCTTCCAGGTCATAAGTGCATCTCTGCTCCAGGCGTTCTCTTTCCAGAGGCTTGTTATTGTCTTCAAAGTACTGAAGTCTGTCTTTCAGTTCTGCCTCGATATTATCACAGGCTTTATTGATATCATCCTGATTGCGGGCGTAACCGGTAGCCGGGAATATGTTATATACAGTGTATGAATTTAGAGTATTGCCGGTAATAGTATCTATTTCCGTAATACGGTCAATTTCATCGTCGAACAGCTCAACACGCAGAATAAACTGATCAGTATAACCAAGAGAAATGTCTATGACATCTCCTCTTACTCGGAAAGTTCCTCTCTTCAAATCGAGGTCATTACGGCTGTACTGTCTGTTTACCAGCATACGCAGTAATTCCTGACGTCCTACCTTCTGACCTGTCTTTATGGTAAAGAACATGTCCTTATACTGCTGAGGATCACTTGAAGCGTAAATGCAGGCAACTGAAGCCACAATAATAGTATCGCGATGTTCCAATACCGCATTACAGGCAGCCAGACGTAACATGTCCAGCTCATCGTTGATCATGGCGTTCTTTTCAATATATGTATCAGATTTTGGAATGTAGGCTTCCGGCTGATAATAATCGAAGTTGGACACGAAATACTCTACATGGTTTTCGGGGAACAGTTCCTTGAATTCGCTGTAAAGCTGACCTGCAAGGGTCTTATTATGAACAAAAACCAAAGTAGGTTTATTTACTTTGGCTATTACATTCGCAATGGTAAAAGTCTTACCGGTACCGGTAGCGCCAAGTAAAACCTGACATTTTTCCTTATTTTCCAGGCCGGCAACCAGGGCGTCTATGGCACCAGGCTGGTCACCTTTAGGCTGGAATGAGGAAACAAGATGAAACATCTCGTTCATATTACTCCCTTACAAGCTCCATGGCTTTATCCATCTGCACATCGTATTTTGCTCTGTTAGTATTCCATTCAAAGACAACCTTTGTATCGATTACCGTAGCAGTCTTTTTATCAATCTTTCCGTCAGCCGTAAGTCCGTTATCACTCTGGAATTTCATTACAGCCTGTCTGGTTGCTTCTGAAAAATATCCATCCTGACGATCAGGATTGTATCCCAGGAAGTCAAGCATTGACTGTGCAGCGGCAACTTTGCTGCTGACCTCATCATATTCGTATACTTCCCCGTCATCGAAATTAAGATATGGCATATACAGGGCATCATGAAGTCTGATTTCGTAGTCAGGTGTAATACCCTTGCCGTTTATAAAGACACCGTTACCTGATTTCCAGATGACATCAGTATATTTTATGGCACTTCCGTCTCTGAACATTTTCTGCAGCTGAGCCAGTCCCTTACCGTAACTGGTAGTTCCAACGGTCACAGCACCGCAGTTTTCCTTTAAGGCCATTGTAAATACTTCTGAACAGCTGGCTGAACTTTCATTGATCAGAATGACGATTTTATCATAACTGATTTTCTGTGAATTCTTGACTTTATCAATGATCTGACGGCCGTCGCGGTCTTCTTCAACCATAACGATCTCTCCGTTATTCATGAAGTAAGCACACATCTTATCCAAGGTCTGAGCATAGCCGCCACCGTTGTTTCTTAAATCTATAATGTATCTTGTGACATTATTGTCTTCCAGATATTTCAGGTGTTCTCCCAGTTCCTCGCTTGTCTGATCGCCAAAGGAACTGATACGTAATACTCCTATACCATCTCTGACTTCTGATGAAACCGTTGTTCCGATAACAGCTCTTATGGCAGTAAGTTCTACCGGTTTACCCATTCTGTCGATCGAAATACTGACACTTGTACCTATCTGGCCTCTTACAAGATTAGCTACATAATCAACAGAGCTTTCTCTGCAGCTGACACCATCAACTGCCGTGATAATATCACCTTCCTGGATACCGGCTTTTTCGGCCGGAGAATCTCTCAGGACTTCCAGAACCAATATCTGGCCATCAAGTTCAGTATAACGTATACCGATACCAACGATATTACTTTCAAGAGAACCGTTGAACTGCCGGACTTCTTCCGGAGTCATGTAATCGGTATGAATGTCTCCTTGGGCATCAACCATTCCGTTTATCGCATCATCGATCAGTTTGCTGCGGTAGTCTTCACTGTCTTCACCGTAATAGAAATCCTTTGCCAGGATATCATATACAGCCTGCAGAGTATTCATACGGGAATCATTGCTGCTGGAAGGCGTGCTGCTGTTTCCTGCAAATCTTCCCACTCCGTAACCAATGACAAAAGTAATCGTCACGGCCAAGGCCAGAAAAACGATTACCAGTATGAGTTTCAGAGTTGCATTTGATCTAGTTGTTTTATAATCCATTAAAATTCCATTCCGTAATATACGCCGAATATCTTCAGTGCATCCTCATAACATGGGGCACCGCGGTATTCACATGTAGAGTAAATATTACGTCCTAAAGTATAGTATATTCTGCCGACATTACTGTACATGCGTACGGCTTCCTTTATGCCGACATTACCAAATCTAATAACTTCAATATGCAGATGCGGACCGCTTGTACTGCCGGAGTTGCCAGTTAAGCCGATTACCTCACGGCCCTGATGTACAACGTCACCGACATTTACGTAGATCTCACTTAAGTGAGCATTAATGATGAAATATGATGTACCATTGATTTCAATCATGTAGACAATATAGTTACCGAAGCCGCCATTGCAGTTGTTGCCGAGATAGCCCCAGCCACAGCCGCCTCTGGTAGCGACAACATATCCGTTTGCGACAGCGTACAGATATGTTCCAACACTGGTAGCCATATCTGCTGCCGGGTGGAAACCACTGGATGGAGATCCAGGAGCATAATATGGACAGCTAGATGAGATCCAGGCATGAGCAACCGGACGGATAAAACCTTCACTTGGATAATATCCGCTTAAGGCATCATCAATGTTTTCAATCTTATTTCTCAAATCATCCAGACTGATCCGCAGATTGTCTCTTACCCTGTTGAGTTCTGCTTCCTTACGACGGAACTCTGCCAGCAGTTCTTCAGCCCGCCGCTTTAAGGTATACAGGTCTGTCTTATAGGATTCAAGGTCTGCTCTCTTCTTAGCCCGCTCATCCTTCTGATTCTGGAGTTCCCGCTTATCAGCTTCCAGAAGTTCTTTTTCGGCTTCCATCTCACGGATCTTGCTGACATCATAATCAGTAAACTCGTTAATGGCACTTACTCTTCTTAGCAGGTCCACAAAGTTATTGGCACCCATGATAAAACCGATATAACTGTTCAGAGAAACACGGGCCTGCAGGGCAACCATTCTTTCCTTGATACCGTCATTCAGTTCTTCAATTTTCTTTTCTCTCTCTATGATTTCCAGAGTAATCTGGTTGATATTCTCTTCAATGGTCTTTATCTGTATTTCCAGACCTCTGATCTGATTTTCAACACTGGAAATGGTGTTGTTTATCTCATTGATCTTACGTCCCTGATTAATAATATCATCCCTTATATTGTTCATCTGAGCAGTAAGTGAATTGATTTCACTCTGAACCCGGTCAGCCTGACTCTGAACATATTTTCTGAATCTTGCGCATAACCGCGTTGTTGCCTCATCAAGGCCTCTTGTTACACAGAGTTCATTGTAATAATCTTCGTTTGAAGCAAAATCATCGTCAGCTCTGTAAACAAACTTATCCTGATTTCTGACAAAGCAAAAACAGCCCAGAATGCAGTTTATGGATATTAAGACCGCCAAAAGCTTTTTCACGTTATCTCCTCCATCTTAAGTGTTTGTTTACTGACAGGAATGAACCGATCAGACCAACGATAATACCTACTGCTACTAGGAAAGCTGATACATAGTAAGCAAAAGGATTTACCGGCTGTAAAGCCAGCATACCTGAAACCAGCTGTCCGCCAACAGCTTCATAAACATACTTATATCCGAAAATCGTTGCCAAAACAGGTAAAACCGAACCCATGATGCCAATGAAAATACCTTCAATGACAAATGGCTGACGGATGTAGGAGTTGCTGGCTCCAACCTGTCTCATAATGCTGATTTCCAGTCTTCTGTTGAAAATTGTCTGGTTAATGGTGTTCTGAATAAGGAAGATGGCTACCAGTGTCAGAGCTGCAACCAGAACATAGCCGCCCTGTCTGACGCCATTTAAAATTTTGAGGAATTCTTCCGTGCTGATACCGCCGAAATTGACCTCCATCAGTCCATCGATCTTTTCAAGTCTGGCAGCTACATCTGAAATAATGTAACCTTCCTTCAGTGAAACGATAAAGGCTCTGTGCAGAGGATTATCTTCACGGTATATTTCAAACAGTTTTCCTTCCTCGCCAAAAGAAGTAATAAGCTTATCGAGCTCGGTATCTTTATTGGAGAACTCAGCACGGGAAACTCCTTCAACATTTTCTATCTTTCTTGTAAGTGCAGGAATTTCATCATCTTCAATGCTCTCTTCAACAGTTACGAAAATCTTGATTTCACCTTCAATACTTCTGGTGATCTGTGATACGTTACCGATGATCAACGTCAAAAGGCTCACCAGTACCAGTGTTACGGTAACAGCGGTAATACTGTTGAGTGAGCTGGAAAAATGTCTGAATATTCCCTGGAACGCTTCCTTGAAATGTCTTCCTATAAGTCTAAACATGAGCTATATAGCCTCCTTCTCTGCTGTCAGAGACTACGTGACCATATTCAAACTTAATGGTACGTTTGCGGTATTTGTTTACGAGGTTAATATCATGAGTAACCATGATTACTGTTGTACCTGATTCCTGATTGATTTTCTCAAGCAGTTCAACAATTTCATTTGAACGCTCAGGGTCCAGGTTTCCTGTTGGCTCGTCTGCTATAAGAAGCTGCGGATGGTTAGCGATGGCACGTCCGATTGTAACACGCTGCTGCTGTCCGCCTGAAAGCTCGCTTGGAAAACTTTTAGCCTTGTCTTCCAGGTCAATGATTTCAAGTACTTCTCTTACTCTCTGTCTGATTTCTTTTCTTGGTTTATTTATAACTTCCAGGGCAAAAGCGATATTCTCAAAAACCGTCTTTGATTCAATGAGACGGTAGTCCTGGAATACAACCCCGATATTTCTTCTGTATTTTGGAACCTTGGAGAATCTCAGCTTGCCGACATTAACTCCATTTACCTCTACTATACCTTTGGTAGGAATCAGTTCCCCGTCAAGCAACTTAATGAAAGTGCTCTTGCCGGATCCTGTTTCACCAATGACATATACGAATTCTCCATCCTTAATATCAATAGTGATGTCGTTCAGGGCATTTACACCATTTTTATATGATTTAGAAACATTCTGTAAATGTACCATAAAAACCTCCTAAAATAGGATACCAAGATATTATAACACAATAAACTTACATAGACTATACTCTGTATTCGTATGTAAATCCTTCGCCTTTGATTTCCTTAGCATCAGAAACTATTACAAAGGCATAAGGGTCTGTTTTCTCAACAAAGTGAGAAAGGTTCATATATTGGCTCTTGGAAACAACCGTCAGTATAATATCTCTTTCCTGATCAGTATAACCGCCTTTCCCCTGAAGGATAGTCGTACCTCTGAAAAGATCTATATGGATATAATCGCATATTTCTTTCTTCTTATTCGTAATTATGTAGAGAGCAACAGCTTCATTAGTCTTAGGAACCATTACCTTATTGATTGCCCATGAAGAAGCATAAATATATACAATACCCATCAGCACTTCCTGTAAGCCAAAGACAATAACACCAAGCAGTGTGATAACACCGTCAGTAATCATTACAGCTGTTGACACTGGAATATTAAGATATTTATTAGCTGTCAGGGCAATAATATCTGTTCCACCCGTAGAGGCATTGTGCCTGAAAGCAATTCCAATACCTGCCCCCGCAATAAGGCCCCCAAAAATGCAGGACATCAGCATGTCAATTTCAAGCTTAACAGGTAAGCGGACCAGGATTTCCAGAAAAAACGGATAAACAAAACTGCTTAGAGCTGTCTTGATCGCAAAGTCCTTTCCCAGAACAAAAGCACCTACAATAAACAGGCCAATGACCAGAATATCGATCATCAGCGTAGTGCTGATGTTCCACAGTTCCCGGGTAATTATTGATATACCTGCTACCCCTCCTGAAAGAATATCATAAGGTAAGACAAAATACGCTACCGAAACTGCCAACAGAAAATTACCAAATAAGACACCTATCATATCCAAAACTCTCTTTTTCATGAATTACCCCTACCCTAAGTATTATAATAACAAATTTTAAATATACTCTTGTATAAAAAAGGAACAATACTGTTCCTTTACCATGAATTTTCCGTACTTTCAAGCTTGCGTCCTACACCATAAGCTGCTGCTGCAGTACCTGACTTATCAGTACAGCCTGTTAACAGTATGGCTAAGACTGTCAATACAGCGATGATCTTCTTCATTTACCATCCACCTCCTGATGAACCGCCAAATCCGCCTCCGGAGAAGCCTCCGGAAGAACTGCCACCACCGCCAAAACTTGCTCCACCAGATGAACTCTCTGATGGCGGAGGTGTAGTAAGATCTCTCTCCATAACCTGCATGTGACTCTGTAATGAGTTGGTCATGTAATATGGAGATCTGTTATCGTAAGTAACATACCAGTCGCATGGCTGAATCGTCAGATTCCTGAAATGTTCATTCCAGATATTAGTCAGACCCAGAGCATAAGCGAATGGCAGAATATCATAGAAATAATACGGATTTTCTTCGACCAGTGCTTTCAGTCTGTCTTCTTCAGCAACAATGATGAAGTTTCTCAGACCTAATACCTGACCGAGAAGATCGTTACAGTATACTGTTCTCTTCTTCATGAATATTGTTTCCACAATAATCAGGACATTCATCAGCATTACCATGATCACATAGATGGAGCTGACCTTCAGGCTTGCCACAATATAGATCATCAGCATGCAAGGGATGAAGAACAGGACTGCACACAATGCAAACAGCAGCATCTTGGTATACCACTTATGCATGTATTTTCTGTTTTCCATATGTACCAGCAGAGCAGTCATTATAATCATTGGCACGGCTTCCACAAAGCATGCCAGCAGTGCACCGCCAACTTCATATCTGTAGTTGTAAACTGTCAGGAATGTCAGTGCTACAACAGGCATGTATACAAACATGATTGCGATTATCTGCACGATCTCAGAACTCTCAGTATACAGTTTTCTCTCCTTATTCTGGAAGTACCGGTCTAAGGCTGTTTCCGTTTTCTGAATGGTTGTATAGAATGAGTTTTTCAGTTTCTTTATCTTTACTGACTCCCTGTTTTTGAACAGCTTGTCAAACATGATGCTTTCGTATTCTCTGGCTGTTGTTTCCAGATCAGCTTTCTTTTCCAGGATCAGGCCTTCCTTTTCATCATCTCTGATGGTTATCAGACCGCGGCGTCCCCAGTCAAGGATCAGTGATATGACATCCCCATCATTGGTAATGCCGTCTATGATGACGCCAACCTCAGCACTTGTCATGCCGGCCGGAGCATGGAATTCAACTGATTCCACAACAGGATCATCCTTGCCAAACACATAGAACAGTATAGTCATGATGATGGTAAAGACTCCGGCAACCAATGTTCCGATAAGTCCGTATCTGTTTGGAGAAACGAAATGGAAATAATTGTTGTCAAGTAACAGCTGTACGGTTATGGCATCACCAGGATGCATTGTCTCACTATATGAACCGCTGATCGTATTTCCGGTTACTACCAGATTGAATGGTCCGGTAGAAGTACCGGTGACACCTTCCGGTGTATCAAACAGAAGTTTGTCCCTGTTAAAAGGCTTAGGCATGTCAATTGTGAATTCGACAGCATGAATATCAGTGTTCCATTTACCGGAAATAATATTCATGAACAGCATCTGCAGTCCGTTAAGTTCCAGATCTCTCGTTACTATCTCATACTGCACCTTATAGGTTTCAATATGTCCAACCGGTAATGTAACATTGGATGATCCCAACTTAATACGAATGTAGTTTGAATAAGATGTTATATCTTTGTTCTGCCCGGATAAAACCTTGACTTTTCTGACCGGGAAATCATAGCTCTTTCTGATGGTTTCTCCGTTCAGCTGCCAGGTCATGTTATATTTACGCGGAATGTCAAAGTATATGCCATGCAGGTCCCGACTGAACTGAACTGTTACAGTTTCGGTAACTAAAACAGATCCATCTTCGTGGACTTCCATTTCTACCTGATGTTTGTTTATATCGAATTTTTCCTTGGCTTCCGTGGCCGGAATGAGTGCAACAAGAAATCCCAGTGATATAAACAGTGCTAATACGATCTTAACTATTCTGCGCATTTTTAAAACTCAACTGTTACATTATCTCTCTGTCTGTCATCGCTTACTTCAAACAGCGGCTGTCTGACAAAGCCTTTGGCATTGGCAATCAGGCTGCTTGGGAAGCTCTGAATCTTGGTGTTGTACTGTCTGACAACACCGTTATAGTATTTACGTGAATTGGCAACATCGTTTTCAATGTCGTTCAGCTGCTTCTGCAGTAACAGGAAATTGTTGTCAGCCTTCAGTTCAGGATAGCTTTCGCTCAGAGCGAAAATGCTCTTGATAGCGCCTGACAGATTGTTTTCAGCTTCAATCTTATCTGCATTGCTGGAGGCATTCTGAGCAGCATTTCTGGCTGCTATAACCTTTTCAAGTGTTTCAGTTTCATGCTTGGCATAGCCTTTTACAACATTAACCAGATTAGGAATGAGCTCTGCTCTTTTAACCAGGTATACATCCATGGTTGAGAAAGCTTCTTCAATCATATTCTGTAAACGAATAAAACCGTTAAATGTTGAAATATAGTATCCAACGCATAAAACAACTAAAATCAGTAAAACCCAGATCATTGTTTTTTCCTCCCTGAATATCAAGAAAATTATACCCCTTTTGGTTTAATATATCAACTTGACGGCAAGTTGTTGTATAATTATGAAAGAGGAAAAATGCTATGCCAACATCATATCTGGTAACAGGTGCAACCGGCCATCTTGGCTTCAATGTAATTAAAGCGCTCCACAACAGAGGCTGTAAAGTAAGAGGACTGGTTCTGCCTGACGATCCAAACATTGACCGCCTGGACGGTCTGGCGACGGTTTTTACCGGAGACATCAGAGACAAGAACACTCTTGACGAGTTTTTTGACTGTCCAAGTACAGACGACATCTGTGTAATTCATTGTGCCGCAATAACAACCTTCCAGCCGAAATTTAATCAGGAAATCTGGGATATCAATGTAGTTGGTACCAGCAATATCCTTGACATGTGCAAGGTATTTCATGTTAAAAAACTGGTTTATGTTTCATCCATAGCAGCCGTTCCTTCCCTGCCGGAAAATGAACTGACCCGCGAGATCAGTGAATTCCGAACCGACCGGGTAAACGGATTCTACGGCAAGACAAAAGCTGCTGCCACCTCTCTGGTTCTGGAAGCTGCAGGCAAAGGACTAAACGCCTCAGTCGTTCACCCTTCAGCTGTCATGGGACCTGACGATTACGGCTGTACACACCTTACCCAGGCTGTACAGGATTATCTGCATGGACAGCTGCCTGTAACAACAAAGGGCGGACTGGACATCGTAGATGTAAGGGATGTTGCTGAAGGCATTATAAGCTGTCTGGAAAACGGACGTCAGGGTGAATGTTATTTCCTGACCAATAAGTATTATAAAGTAAGGGAAATCCTGAAAATCGTTCATTTCCTGTCCGGCACCAATGAAGTATATCTTTCCGTCCCGGGCTGGATGACTTCAGTTTCTACTCCTGTTTTCGGAGTATATTACCGAATCAGAAAACAGAGATCACTGCTTAATTCAAATATTGTAAAAGCCCTGCAGCGCAACTCCAACTTCTCACATGAAAAAGCGCGGAAAGAACTTGGTTATACAACTCGAAGCATATCAGAAACAGTAGTTGATACAATTGATTTCCTGAGAAAAGAAGGAAGAATATAAAAATACCGGTTTAGCCGGTATTTTTTAGTGTTTTTGAAATATGTTCCTAGAATTTATAGTGATTCTTTCTAGGGTCCCTTTCAAGATAATAATCATATGTACGTGAATACTTTCTGGTATCTGAATAATAAGTATTCTTGTTATATGTTCTCTTTGGAGCATTCAGTCTGTTGGTATAGTATTCTACAGCCTCATCAATGAGATCAGTTTCCTTATTTCTGATCAGATCAAGGATCTCACAGATTTCCTGTGAAATCAGATAGCATTCTTCATATTCATCATTATCATAACCGTCTACTGAAGATCCGTTGATCTTCATTGACATAGAATTGAAGAATGAAGCGTTAACGGTAATATACACATAGAAGTTATAGCTGTATTCATATCTCTTTGGATCATAGCTGACTTCCTTACCTTCTTCGTCCTTCTTCTTTATTTCTGTTCTGTTTTCCTTGATATCCAGATCACAGTTAACGATCTGATCAAAGTTCAGAATGTCAGGATTTGTATTTCGCCAGTTGCCGCTGTTGCTGACGATAAGCTGCTGCTTTTCCATATCAATGTAAAGCTTGGCATTCTTACCGCCAATTGCATATGAAACATCAAAGGCCTTTACCTTTTCGGCATTTTCTTCACGATATGCCAGATGGTCTCTGATGTCATCAACAGTCAGATGTTTAACGCCCGATAGATAAGGTGAAAGCTTATTTGCACAATCCTTGCACAGTCTGCCGTTTTCAAGTTTTGTTCCACCAAAAATATTAGTCTGTTTACCGCAGATATCACAGTTTTTTCTCTCAAAAAGATTTCCTAAAACTCCCATATTATAACCTCCGCTTGTTCTTAAGGTAATTATATAATGTTTTCATTAACTATTCTAGTACTACCCACCCATACATAAAATGACAATAAATGATAATATAGTTTGAAATAGAAAAAGAGGTTTGTTATAATAGACTAGCACCAGAAAGGAGCAATTTTTATGTTAGATATTCTTATTATGATTGATTCCGTGGCTATTATCATGTTAACACTGCTGCAGAGCGGAAAATCTGCCGGTGTCAGCAGCGCCTTTACTGGCGGTAACGGCGGCTTAAATCTGTTTAAAGATATGAAGGAAAGAGGTCCTGAAAAGGTTATGTCACTGGCAACTCTGATTGCCGGTATCCTGTTCTTTATACTGGTATTGCTGAAACTGATCATCAAATAAGAAAGGCCACAAGGTCTTTTTTACTAACGGGACATATTATGGAAAAACTTATTGCCGAAAACAGGAGAGCCAGACACGACTATTTCCTTGAAGAATTCTATGAAGCAGGCATAGCCCTGACCGGCACGGAAATCAAAAGTGTCAGGAAAGGCGCCGTTCAGTTCAAGGATGCTTATATTGACTTCGTTAACAGCGAAGCTTTTATCCGTGACATGCACATCTCTCAGTACAAGGAAGGCAATATTTTCAACCACGAAGAAACAAGATTAAGAAAACTGCTGCTTCACAAAAGAGAAATCAATAAGCTGCGTAAGGCCTGTACAATTAAGGGCTATACAGTTGTACCAACCAAAATGTATCTGAAAAACGGCATCGCTAAAATGGAAATAGCCCTGGCCAGAGGCAAAGCCCTCTATGACAAGCGTCAGAGTGAAAAGGAAAAAGATGCTTTCAGGGAAATACAGAAGCAGATGAAAATAAGATAAAGGAGATTTATTATGGTAGTAATCGAAATGAATGATGGCGGCATCATGAAACTTGAACTTGACGAAGCTAACGCTCCAATTACTGTCGCCAACTTCTTAAAGCTAGTTAATGAACATTTCTATGACGGCCTTATCTTCCACAGAGTCATTAAGAATTTCATGATTCAGGGTGGAGATCCTACAGGAACCGGTATGGGTGGTTCAAAAGAAAACATCAAGGGTGAGTTCACCAGCAATGGTGTCAACAACCAGCTGAAACACACCAGAGGAACCATTTCAATGGCCAGAGCCATGCATCCGGACAGTGCCAGTTCACAGTTCTTTATCTGTCATGTTGATACACCGCATCTGGATGGCAGTTATGCAGCATTCGGTCATCTTGTTGAAGGATATGATGTTCTGGATAAAATCGCCTCAGTCAGAACTGACTTCCGTGACAAACCACTGGATCCGCAGATCATTAAGACCATTTATATTGAAAAGTAAGAAAAATCAGTTCGTGAGAACTGATTTTTAGTTAATTGACATAAGTACCAGCAGCCAGGTTTCCGCAAAGAATGAGGCAACATTTGCCAGTATGGTATATACCCATATCAGCCAGTTCTTCCCGGAAAGCTTGTTTGCATACACGGCTCCTTCTATGAAAATTATTAAGAACTCCAGAATCATCATGAAAAACATAGCAACCAGGATTCCGCCAATATAGTTTCCCAGAGATACCCCAAGATTAAGAATCAGCTGGGTTATCACGTTAGTTATAACAATTCTCTTAACTTCAGGCTTGCTGCGATAGCCAAATAACAGCCCTATCAGCAGTTCAATAATGATTGTTGCTAAGGCTCTTCCAACTAACTTGAGAGCTTCAAGTCCATAACTGTAATTATCAGAGAGTGTTATGCCATCAGATGACAGTGTACACTTGTAATAGCCCGCCAGGACTGACCTCTGATACGGTTCACTGGTAATGAGTTTACCATCAGGAGTTATGACAACGACCATGAATTCACTTGGAGCATAATAGCCCCAGCTTACTTTATTATTCTCCCTGTCGATTGGATAGATAACACCCCAGAAACAGTATTCTCCAGATGTGTATTCCACCAAACGGTCAATCACATCTCCAGGAATATTGCTATTCCTGTTTTTATATGATTCTATACTTTCATATTGAAACTCCATACTGAAAGGCCTGCTTGGTCCAATCGGTTCACTACCACCAAAAATAGATGCATAGTAAGTCCCCTCGCCCAATCCTTCAAAAGTCAGATCAATTGATGGCTTCGGCCCCATGTCAGCGTGAACAATATTAATCATGAAAGGCAGTACCAGCAGTAATACTGCAAATATTATTTTCTTCTTCATACTTTTATCATAATATATGAGTATTTGTTTTTCCAACAAAAACAGAAAAAGCTCCGGACTCCGGAGCTTTATTCTTTACAGATTTTAATTACTTTTCTAAGTTGTAGAAAGTCTTCTTGCCAGGATACTGAGCAACTTCACCAAGTTCGTCTTCAATTCTCATTAACTGATTGTACTTGGCAATACGGTCTGTACGTGACATTGAACCAGTCTTGATCTGACCAGCATTTGTACCTACAACTAAGTCAGCGATTGTGGTATCTTCAGTTTCACCTGATCTGTGAGAAACAACTGCAGTCCAGCCGGCTCTCTTAGCCATTTCGATTGCGTCTAATGTTTCTGTGATTGTACCAATCTGGTTAACCTTGATTAATACAGAGTTAGCTGCACCGAGTTCAATACCCTTCTTAATATAAGTAGTATTTGTAACGAACAGGTCGTCACCGACTAACTGGATCTTATCACCTAACTTCTTGTTCAGTCTTACCCAGCCATCCCAGTCGTTTTCAGCTAAGCCGTCTTCCATTGAGATCAGAGGATACTTTTCAGCCCACTTTACATACATGTCGATCATTTCGTCTGAAGTCTTGTCGCCTTCACCTGATCTTACAAGTTCGTAAACGTTCTTTTCTGCATTATAGAATTCAGAAGCAGCAGCGTCCATTGCGAAGCAGATGTCTTCACCCAGCTTGTAGCCGGCCTTTTCAACAGCTTCAACCATTAATGCCAGAGGTCCTTCGTTACCTAATGTCTCTAATGGTCCTTTTCCGCCAGGAACGCAAGAAGGAGCATATCCGCCTTCATCACCAACTGCAGTGTTGTAACCGTATTTCTTCAAAACAGTCTTCAGGTTGTGGAATACTTCTGCACCCATTCTGACAGCTTCAGCAACGCTCTTAGCGCCTACAGGCATGATCATGTATTCCTGACAGTCAGCAGCACTGTCTGCATGCTTACCGCCGTTTAATACGTTCATCATTGGAACTGGTAATACCTTGCCGTTTGCACCGCCAAAGTACTTGTATAAAGGCATACCGTAGAAATCAGCAGCTGCTCTTGCACAAGCCATGGAAATACCTAAGATAGCGTTAGCACCTAATTTTGACTTGTCAGGTGTGCCGTCCATTTCGATCATGGTCTTGTCGATCAGAGTCTGATCAGTTACATCAAAACCGATTAAAGCTGGTGCAAGGATTTCATTAACATTGGCAACAGCCTTTAATGTACCCTTACCTAAGAAACGCTTCTTGTCGCCGTCTCTTAATTCCAGAGCTTCTCTTTCACCAGTTGAAGCACCAGATGGAACGATTGCTCTACCAAAGGCACCTGATTCAGTTGTAACTTCTACTTCAACGGTAGGATTGCCACGTGAGTCTAATACTTCACGAGCGTAAACATCAACAATAAATGGCATAAGAATTTAGCCCTCCTTATTTATTCTTCCACCAATATAATAACATAATTGAATACTAATTAGCATCCTTTTTCGCACGCTTCTTTAACAATCTCACCCACTGTAGGATGCGGATGTATCAGAGAAGCAATTTCCCTTATTCCAAGCCTGTTTTTGATAGCCAGAGAAAGCTCATTTATCATTTCACTGCTGCCTTCAGCTATCATCTGACAGCCAAGAATTCTACCATTTTCAGGGCTGTAGTAAACAATGATGGTACCATCACCTTTCTGTGACAGAAGTGCTTTTCCGTTAGCTCCGACATTATATGAAACTGTATTAAATTCAACGCCTTTTTCTATCAGTTCCTTTTCACTTGATCCGACAGTTGAAATGGTTGGTGTAACAAATATACAGCTTGGAACAACACTGTAATCAGCAGCTGTTTCCTCACCCAGAATATTCATCAGAGCAACATTTCCCTGGTAGGTTGCCACATGAGCAAGCTGCTTTATACCGGTAATATCACCGATTGCATATACGTTTTGCACATTGGTTCTCAGATGTTCATCAACAGGGATCCTGTTTCTCTCTCTGATGATTCCAGCCTCTTCAAGTCCGATTCCGTCAATATTATTCTTACGGCCTGTAGCGACCAGACATCTGTCGAATTCCTTTGTTTCCAGTTTGTCCTTATACGTATAGCTGACACTGTTACTATCTATCTGTTCTACTCTGGCTGAAGTGATAACTTTGATTCCCAGCTTCTTTATGCTTCTGTTAAGCCATTTGAGAATTGAGGCATCTACTCCCGGCAGGATTGAAGGCATCATTTCCAGGACAGTAACCTGTTTGCCTAACTGTCCCAGTACAAAAGCGATTTCCATGCCTATGACACCACCTCCGACAATGACCCAGTTATCGTCTTCAAGGCTTTCCATAGCCAGAAACTGATCACTGCTGATGGCATTTTCAATTCCCTTGATAGGTGGCATAAACGGTGATGAACCGGTTGCTAAAATGATATTTTCAGCTGTCAGGTCTTCGTCATTAACCATTACAGTATGACTATCCCTAAGCCTGCCAAATCCTCTGACAACACTGACACCGCTTTTCTTCAGCATCATTTCAACATTGCCTCTCAATTTGCCAACAACATTGTCCTTGTAGGCTGCCAGTCTGCTGTAGTCAAACTGATAGCCTTCTACTGTAATGCCAAGGGCTTCAAGATTACTCAATTCAGTCAGCTTTTCACTTCCATATAACAAAGCCTTGGTAGGAATACAACCGCGATTAAGACATGTTCCTCCTACCTGATCTTTCTCTATCAGACAGACTGAAAGATCATGCCGGCGGCATTTCAAAGCCGTTTCATATCCTCCAGGACCGGCACCCAGTATTATTACATCATAGTTATAATCACTCATAATGACACCTCTATCCCTATTATATAGGATTAGGAAATTATTAAAAGTCTGCAGGTTGCTAAAGAAAGTAAAATGGGGTATTATACTACAGTAAAAAAGGAGAGATTATTAAATGACTAAACAGAGAGGGGACAGAAAAGACGGACATCTGGTTCACAGCGATGATCCAATGCATATATTCATGCCTTATATCATGGGAAGCAGAACAGATAATGAAGCTCTGCTGAACGCTACATTTGACATGACTGCCGTCACTGAATATTTAAAGAAAAAGAACGATGAAAACCCACAGTTCAAATATACAATTTTCCATGTGGTCATAGCAGCTTTAGCCAAGGTCATTTACCTCAGACCACACATGAACAACTACATTGCCGGTCACAGATTATATCAGCGTGATGAAATATCCTTCTGCTTTACAGCCAGAAACAAAATGGTTGACAGCGGCGGTGAATTCGTCATGTATCTGGTTACTGAAGACGGTAACAATCTGATTGAGCAGGTTCATGACAAGATCTGCAGTGAAGTTTACAAGACCAGAAAAGAAAGTGAAAAAGGCAATCAATCCAACGGTACTGACAAGATGATGAGTCGGTTTAACAAGATTCCTCGTCCGCTGTTAAGACTTGTTATCCGTATCCTTAACTGGATGGTATATCACGATATCCTGCCTGATGCCATCAGAGCAGTTGACCCTTACAGAGCTACAGTATTCATTTCCAACTTAGGTTCAATTAAAATGGAAGCCAGCTATCATCACCTGATCAACTGGTCACTGAACTCTGTATTCGTACTGGCTAACAGAATGCATAAGATGCCTTTCTTCAATGATGATGGCACTTATGAAATGAAAGACGGCATGTCATTCGGCTTCACGATTGATGAAAGAATTGCTGACGGCTTCTACTTTGCTAAGAGCCTGGCTCTGTTCAAAAACATCCTGGCTCATCCTGAACTGCTTGATGACAAACTGTCTGATTCAATTGACAGTTACATCAAGAAAGAAGACTGGTACGAATAATGGAAGTCAGATTACTGACATTAGATCCGCAGATTACGGAACAGCTTCTGGAGATGTCCCGTATATGGGAAGAAGAAGATATAACTTACGGATATGTCCGGAATGATGTTTCAGAACTTGAAGGAAAAACCATTCTGGGAGCCTATAATAACGGAAAACTGGTAGGCTATCTGTTTGGAAAGATCACAACTCAGAAAGACAGAAATGCCATCATTGAAGAAGAGACCAGATTTTTCGAAGTTGATGAGATCTATGTACTGAAGCATTACCGCGGTATGGGTATCGGCAAAAGCATGTTCAGCTATCTGGAAGAGCTGCTTAAAGAACAGGAGATCGAATATGTTTTCCTTAATACAGCTACCAAGGATACAAAACGGATTCTGAACTTCTATCTTAATGAAGTTGGCATGAAAGCTCATTACGCCAGATTATTCAAAAAAGTCCAATAGGACTTTTTTTGTTTATGGTACAATTAAGATATGAAAAAGATATTAACCGAAATTGCTGTTCTGATATTATCTTACATACTTGTCAGGTATGTATTCTTTGATCTGTATGGATCTTTTGATGCTTCATGGATGGCTCTTATTCCAGCCATAGTTGGAATAGCTGCATCATACATTCTCAAATGTCCTTTAGCAGGATACGGCACAGCTTTTGGCTATATCCTGTCATTTGCAGCTTCGCAGTTATTCAGACATGATTACATCGATCCAAACAGAGGTAATACCCGTTACAGCAATTATTTCGAAATCTGGATACTGACTTATGTCTGTATCATCTCTGTATGTCTGTTAATTGAAATGCTGCAGAAAAGAAGGGAAAAAGTGTAAACAGATATCATATCAGTAAAAATGGAGTGACTTATCATCACTCCATTTTTATATCCTAAATAATAACTATATTTCTGAATCCTTTTTCCTCAGCCAGTTTCTTAAGACTGTTCATATAAGCTTCATCCGGTTCCCTGAAATTACGATATTCCTCACGGACACCGAAATGACGGTATTTGATCAGTTTATAACGAATGGCTTTCTTCTCCAGGTAAGGTTTCAGAATATCAGCTACAACTTCAATGGTCTTTTCGTTCTCCAGGCCACCCGGAATACAAACCGTTCTGATTTCCTCAAGTTTGTCAATTGAAGCCAGATACTCCAGATTATGCAGGACAATATCTATGCTGTGGTCGGTAAGCCACATGTGTCTTTCTTCATTATCAGCCTTGACATCAAGCATAACGCCATCAGAAACTGCCAGCAGGTTTTCAGGATCCTTCTCGAAATCATATGAACCGTTGGAATCCAGTAATGTACCTAAACCATACTGTTTGGCAATCGCAAACAGTTCTCTGACTACAGGAGCCTGAAGTGTGCACTCTCCGCCTGATACGGTAAGGCCGCGGATGAAAGGCAGATTGTCTTCAATCTTTTCCCAGATTTCCGCTCCTGACATGTATGTTATCTTAGGTGAAGCATTGTGCTGGCAGGTCTTGATACAGGTATCACAGCCACAGCACTTCTTTTCATCCCAGACAACTTTTCCGTCTTTAATGGACAATGCACCTACCGAACAGGTTTTTACACATGCGCCACAATTGATGCACATATTGATCGTTTCCGGATTGTGACAGTAACGGCAGTTGAAATTACAGGACTGAAAGAACACTGCTGTTCTGTTTCCCGGTCCGTCTACAACGCTGCTGGGAATGATTTTATTTACGGGAGCCTTAATCATCAAAGCTTCTGACCTTTCTTTCGTTAAGGTGTCTTTCCGGAGACTTGCCGATTACCAGAGCAGCTGACTGGTTACCTACTGCTTCACCCTTCTTCAGTTTTTCTACTTCAGAACGTTTCATAAGATAGCCTGTAACACGGATCAGGTCACCGTTGCCCAGATATGTTGACATGTATTTGACGCCAACATTGAAGCCTCCCTTGAAGATATCAAGTAATGCATCCAGGTTTCTGAAAGCTGTTTCGTCAAACGGGAACAGATCACCTACACCGGATGGGAAGAAATGATGGTATAAGCCGCAGTTTCTCAGGTGTTCATACAGTTCAGGTTCATCTCCATAGGCAATCCTGGTTCCTGCTGAGTTGCCTTCGTCGTCATCAGCACCAACCTGTGAATGCATTACAAAACGATGATTGTATGAATATGGGCAATAATGCTCATTTACAGCCTTCTGGATCGTTTCAAGGATCTTTACACCAAGCTGATCTGCTTCCTTATCATGACCCATGCGCCCTTCTTTACCGTCTTTCTTCATGAGATTGTTGACACATTCACATAAGCCAACAAGTCCGAACAATCCAACGAAACGGTCAGCGTGAACAAATCCTTCAGTTACCATCCAGTCTGTGCTGAAGAAAACTCTGTTTTCAACAACATTTCTGATTCTGGCATCCATGAACTTTAACTGTGTATCAACACATAGAGGCAGTCTGTTTTCAAAGAAGTCAGCTGAATCCTTGCAGTGTTCTGAGATTGTACCTAATCTTAATCTTACCAGTGTATACGCACCGCCTCCTACCAGTAATCCGTTATAGCAAGAAGCAATACCGTAATCATCTCCGACTGTTTCCTTATAGAACTTATCCAGAGCAAAAGCCGGATTAGCGCATTTCAGTGCACTGTACAGTGCTTTTTTAGCAAATTCGTCAGGTGTGATCTCCGGATCATAACGCAGAGAAACGTTAGGTGTGATATTCTGCAGTTCAGGCATCAGTTCCAGCATGATGTTTCCGGTAACTGATTCTTCAGGTCCTAAGTTAGCCTGAACGAAACTGTCTGACATTGTTCTGTCGATGCTGATCAGGAACCATTTGATCAATTCCTTAGCCTTATCATAGTCTTCCTTAATGACAAATTCTTCCAGTAGTTTGTCAATTCTGCCCAGATATACCGGGAAACGGGTAACAGAATGAGCATTGCGATAGAAAATCAGCAGTGAATTAACTGCTTCCAGTAAATTCGTAGGAGGATCAAGTCTCAGGAACTTTGAGCCTTCTTTCATGAATTTTGCATAGTCAGGAAGTATGTAGCGCGGTCCAATAGGTCCATGACCTTCATGAAGGTCAGATATTTCCCTGCTCTCATCAAGAATATAGAATTCTTCAGGTGTTCCTTCAGGATAATCAAGAAGATTTTCAGCATATTTAGCCAGTACATCTACTCTCTGCCAGAACGTCAGTGTTCTGTCATTCATGATCTTTTCAATCTCTTGCTGGTACTTTTTCAGTTCACTCATTGTCTTTCTCCTTTGACTTGCAGTGTAAGTCGATATTTTGCAATTAAATTATAAACTATTACTCAAGTGCAAGGAAATAAATAGCCCTTAAATCACATCAAACGAAATAAAACTGAATGCAAACACACATTCAGTTTCTGTTTTTTTATAAAGATTATTTTGCAGTCTTTTCTCTTTTACGTCTGTTATTGGCCTGTCTGGTTTTGAGCTTTTCAGATTTGTGTGTTGAATACGAGAACTTACCGAGTTTTTCACCCAATGCAAAATACTCACCGTGACTGTATGCCACCAGATCTGCCTTATCAAGGTCCAGTCTGCCGTTTTCATCGATAATGCTTTCATCTACTGATGTACAGACAATTTCCGCGATAAACATGTCATGAGAACCCAGTTCAATAACATCCCTGACCTTGCATTCGAGACAGACAGGACTTTCAGCGATGCTCGGAGCCTGTACCCGATGCGAATCCATTCTGCTTAGATGCAGATCTCCGAACAAATTGAATTTATCAATATTTCTTCCTGATTTGATTCCCACAAAATCAGCAGCCTTAACCAGCTGTCTGCTGGTAAGATTCATGACAAATTCTCCTGAACGAACGATCATGTCATGTGAATAGCGGCTCTTCTTTATTGATACGGATACCATGACCGGATCTGAACAGATCGTTCCTGCCCATGCGGCAGTCATGATATTTTCTTTACCGTCAGTATCCCTGCAGCTGATCATGACACATGGCACAGGATTCAGCAAATTTGATGGTTTCCAATACTGTCTGCTCATATTACTAGCTCCTTATAAAACACAGAGCCAGTGTAACACCGGCTCTGCATGTATTTAATAATTTAAAGTTCGACTATTTAACAGCGTTGATGATTTCGATGAATGAATCAACCTTCAGGCTTGCACCGCCAATTAATGCACCATCGATGTCTTCTTCTGCCAGGTATTCAGCAATGTTGGTTGGCTTTACGCTTCCGCCATACTGAACCTTAACATTTTCAGCAGCCTTCTGACCGAACAGCTGTCTTACTTCGTCTCTGACGATTGCGCATGTTGCTTCAGCGATTTCCTTAGTAGCGCTCTTGCCTGTGCCGATAGCCCAGATTGGTTCATAAGCGATTACCATGGAAGCAACCTGCTTAGCTGTTAAGCCTTCCAAACCAGCCTTAATCTGTCCTCTTACCCATTCTTCAGTCTTGCCGGCTTCGAATGTTTCCAGAGATTCACCGCAGCACATAATTGGTGTAATGCCTGCTTCGAATAAAGCCTTTACCTTCTTGTTTACAGTTTCGTCTGTTTCGCCGAACATCTGTCTTCTTTCAGAGTGTCCGATAATGCAGTATTTCAGACCGATTTCCTGTAACATTGGAATGCTTACTTCACCTGTATATGCACCGTTTTCTGCGAAGTGGCAGTTTTCAGCAGCAACGATCAGGTTCTTGGCAGCCTTGATTGAGCTCTGTAATGCGATGAAGCTTGTAGCAACACCGAATACAGCCTTATCAGTAACAGCTGGATCAACTGCAGCGATGAATTCTTCAGCTTCAGCGATAGTCTTGTTCATCTTCCAGTTACCAACGATGATTGGTTTTCTGTGATCTTCGTCAATGACGTCAACACCTGGTAAGCCATTGCCTTCCAGGAATTCCAGAGATGCGCCGCCGCCTGTTGAAACGTGACTTACTCTGTCAGCATAACCTAACTGCTTGATAGCTGCAGCACTGTCGCCGCCGCCAATGATGGTTGTGCCTTCTGTTTCAGCTAATGCAGCTGCAACAGCGTTTGTTCCCTTTGCTAATACAGGGTTTTCGAATACGCCCATTGGTCCGTTCCAGACAACTGTCTTGGCGTTCTTTACTTCTTCTGCGAATAAGGCAGCAGTCTTTTCGCCGATATCCAGACCCATTACGTCAGCTGGAATAGCCTTTGAATCAACTGTGCAAGTTTCGATTTCAGCATCGATTGGATCAGGGAATTCCTTGGCTACTACAGTATCGATAGGAAGAAGGATCTTCTTACCAAGCTTTTCAGCCTTTTCAAGCATTGACTTGCAGTAGTCGATCTTTTCCAGGTCAACTAATGAAGTACCAACTTCATAACCCTGAGCCTTCAGGAATGTATATGCCATACCACCGCCGATGATCAGTGTATCGCACTTTTCAAGTAAGTTGTCGATAACTTTCAGCTTATCAGCAACCTTGGCACCGCCTAAGATACCAACGAATGGTCTGACTGGTTTTTCAACAGCGTCACCTAAGAACTTCAGTTCCTTTTCAATCAGGAAGCCTACTGCACTTGGCAGGATCTCAGCTACGCCTACAGTTGAAGCATGAGCTCTGTGTACTGAACCGAAAGCATCTGATACATATAAGTCTGCCAGTGATGCCCAGTATTCAGCCAGTTCAGGATTGTTCTTGCTTTCACCCTTTTCATAACGGGTATTCTGCATTAAGACAACATTTCCTTCTTCAAGCTCAGCAACAGCCTTTTCCAGAGCCTCGCCTCTGGTAGCGTCAACGAATGTTACCTTGGCATTTGGTAAGTATTCCTGTAATTTAGCTGCAACTGGAGCCATATTATTCTTAGCCTTGTCAGCTGCTGTCTTTTCAGGATCCTTATGATCAACTTTTCCTAAGTGTGAGAATAAGATGACCTTTGCGCCATGTTCCAGTAAATACTTGATAGTAGGTAAAGCAGCCACGATTCTGTTATCATCAGTGATAACATCTCCCTTGTGAGGAACGTTAAAGTCAACTCTGACCAGGACCTTTTTACCCTTAACATCTAAATCTCTAACTGTTCTTTTTGCCATAAATTTCCTCCAAATTATTCGTATAAATTATAACACATTTTAACAGGCACTTTAATGTATATCTTTACTTTTGTTTCAAATATATTGACAAGACCATGATATCAGCCGGATTGACTCCGGAGATACGTGAAGCCTGTCCGATCGTTAAAGGTCTGACCTTGTTGAGCTTCTGTCTGGCCTCCAGAGAAAGATGCTCCAGAGAATTGTAGTCGATATCGGCAGGAAGTTTTACAGCTTCCATTTTCTGCATGTTTGCAGCTTCTTTTTTTGCCTTGTTTATATATCCTTCATATTTGACTTCGATGTCCAGCTGCCGGCATATTTCCTCATCCATTTCCAGCTGCAGACATCTTGCCAGTTCTGACATTGTCACATGAGGTCTCTTCAATACTTCCGCAACAGTTCCTGAGGTGTTTTCCGGATATCCCAGTGAAGTCATATATTCTTTTAATTCCGGCGTATTGGTAACCTTACACTCATTAACAAAAGCATGTGCTTCAGCCAGTTTTTCCATCTTGTCGTTATAGCGGGAATATCTTTCTTCCGAAATAAGACCGTAATGATGCCCATATTCCGTCAGTCTCTGATCAGCATTGTCATGTCGCATCAGCAGACGGTATTCAGCACGGGAAGTAAGAAGTCGGTACGGTTCAAGCGTTCCCTTGGTCACCAGATCATCAATCATGACACCGATATAGGCTTCATCTCTTCTTAATACCAGTGGCTCAAGACCCTTTAGCTTGCTGGCAGCATTTATACCGGCAATAATGCCCTGACCTGCTGCCTCTTCATAGCCGCTGGTACCGTTAATCTGCCCTGCCGTAAACAGGTTTTCTATGCTTTTCAGTTCCAAAGTAGGCTTCAGCTGCAGCGGATCTATTGCATCATATTCAATAGCATAGGCATACTTGTCAATGATGCAGTCCTTAAATCCAGGCAGTGATCTGAGCATCTGTTCCTGTACATCGTACGGCATTGAAGTTGAGAACCCCTGAACATATGTGGTATCCATGCTAAGGCTTTCCGGTTCCAGAAACAGCTGATGTCTTTCCTTGTCCGCAAATCTTACCAGTTTGTCTTCAATACTCGGGCAGTAACGCGGACCAACGCCTTTTACCACGCCTGAATACATGCTTGATTTATTCAGATTATTTCTGATTATCTCGTGAGTCTTGCTGTTGGTATAAATCAGATAACAGCAGATCTGCTCAGCAAGCGGTCTTACACTGGTAGTTTCGTAACTGAAGAAAATATCGTCATTAGTTCCAGGTTCGATCTGAGCCTGTGAAAAATCAATTGAATTAGTTTTTATACGTGCAGGAGTACCTGTCTTAAGTCTGAACGTTCTGATTCCCAGATTTCTTAATGAAGCACTGAGATTCTTAGTGGTTTTCTGTCTGTCAGGTCCTTCTTCCTTTACATTGCTGGAAACCATGACAAGTGCAGCCATATAGGTTCCGGTAGTCAGAATCAGGGCACGGCACAGCAGTTCGCTGCCATCTGACAGTCTGATACCTTTTACCTTACCGTTTTCAACCAGCACTTCTTCTACCATGCATTCCCTGACTTCCAGGTTTTCCTGATGCAGTAGGGTTTCCTGCATGGCTTTTTTATAGGCGATCTTATCTGACTGTACTCTGAGGCTTCTGACACCAGGTCCTTTAGCTGTATTAAGCATCTTGAACTGCAGTGCTGTTTTATCAGCGTTCTTTCCCATCTCACCGCCTAAGGCATCAATTTCTCTTACGACAATGCCCTTGGCCGGTCCACCTACCGATGGATTGCATGGCATTGATGCAATCCAGTTAATATCCAGAGTACATAAAACCGTCTTTAAACCAACTCTGGCAGTAGCCAGGGCCGCTTCACATCCGGCATGTCCTCCTCCGACAACAATTACATCAATCATTAAATCCACCCTTGCACATTTCGCGCTGTCTTGCAGCAGTAATTCTGTATCTGCTGCTGTCTATTTCATGCTCCGCAAATACTCTCTTCAGCGTATTAAGAGCCATTTCTTCCGTGTTGCATTCCTCAGATATATGAGCCAACACTATCTCGCGTGTTCTTTCGCCGATAACACGTGCCAGTACCCTGGCACTGTCCTCGTTTCCCATATGACCACTGTCGGAAATGATACGCACCTTCAGATATGTAGGTCTGTCAGAGCCCATCAGCATTCCCGGGTCATAGTTGCTTTCAAAAATATAGTATTCAGCATTCTTTATGTAGTCTTCATTAACATGAGAAACATAACCTGTATCGGTAACAGATACCAATGTTTCTCTGCCGTCATTAATTACGTATCCTACAACGTCCCTGACATCATGTGACAGAGCAATAGGCATGATGCTGAATTCACCAACCGTGAAACTCTGATAAGGAACAACTTTCGTATAATCCAGATCAGGAAGTTTACATGGTGAAAAGATGTCAACATTGCTGAACATCTTTATTTGTCTTATGTGATCAGAATGTTCGTGAGTTATCAGAAGTGCATCAACACTGTCTAACTCAGTATCTGTTTCATTCAGTTTTTTCTGCAGATATCTTTTGGTGCCTCCGCAGTCAATCACCAGGACTGTTTCAGCCCCCTTTATGACAGTACAGTTCCCTTTAGAACCGCTTTCCAGAACATAATACTTCATAAGCTAACACGGCAATACCGTACAAGGATTGACTCTGTTACCGTTTAATCCGCCTATGAAGACGTCTATATGTACGTGCGGTGCATTGGTTCTGCCAGTCATGCCGATATCGCCTATATACTGCGATCTGATAACCGTTGTACCTACCGGGATCGGACTCTTATGGCTCATATGCAGATATCTGAACCAGAATCCGCCACCATGGTCAATACAGATAAACCAGCCCATATCATACTGATAGGCATTATGAGTTACTATACCGTTTTCACAGGCATAGATCTTACCATATGGTTCGTACTCGTTACCGAAATCTGTCCCCTGATGGCCGGCATAACATCCGTAACCGCACATTACATAACTGTTATCAACCGGCAGACGGAAATCCTTGTCACCGGTATCAATGTATCCGACAGCACTGGCACCGACACGGATGACTTCCTGAACCGGCTGTTCAATAATAACTGTTGATTTCTGCTTGTAACTGGTCAGCACACCATTAACATAGATATCCTGGTATGTTGTATTTTTCTTGCCGTCCTTGCCTGCCTGCAGAACAATTGTCTGGCCGGCAGCCATGGTTGAGTCTCTTTCATATCTGGTAGACCGTCTGTATACAGGTTCCAGTACCATTCTTTCCTTCTCAACAATAACATTGATGGCACAGTTAAAGTATGTGACATTCAGCTGCATGCCTGAATAAATGAACTGGTTAATACCGTTAAGCTGATCATTGATGATTACCAGCTGCTGAGGCGTCATGCTGAACTTTTTGGCAACACCTTCAATGGTATCAAAGTCCTGTACTGTATAATATTCCAGCTGAGGATTACGTCCATAACACAGGTAGATAATTATTTCGTTTTTATTAGTGAATATTTCTTCACTAGGAGCTGCGCTTTTAACTGCAGTTATTGTATCTTCGAGAGAAACATTAACTTCCTGTACACCATATGTTTTCAGGGAAATGATTTCCTCATGATTCTCCAGTTTTATGAAAGTTTCCTCTGAAATAAAGTTCAGAACAAATTCTCTCAGCGCTTCCTTGAAATCATTAAGATTCTTAACATAAATGACATCCTTATCACCAAGCGTTACCTTATATGCATCCACCAGAAAGAGGTCATTATCATACAGATAATCACCGATTTCTCTATCCTTGTTTTCATAGTTTACATAAGTCTTTTCCTTATAGAAATATATGTCGCTGTTATAGCTGATCGTTGTATCCGGAAAAGCTTCTGCATACTTGTCCTGATATGTTCTGGCTCTGGTAGATTCCAGAATGCTTTCATCATGAATTACTCCAATGAGCTGTCCCTGATAAAACAGTCTGGTTATCTCTATCGGTTCATCATACATGCCCAGAGATTTCTGGGGAACCAGTGAAACCTCATCACTGATTGCTACTTCACCATTGGCCTTATTCTTTGTGTCAAAGGTATAAGCCAGGAAAACCGACAGTATCAGAGATAACAATATCAGTAAAGGTGTTTTATACTTCACTGTTTTCCTTTCTAACTGCCAGTGGCAGGAATGCATTTGTATTAGGCTGGAACATCAGACTGATTTCGCCAATTGAACCGTTACGGTGCTTGGCAATGATGATGTTAGCCTCATAACGGGAATCAGGCAGTCTGTCGCCGTCTTCCTCGGTTTTATCTTTGTTGTAATAGTCAGGTCTGTGCAGGAACATGACAATGTCAGCATCCTGCTCGATAGAACCTGATTCACGCAGGTCTGAAAGAATAGGCTTCTTGTCGCCGCTTCTTGTTTCAACTGAACGTGACAGCTGTGACAGAGCAATGACCGGAACGTTCATCTCTCTGGCCAGGCCCTTCAGGTTACGGGAAATTTCAGATACCTCAACCTGTCTGTTATCATATCTGGCACTTCCTGAAGAACTGATCAGCTGCAGATAGTCTATGACGATCATATCCAGTTTGCCTTCAGCTTTCAGTTTACGGCACTTGGCAGTGATCTCTCTGATCGTAATGCTCGAACTGTCATCGATATACAGATTTGATTCACTGATGGCTTTCATAGCCACTTTCATCTTAGCCCAGTCTTCGTTGTCCAGATTGCGTCCTGTTCTGATACGGTAGCTGTCAACATTGGCTCTGGCGGACAGAATACGCATGCCTATCTGTAAAAACGGCATTTCCAGTGAGAACAGTGCTACACCGGCTCCGAAATCACAGGCTGCTCTTGTCGCAATATTAAGCGCGAATGCTGTTTTACCTACAGAAGGTCTGGCAGCCACGATGATCAGATCGCCTTTCTGGAAACCGTATGTGATCCTGTCAAGCTCATTATATCCGGTACGTACACCAGTCATTTCCTGACGGTTCTGCAGCATGTTTATCTGCTGCTGTACTTCAGCCATGACCTGCCGTCCGCTGTGGAATTCACCGGCTTTGATGTCTCTGGTAATACCCAGAATGTTTTTCTCTGCCTTATCGAGGATATCTTCAACATCCTTTGAAGAGTCAAAGCTTTCGTTTTCAATTCTTCTGACTTCCTCAATGAGTTTTCTCAGAGTAGATTTATTCTTTATGACTCTGATGTAGTACTCACTGTTTTCACTGCTTATGGCCATGTCAACCAGATCGGAAATATAGTCTACACCTCCGCATTTGGTCAGAACTTTCTTATCGTTCAGATAGGCAACTACGCTTCTTAATTCAATTGGCTTGCCTGTTCTGTACATATCCAGCAGATGCCCGTAGAGTTCCTGATGAGAGCCCACGAAAAAGTCTTCAGCAATCAAGCCGATATCTTCTGCTTTTACAAATGTATTAGGATACTCAATCAAAGAGCCTAATAAAGCCTGCTCTGTCTCTGAACTGTGCGGTAATTCTGCCATAATAGCCTCCTACTGGGCCTGAATGTCCAGCTTTACAGTAGCTATGACGCCTTTGTAAAGCTCTATTCTGACATCGTGTTTACCCAAAACGGTAATATTGTCGTTATCAACGAATTTTTTCTTGTCAACAGTAACATTAAACTGTTCTTTCAGAAGTTCAGTGATTTTCCCCGTGGAAACGGAACCGAATAACTTCCCTTCCTTACCGGCTTTGACCTTGTAAACAATGGTTTCAGCCTCAATTATCTTCTTAACAGCTTCAGCTTCCCGTTTTAATTCATCCTGACGGGCTTTATCATCAGCCTTCTGCTTTTCCAGAATCTCCATTGATTTTCTGGTTGCTTCAACTGCCAGATGATTTCTGATCAGATAGTTACGGCCATAACCGTCCGCAACTTCCTTTATTTCGCCTTTTTTACCGACATTTTTAACATCGCTAAGAAGTATGATTTTCATTGTTACTCTCTCCTTCCAGATATTCGCTGATGGCGTTTTTCAGTTCCTCATTAACAGCCCGAACCGTAGTATTTGTTCTCTGCAGACCGGCTGCCGTAAAGTGACCGCCGCCACCAAGTTTTTCCAGAATCAGCTGAACATTGACACCGCCGTTTGAACGGCCTGACAATGCCACTGTCTCTTCATCGATTTTTGCTATAACGAAGGCAGCATCCACGCCTTTAATTGAAAGAGCACTGTTGGCTACCTGAGCTACCATCGTTCTGGTAATGATACCATCACTTTCCGGAAGTGCGGCTATCATCATGTTGTTGTTAATGATATGACTGTATTTCAGGACTCTGGTCTTGGTCTCAAATTCTTCGATCGAATCCTTCAGCCATTCATTGGCAACAGTAATATCTGCCCCATTCTTACGCAGGAAGGCGCAGACTTCAAAACTTCTTCCGCTGCATCTGCTTCTGAAGTTATCCGTATCAACAACGATACCTGTATACATGTATGTTGCTTCAAACCGGTCTAATTCGACTTCCACAGGCATGTACTGAATCAGTTCGCTGATCAGTTCTACTGCTGAAGAAGAAGATGGTTCATTGTATATCATCATAGCCCGGATATTGGTTTCCGTTTTACGGCGGTGATGGTCAATGATGGCTATCTTATTTGCTCTGGCTACCAGATCTGGTGCACTTGTCAGGTCACTGCTGTGATGATCAACAACAATGACGACACTCTTGCGTGTCAGCAGATCAAGAGCATCAGTTTCACTGATGATATTGTGTCTGCTTTCAAGCTCATCATAATTATCTTCCAGAACTGTTCTGGCGCTGTTTTCGATCCGGATTCCTTCCAGCACGATATTGACGCCCTTGCCCAGAGCCTGTGCAATACGGCTGACTCCCATACATGAACCGACAGCGTCAAAGTCAGCTTCCTTATGCGGAACAACAAAGATGTTGTCAGCTTCCCTGATAATGCCTCTTAATGTCTGAGCCATAACTCTGGCCTTGACCTTTGAGGTCTTTTCATTAGCCTCACTGCTGGCACCGAAGAATTTGATTTCCTGTCCGATTTCTCTGACGGCGACCTGGTCACCGCCTCTGGAAAGTACCAGTTCCAGCAGATCACTGGTAGTATTGTCAAGTACAGAGAGATCTGAAGTGCCATAGGCAAAAGCCATTGAAGCTGAAATTGCGACATCAAGTGCTTCCGCTTCGGCTTTGATTTCTTCCAGAATGCTGAAACGGTCTCTGACCATACGGCGGAAATCTGCATCGTTAATGACAACAGTAAAACGGTCACTTCTGACTCTTCTGACAACAGCACCGTATCTGGTTCCCCATTCGACAACTTTCTGACGGATATTGGTGTTGATCCGTGCGATCTTCTGTTCATCTTCGTACTGTACAGTTTCATCGTAGTTATCCAGATAGATTAGACCAAGTACAGTTCTTTCGTTATTGTATGTACTCAGCGTGTTGTTAAGTTCAGTAACATCTTTTACAAACAGGGTCTGTGAACCTGTTGCCTTTTTAATTTCATATTCTCTGTGTTCAATAACAAACACATCCTTATCAGTTTCGCCATTTAACAGAGTTTCAATTCCCGGAATCGCCTTGGTTATCTTTTCACCAATAAGCTTAATGTCTCTGGTGTCAAACAGTTCAGAGGCCCAGGTAACAATATAGTCATCATCATATGAAATTATTCCCATTTCAGCATAGACCATGGCATCCTTGGCATCCACGCCAAGAACACGTGTCGTATCCATGACGCGGCGTTTTCTTTCATTTTCATAAGCAAAGATAATCAGACCGACACCAATGGCATCGACCAGAGTGAAAATGGCTGCCAGCAGCGAGAATTCCTTTTTGAATACAAACTGCATTACAACCAGTATAACGGTCTGAACCAGAAAAACAGCTAATGCATAAAATTTGTACTTATCTGTTCTGTTCATATCTTATTCCTCTCAGAATTCTGTCACGTGTATTCGTAAACATGTCAAGCAATCCTGTCACCATAATAACCGGTGGAGCAAACATCAGCAAAAACATGAATATGAACACTAACAATATTCTACTATTTCTGCCCGGTATTCTCAAATTTATCCAGGTCAGTGCCAGTAAATAGGCAAAAAATCCGCAGAAAATATAGGCTACAGGCATTAATCCCATGATTATTTCACTGTACTGATTAATGAATGGTATGTTAAATCCGTTGAGAATCATCAGTACATATGTTATGACAACAAAGACTTTTATGTACCATGGAGCCTTTATTTCACTTAAAGGTCTGACTTTAGGTCCCGGCATCTTAAGTCTGCGCAGGATCAGGATCGCCAGAAGATGTACCAGAATACCTTCAAGTATGCTGGTCAGCAGAGATGAAAGAACAATGATATAAAGCAGGAAGTTTCTGCTCAGCATCAGTTTCAGCAATGGGTTTTCCAGAACTTCCGGTCCCAGAGCCTTGGCCATGGCCTCTATCATCATCTGTACCGAATTGCGGGTATAATCAATATCAGCTGTCAGACTGTAACCGAAGAACTTGGCAAATATGATCATGGTAACGACCGTAATGAACATGGAAACAAGTATTACGGACAGAATAAGCTGCATAGAGCTTTTTTCTTTTTTCAGACCATCGGCATAAATAAGTCCTGCTACGATTGAACTGGCAACATAAAACGCCGTCATCGGAGTGGCGACAATAAAAGAAAGAAGAGCCATTGCTACACCCATTATCATGCCCTGCTTTATGTCAAACTTCAGACAGTAGACAATTACAGGAAGCGGTATTATCCATAGCATGTACGCATCAAAAAGACCGCCGGTCTGCCTGTTGAATAACAGGAAAACGCCCAGCAATGCACTTAATAATGCACCATAGGTTATACTGTTAACTCTTCTTTTATTCATAATTTTTTCTCTTTAAACAAACAAACCTCCGCTAGAAAACGGAGGATCTGTTCGATTAGTCAATTACGTATGGTAATAAAGCCATCTGACGAGCACGCTTGATAGCTGTAGCTAACATACGCTGATACTTTGCACTGGTACCTGTTACTCTGCGTGGAATAATCTTACCGTTTGCTGAGATGAATCTCTTTAATAATTCAGTATCTTTGTAGTCGATATACTTGATGTTGTTCTTTGTAAAGTAACAAACCTTTTTACGACTTGTACGCTGTTTCTTGTTATAAGCCATTTTTATCTCCTTCCTTTAGAAAGGCAGATCATCACTGGAGATGTCAAGTGATGGAATCTCCGGTGTTTCATCTGCGTATGACGGATCCGGATAATAACCGCTGTTATCTACAGATGTTCCCTGGCTTGCACTTGTAGTGCTTCTGGAATCCAGGAATGTTACGCTGTCGCATACGACTTCTGTAACATAAACTCTCTTACCCGGAACATTTGGATCATCATAATTTCTTGTCTGAATACGTCCCTCTACACCGATCTGTGATCCTTTGTGAGTGTAGCGTGACATTAATTCAGCTGTCTGGTTCCAAGCTACGCAGCTGATAAAGTCAGCTGTTGGCATGTTAGGATCTGCATCTCTGCTTTTTCTGCGGTCAACCGCTAATGTGAAACTGACAACTGATTTTCCGCTCTGAGTTGATCTTAACTCAGGGTCTCTCGTTAATCTCCCAACTAAAATTACGCGATTAATCATTTAAATTTACCTCTTAGATTTCTTCAAGATTAACAATCATGTGACGTACAACATTCTGGTTGATTCTGCAGATACGATCTAACTCAGCAACAGCTTCATTGCCGGCTTTGAAAGTAACAACTACATAATAACCCTTTGTCATGTCTTCAATACGATAGGCAAACTCTTTAATACCCCATTCATCAACTTTTTCGATTTCACCGCCATCGTTAGTAATAATGGCATGTAAAGTTTCGATCAGAGCATTACGAGCTGCTTCTTCTAATGAAGCATTCAGGATGTACATAATTTCATACTTACGCATCGTTTTTTTCCTCCTTCTGGTCTATTGGGCTTTTCAGCCAAGGAGTAAATGCTAAACGCATTTATCCAGTATTAAGAATTTTACCAAAAAGCAGCGTCATTGTAAAGGTTAATCTGTTTCCTTTCACTACTTTATTTATATAAATTCTTATAATTCCTTACTATTTATAAATTTATATATATTGAGCATACCACAATATACACATATGGTGCCAATCAGAGCACCAGCACAGGTATCCGTAAGGAAATGAGCCCCATATGTTATTCTGCCCCACATGACAGCAGCAGTCCAGATCACAGTGACAGCTGCCGCAATTCTGCTGTGTTTTACCTTCTGCATTTTCAACATTAACGCCAGATAAAACATCATAGCGGAGAATGAACTGTGGCCGCTTGGAAAACTGCGAAAACTGTCACTTATTCCCCACGGTTTCATTATATACCAGCCTGTAAACTGTCTGACTGGATCCTCCATGACATAAAAACGCATTCTGCCCCAGATTGTTTTCAGCCCCGAAGTAATCACGAATATCAGCAGAGCTGACAGCATGATGTTCACAACTGTAACATACTGAGTTTCGCTGATGTCAGGTCTTCTTTTCACAACAAGGACAAGACTTGCCAGTGCCAGTAACGTTCCAAGACCGATAACCAGCGCCATATCCATTCCAAACCGGCTGTTTATTTCATTGACACAGAGAAAACCCATCAGTTCTGTCAGCATGATGCCGACTATGAAACGCATTCTGTCTTTGTGATTGTACCAGCTGTATACACAGCAGCTTAATTCCACAAGCAGCATGCTTGGGGCCATGGCAAACTCATCAATTCCTTTCGCAATTATGTTATTGCGGTCAAAAAGCCGCAATGAAAACGGCAGATCCGCGAATGTGCCAACCAGCAGACCTGCCCGTAAAACACTCCAGATGACAAGAAAACTCTTCCTGTTCATCCTACCTTTCTGCCATGAATGCTTCTATGTCAGCAACTTCCTTCATGATTTCCTCACTCAGATTGATACATCCGTTTTCAGTGATCATGATGTCGTCTTCTATTCTTACGCCTATTCCTTCGTTTTCCAGATACAGACCTGGTTCGTCAGTAATGACGTTACCGACTTTCAGCGGTTCATCCAGCAGTGATACATCGTGAGTTTCCAGTCCCAAATGATGGGATACACTGTGCCAGTAATAATCTCTGACAGTATCACCGTTCTGCAGTAAGCCGATCTTAGGCAGTTCATTCTGATAGAATTCAATGACCTTATTATTCAGTTCTCTTAAGGTCATGCCCGGTCTTACTACTTCCTGAACCATCTTGTTGGCTCTTAAAACAGTTTCATAAACTTCTCTCTGACGGTCAGAGAACTTACCGCTTAACGGGAAGGTACGGCTGATGTCAGCGTTGTACAGCTGCCAGGCGGCTCCCAGGTCAACCAGGACCATTTCGCCTTCCTTGGCCTGTGTGTTATTCTCACCGTAATGTAATACGGTTGCGTTTTTACCTGATGCACAGATCGTGCCGAAAGCATGTTCGCAGTTATTGCACTTAAGAACAAAGTCAAAATGAGCTTCAAGTTCATTTTCGGTAATGCACTCTCTGGCAGCCTTCATCATGGCCTTGATACCTTCATTTGTGACATGAATGGCCTTTTTCATCTGACTGATTTCTTCTTCATCCTTAACCATGCGAAGTCTGGCTGTATTGGCACAGATGTTTCTTACCACAACATCAGGATGCTCTGTTTTCAGCATGTTAAACAGATCGGTTACCGGCCAGTTCTGATGAAGATCCATCTTGGATAATTCACCGCACAGAGTAACAGGGCTGAACTTGCCGTAATTACTTATAAGTCTGCTGAGGGTACCTTCCAGGGCATCAACATATCTGATGTCCTTGATTCCGCTGATACTGGTTGCTTCTTCCGGAAGCATCTTGGCTCCTACCCATTTGGCCATTACCGGATCAAACGGTTCAATAAAGAGCATCTGCTGACTGCCGGAAGGCAGCTTGAACAGAACAAGGCTCATGTTGGAGGCATCTATGCCTGTAAAATAGAAAAATGAACGGTCTACCTTAAACGGATAGATCTCATCTCCTATTGAATGCTGCGGTTTTCCTGAATATAAGACTGTAACTGAGTATTCAGGCAGTGTCTGAAGTAATTTTTCTCTTCTTTCCTTATACATATTCTTTATTCTCCTCTGACATCATCTATGACTGTTACCTTGGTATTGTGACCTCTGCTTTCAACACATACCACTTTCATATTGCTGTATTTTTCTACAAGCTGACAGTCGTCAGTAGCACTGAAACCGTCTTTTTCAGCCTGCTGATAACATCTTATAAGTTCTGCAACAGGGAATCCCTGCGGTGTCTGAGCCCTTTTCAGGCTGTCACGGTCTAAAGTTTTCACAACCATGCCGTTTTCAACAACCTTGACCGTATCTACCATGCTCTTGACTAGCAGAGCACCGTTTTCCTCAGACATTTTCTGCTTAAGGCTTTCCAGATCTTCCCGTTCCAGGAAACAGCGGGCTCCATCATGAACCATTACCAGCTTCTCAGTAACTGCCATTAAGCCGTGATAAACACTTTCCTGACGGCTGGATCCGCCATAACAGAGTGTTATCCTGGCATTAAGGTGATTAAAAGTAAGATAATCCATTACCTCACTGCTGCAGACAACCACGATCTGACGGCAGTCTTCATCTTTTTCAAAGATCCTGATCGTTCTGTCAATGACCTTTGTTCCGTCAGAAAACCGGTAAAGCATTTTTGATATGCCCTGATTGAATCTTGTAGATGCCCCTGCGGCGACTATTACAGCTGAATACTTCATAATGTTTCCTTTTATTTTCTATATTTTATCACAATATCATTATTATTACAGTTTGCTTGTTATTAATTAATTCAGTATTGAGCAACAGTTTTCTCTTTTGCCTGCAGTTGAAATATAATATAGAAAAAGTTAAAGGAGAAATACAATGAAAACTATAGGTTTTATTGGCACTGGAAATATGGGAGGTGCCCTGGCTAAGGCAGCTGCCAAAAGCAATCGGGCAGACAGAATATTATTGGCTAACAGAACAGCAGAAAAAGCTCAGAAGCTGGCTGAAATAACCGGCGGAACAGTTTGCAGTAACAATACAGTTGCCAAGGAAGCAGATTATATCTTCCTGGGGGTCAAGCCACAGATACTTAACGGAATGCTGGAAGGCATAATGGATGACCTGAAGAACCGTAAGGACCGTTATGTCCTCATTTCAATGATTGCCGGCAGAAACCTGGAAGCTCTGAAAACACTGTTTGGAAAAGTACCAATCATCCGCTGTACGCCGAATATGCCGACAGCAGTAGGATACGGAACTACACTGTTTGCAGTTAACGAATATGTAACTGAGGAAGAAAAGCAATACTTCCTGCAGCTTATGGAACCTTCCGGATCAGTTGAGGAAACTGATGAAACCACCATGGCTACAGCCGGCGGTGTTAAGGGATGCGGTCCTGCTTTTACTGCCATGTTCGTAGAAGCACTGGCCGATGGTGCCGTTGCCTGCGGTCTGCCTCGTGCCAAAGCCATTAAATATGCCTGCGAAATGCTGAAGGGTACCGCTGAAATGCTGCTTATCACCGGTGAACATCCGGGTGAACTCAAAGACAGCGTCTGTTCTCCTGGCGGAAGTACTATTCAGGGAGTAAGAGTACTTGAAGAAAACAACTTCCGTGCTGCAGTAATGAATGCAGTAATCGCAACATTTGAAAAGAAATTCTAAACACATAAAAAACCACGGAATACTCCGTGGTTTCATTATGAATAATTACCTAATCCGGCTTTATGCAGGATCGTCGTACCCGCCAGCAATGTTCCCTGGGAAACAATGTTAGTCACCTGAGCGATCCAGTGCATTTTGCTGGAATCATCAAATTTGCTGCCCAGATATCCCATTCCCAGCATAAATATGAAGGACAGGATAAAACATATCAGTGCATTGGTCTTTTTCATCCTAGCTGACTTTATTGCCAGCATGGCCTGTGTACCGCCAAGTCCTACAACCTGCATGATTATGAATACAAGATTACTGGTGTATACCATAGGAGCTGCTGCATAAAGTCTGCCGCTTTTGTTTCTGTTACTTCCCAGCAAAGAGATAAATACCAGCAGGAAGCCAGGTCCCTGCATTGGGAACAAGGCATTATTTAGGGTTGGGAAATCACACACATTCAATGCATAAAGCAGTTTCCATAATGCCTTATATGTTCCGCCGATAAATACCATGATACTTCCGGCTGCCAGTAAGGCAAAAGCGCCTTTTGACATCCTGTTATAAAGATCTCGCTGCAGAATGACCGCCGTAATGAAGAACAGAACGACCGGTATGAAATCTATGACAGCCATTGGAACGGATATTCCGTTCATAATGACCTCTACTTGATCCAGGTAAACTTTTCCAGACTGTACAGCGGTACAAACGGGAAGATTGCCGGTGTCTTTTTATAATATTCCTGATATTCAGGGTCAGAACCATAGCTCTTGTTCTGACGTTTTTCCAGTCGCTTGGCCCCTGATAACATCACATACAGTATCAGCAGGAAGCCGATGATGACAATGATCCACTGCAGACCTTTTACAGCACCAATGCCTGAAATCGTTACTCCGGTCCAGAACAGCAGTTCACCGAAATAGTTAGGACATCTTACAATTTTGTATAAGCCCGTATCGACGAAACGGCGGGGATTCTTAGCCTTGGCATCTGATTTCTGCTTGTCAGCCAGTGATTCGATAATAATACCTAAAGCCATTACACCTAAACCGACCCAGGCCATCACACCGCCCTGATCACCATTGACAAGTCTGTATGTAATAGCGGATGTCTGAGCCACATAATCAAATGCCACATAGATCCAGACAAAGAAACTTACGAAGATAGGTATTTTCTTTTCACCGGTAGATTCCTTGACAATGGAATCCATTCTTTTGCTGTAAGTCTTGTTCTTGCGCTCTCTTAACAGCAGGAATCCTGCCAGTCTGAGGCCGTAAACCATCAGTCCGATACACAGAGCCACACCTGCCGGTGTAATGCGTGACCGGAACAGAACGATCAGTGCCAGTCCGATTCCCCAGACTGCCAGACCATATCCGACAGACATGAACCAGACAAATTTATAGTATCCCACTAATGTCAGTACAGCACAGACGATCAGCAGGTACAGCATTTCCTTTGGGAACATCATATTAATTACCTCCGAAATATCCTTTCAGATATTCTTTGAAGCTGGCCTTGCCATATACAGTATTTCCATCAAGATCATGAGTCATGATGAATTTTGAGAACCTCAGGACACCTTCACGTCCGGTCTTCTGAACCTTATTTACCCATGCCAGAACATCAAACAGCCATGCCGGTGCACTGCTGATCTTGATTTCCTTACCGGCTGCTTCAGCACATAATTCAGCTATCTGTCTGTATGTATATGTTTCCTTACCGCCGATATTATATGTCTTGTTATCGTCACACATGTGCAGAACGATGAATTCAGCGAAATCCGGTGTATCGATAACGTTACAGATCTTATCTCCGGCACCAAGTAATGATACCTTGCCCTTTTCGATCATAGGCTTGAAAACCTTGGCTATGTCATAGAAATAACCTGTAGGTCTGTAAATTGTATATTTCAGTCCTGAGGCCTTTAATTCTTTTTCGAATTTAGCCTTGGCATCCAGCATCGGTACATCCGGTGCTTCATCTGCTCTGATAACAGAAACAAAGTTGAAATGCTTTACTCCTGCTTTGATACATTCATTTAGCAGATTCAGGTTTCCCTGATAGTCAATGTCATAAGCTGTAATGGTCTTGCTGGCACCGGTAAGACCCATTGTAGTTATGGCTATTTCACAGCCGTCACAGATTCCCTTTAATGTTTCAGGGTTACGGGCATCAATGGAGACAAATTTATACTTACCCTTGATCCCTTCAATTTCCCTTTCCTTTAAGTCAGCAGCGACTACTTCATGTCCCTGTTTGATCAGTTCCTTTAATATGTCTGCACCCAGATTGCCGAATGCACCAGCTAATACTACTTTCATTTTTACTTACCCTTCTCCTTTGCACGCTTATCATTAATGATATCCATGTGTTCTGCCGTTACCAGTGTTACTCCGTTTTCCTTAGCCCATGATACACAGCCTTTTAATACTGTTGGCAGGAAAATTCTCGGAACCTTTACCAGCTTTGCACATGCCTCTTCAGTAAACTGTACTTCCGGATCAATTCTCTTTGCTGCATACATTACTGAAGCAACACTTGTTTCTCTGACCGGCAGCAGTTCACCGATAGGCTTGAAAATTCTTGAACTTCTTGTATACCAGAAGTTTTTGGAATCACGGTAACCGTAGTCTACAGGTACCGGTGGGAAGTCGTTTTTAGTTACTCCGTTAACTATGGCGTTGTAATATTTTTCCTTCATCAGGATCTTATCGATCTTCAGAATGAAATGTGCGCCATAAGGTGAAGTGATGCCATTGAAATCGTTATATTTCTCCATTTCATAATGGTCATGGCCTTCCTCCATAGGCGGTGTATTTTCACAGTGTTCCAATGAATCTACCCATGTACATTCAAACACCTGGAAGCATTCCTGAATAACCTTAGGATATTCGCCCTGTGGGTCTTCTTCTTTTCTTAATCCGTCTTCCAGAGTGTAAATGCAGTTTTTCATTTTCTGCTCAGTTGTGTCTCCCGGGAAGCCCAGAGCCACAGCCTGCTTGAAAAGTCTGCGGTCATCATTGATGAAATTCAATGCGCATTTCTTTCTCTTAATGATGTTCTGGGCCGTGTTTGATGAATTACGGCATTCCAGTAGCATCGCATAATAATCCTTGCCGGCAATGTAATATGGCTGTACCAGTGAATAGGCGCCGCAGTTAGTCTGACCGTTGTCAGCCAGCGTACTGATGATTACTGTAGGCATAGGAAAAAAAGCTGAGGTCTGATAAAAGTTATCAACGATTCTCAGATTTTTATAACTGCTCATATTATTTATGTCCCCTCCTGTTTGATTCACCATAATTATACAACTAAAAGAACAACATCCCTCAGGTGTGTTAGAATAATTAATAATTTCACAATTAAGATTTATAAAATTTGTAAAATCTTGCAAATATATCATAAAATGAATATACTATAATTGAAGGAAGTGATGTGTATGTTTCATTGGATAAAAGGTAACGCCTATACCCTTATTGCCACTCTTACAGATACCGCTATCACACTTAACAACAGTGCAGCCGGATATTTCGCTGATATCCGCTGGTGTCTCGTCGGTCTCGATTACGACAACAAAGTACTGGCAATAAAACCGGTAACCAAAAACGAATATGATCTGCACCTGTACCCTCTCGAAGATCTGCATAAGATCTCAGTAGGTACCGGTTATGCCCGCATCAGCAATAAGTCTGTTATGACAGCTATTGCCCAGATGCTGGAAATGCAGCTGGACAGTGTGAAATTCCTGGCCAGCTGGGATGATAAGGAAAAGATGATGACTGTTGACTTGAACAACGTCTTCAGGGGGTGAACTTTATGAGCATGATAATACTTTGGATTTTTGTAGCTATAGCTTCAATAATCATTGAAATAGTTACCATCGGAGACCTGATCTGCATCTGGTTTGCAGTAGGTGCCCTGGCAGCCGGTATTTTAGCCTGGCTGAAAATACAGACTGCTCTTCAGTTTACAGCATTCTTTGTGGTTTCCATCGGTGTGATGCTGATAGTGAGACCTCTGGCTGCCAAATACCTGCGTGGTAATGTAGTAGCCACTAATACTGACAGGCTGATCGGCATGTCTGCCATCCTGACAAAAGACATTACTCCTGAATCCTGGGGAGAACTGACAATCGCAGGAATGACCTGGAGCTGTATCTCTATTGACAATCAGCCAATCAGGAAAGATACTAATGTTAGAATTATGGCAATCGATGGCGTAAAGCTGATTGTCAAGGCAATAGATGAATAAGGAGGTAGCGTTATGGATAACTTTGTACCTATTGTAATATTCTTAATTATTTTCTTCATAGTAGCCGGTATTCTGGCTTACATGATCAGAATCGTACCACAGGCCGAAGCCTATGTAATGGAAAGACTTGGTGCCTATAACGCAACATGGACGACTGGTGTACATTTCCTGGTACCGTTCATTGACCGCGTTGCCAACAAGATCACTCTTAAGGAAATCGTCAAGGACTTCGATCCTCAGCCAGTTATCACAAAGGATAACGTTACAATGCAGATCGATACCGTCGTATATTTCCAGATTACTGACCCTAAACTGTATACATACGGTGTTGTTGGTCCTATTACAGCAATTGAAAATCTTACTGCTACTACCCTGCGTAACATCATCGGTGACCTGGAACTTGATGAAACCCTGACTTCAAGAGATATCATCAATACCCAGATGCGTTCCATCCTTGATGAAGCCACAGACCCTTGGGGCATTAAGGTAAACCGTGTTGAAGTTAAGAACATCATCCCGCCAAAGGACATTCAGGAAGCCATGGAAAAGCAGATGAGAGCTGAACGTGAAAGACGTGAATCCATCCTGAAGGCTGAAGGTGAAAAGAAGAGTGCCATCCTGGTAGCTGAAGGTGAAAAGGAATCAACCGTTCTTAGAGCTGAAGCCAAGAAAGCAGCCATGATCGCTGAAGCTGAAGGCCGCGCCGAAGCACTGGCAAAGGTCTACGAAGCAGAAGCCAGAGGTATCCAGATGATCAATGAATCAAATCCAAGCAAGGAATATCTCTCATTGAAATCACTTGAAACCTATGAAAAAATGGCTGATGGTCAGGCAACCAAGATCGTTATCCCTAGCGAACTGCAGAGCATAGCTTCTCTGCTGACAGCGGCTAAGGAAATGACCGGAAAAGACAAATAATCAATTATCATGGAAACCGTCAGGTTTCCTTTTTTTATGCACTCGGGAATTACATTTACATGCTATAATGAAAGCAGATAATAAGGAGAAAAATATTTATGATCGAATATCGCTGTATTGTTGAAAATCCTATGGGTTTACATGCCCGTCCTGCTGCCCTGCTGGCTCAGTTATGTGTTAACAGCAAATGTGCAGTTTCAATCAAATGCAACGGGAAGGAAGCTAATGGCAACAATGTACTGCAGATTCTGGCGCTGGGGGCCAAAAAGGGAGATCTTATTCAGTTTTCTATAGATGGTCCTACTGAAAACGAAGAACTGGAAAACATCAAAAACATCCTTTCGCATGAAGTTATTGAAGAAAATATTCTTCCGGTCCTCAAAATCGCTTTCTTCGGAACCAAGGATTATGACCGTACTTTCTTTACCGAACTGGCCAAGGATGTAGGCCCTGGTACATACAACTGCGAAATTACTTTCCTGAGCTCACGTCTGACTCTTGAAACAGCATCACTTGCCAAAGGACATGATGCCGTATGTATTTTCGTAAATGATGAAGCTCCTGCTGAAGTCATCGATGTTCTGCATCAGGACGGAATAAGATTGATCCTGTTACGCTGCGCCGGCTTCAATAACGTTGATCTTGCCAGATGCAAGGAATACGGTATCAAGGTTGCCAGAGTACCGGCTTATTCACCATATGCCGTAGCTGAACATGCCATGGCAATTATCCAGGAAGCTAACAGAAGACTGCATAAGGCTGACCGCAAGGTAAGAGAAAACAACTTTGCTCTGTCCGGACTGTTAGGTGTTGACCTGCATAACAAGATCTGCGGTGTCATGGGCACAGGTAAGATCGGTGAATGCTTTGCCCGCATTGCCAAGGGTTATGGCATGACCGTCATCGGATGGGATGCATATCCAAATAACAGATTAGTTGAAGAAGGCCTTCTGACATATGTAACAAAAGATGAACTGCTTGAAAGAGCAGACCTGATTTCACTGCATGCGCCATTGATCATGGGTCCTAACGGCACATACCACCTGATCGATGCAGCAGCAATCGCCAAGATGAAGGATACGGTAATGCTGGTCAATACCGCCAGAGGACCGTTGATTGATGCTGAAGCACTGATTGCCGCCTTAAAGGAAGGCAAATTCCATGCCGTAGCTCTGGACGTTTATGAAGGTGAAGATGAAAACGTCTACACCGACAGATCAGATGAACCTCTGCCGCATTCAATCACAGCCCGTCTGCAGATGTTCCCTCAGCTGGTTCTGACTTCACATCAGGCTTTCTTCACCAGAGAAGCCATGCAGGCCATTGCTGTAACAACCATGGAGAATGCCCGTAACTTTAACGAAGGAAAGCCTTTAGGAAACGCTGAATGTACGTTGTAACATACATGGCAATAGGTATTTGTGTACTGATATTTCTCTACATAAATGCCCATCAGAGCCGCATAGGCTATGCCATTAAGGCCGGGGCTCTGGTTCCCAGCCGCGTACGTAAAGGCGAAATCTACAGACTGCTGACGGCAGGATTTGTCCACATACGGCCTTATCACCTGCTGGTCAACATGTACAGCTTATACAACTACCGCTGGCTGGAGGACGCCTTAGGTTCACCGCGATACGGCCTGTTGCTGGTACTTGCCATTCTGGGAGGAAACATACTGACAATGCTGTTTGCCGGCAAAGGCAGAGACAAGATATCTGTCGGTATCTCCGGAGGATTGTACGGGTTCATGGGCTTCTATGTCGCGCTGTTAATGAAAGTAGGATATTTCTCCATTCAGGATGCCTTCCAATACATGCTTCCCAACATTGTAATAAATTTCATGCCTAACATATCCGTTACCGGACATGCAGGAGGATTCCTGGTAGGCATCATATTTGCACTGCTGGTCTAACTGTCCGTCACAGGACAGTTTTTTTAAGTTATAATTTATGTAAAGAAAAGAGGTTCTGTCATGAAAAAACCTGTTCCTGTAATTCTGGATGCCGATCCGGGTCATGATGATGCCATTGCCTGGGTAGTTGCCAATGCCAGTAAAGATCTGAAAATACTGGCCTGCACGGCTGTAAACGGCAACTGCAATGTCCACAAAGCACAGTACAACGCCCGCAGAGTAATGACTCTGATTGGTTTGAATGCTCCTGTAGCTGCCGGACGTAACTGCCCTTTATACCGTGAATCACTCAGCGCCCCGGCCAACATACACGGCGAATCAGGACTGGACGGTCCTGCCCTGCCGGAACCGGTAATGGAACTGGAAGATTGCTCCGCTGTTGAACTGATGGCCAGAACCCTGAAAAACAGTGATGAACCTGTTACCATTGTTGCTACCGGACCTCTGACAAATGTCGCTCAGTTATTGCTGGCACATCCGGAACTGAAGAGCAGAATCGCCCGCATTTCATTAATGGGCGGAGGCATCAGATACGGCAACTGGACACCGGCTGCTGAATTCAACATTCTTTTTGATCCGGAAGCAGCTGACATTGTCTTTTCTTCAGGTATTCCAATTATCATGGCTGGTCTGGATGTTACAGAAAAAGCCCTGATAAAACCCGAAGATGTAGATACTATTAAGGCAATAAACAATCATGTCAGCGATATTGTCTGGCAGTGGTTGGAATTCTTCTACCGCTTCCATCTGTCAATTGGCTATCGGGGAGCCCCGATGCATGATGTATGTGCCGTAATGGCTCTGATCCATCCTGAAGTATTTACCATGCAGGACATGTATGTAGAAGTTGAAACTGCCGGCATGTATACAACCGGTAAAACTGTCGGAGACATATACAATATAACCGGCAGGAAACCTAATGCTACCTGCCTGATGGATGTTGACCGTCCTGAATTTGTCAGACTGCTGACTGAATATATTAAGTGCTACAGTGAGGTACAGTAACATGAAAATATTTCTGAGTTTGGAAAACACAGCCGAAAACAGAGAGCTGTCCTCTCTGCTGAAAAGCCTTGAACAGTTTGAAATAACAGATCATTTTGACAATGAGAATAAAACAACTGTCATAGTAAACGGTCCGCTTACGCAGCTGTCTGAAATGCTGCTGAAAGACCATACACTCGCTGACAGGATCGCTGAAATACTGCTGGTAGGCGGTTCAGACAGTTATGGCGATGTCACACCGGTAGCCGAAAAAAACATATATGCTGATCCCGAAAGTGCGCAGCATGTCTTTCTGTCCGGTATCCCAATTGTAATGTTTGGCCTTAACATTACCCGTAACCTTGAACAAAAAGCCCTGGTTCCTCTTGCCTACATGCTTGAACCCTCAGTATTCTGTACAGAAGAATGTGGGGTTCTTGTAGAAACCAGAGGTCATATTACCAGAGGCATGACTGTAACGGATCTGTATTCAGACAAACAGTTTGATTACCATTATGTTAAGATTGTCACATCTATTGATCTGCCAGCATATCAGCTGCTGGTAAAAACCTTAAACCACTAAAAAAGGACCTGGGTCCTTTTTTGTCTGATCATATAAACATGACATTAAATCTCAATTTCCAGCGATACCCCTACTTCCCTGATCGGCACAACCCTGCTCAGGGCTATTTTGGCTTTCAGATCAGTACAGTGACACGGATAAACTACTTCTATATCTTCATGGGCAAAATAATCAGCGACCTCTTTATTGAGCTTCTCATTATCCAGCATGTGGAATCCTCCGATGATCCCCTTAATATGATTTATTCCTGTTACCTTTTTACTGTACTCACAGATATTTATAATACCGCTGTGAGAACAGCCGGTAATTATGAAGATTCCGTCTGTATCTTTATAAACCACAGCTGTATCATCATGCAGTTCATCATCTTCAAGCGGATCAACCTTCTGCCAGTTTCTTTCTATTTCTCCCAGAAAAACCAGTTTTTCGGTAATGTTTACAGGATTTACTGACAAGCACAGTTCAAAGTTATCATTAAGCCGTTCAAATTTCACCGGCATCGATATATCAAGGCCTTTATATTCCTTATCATCTGCAGCATTCGGATGTGCAAACAGTCTTATCTTCTGCTTAAGATCATGCAGATAAGCCAGTCCGCCGGTATGATCATTATGCCCATGTGAAATCACTACGGTATCAACCGTACTGAAATCTATTCCCATTTTCTCCCCGTTAATTCTGAAAACATCGGAATACCCGGTATCAAACAGTATCCTATGCCCATCCTCTTCAATAAAAAGAGATAAAGCAGGTTCTGCCAGATAGTAATGGTCAATGATTGAATTGTTGTCAGCCAAAACAGTTATTTTCATGTTTTTATTATAACAGAATTAGTTTATAATAATTGTACTTATTAAGGAGGTTTTTATTATGGCAGAAAACTTGACGGATCAGGAATTGGTCAGAAGACAGAAGATGGAAGAACTTCGTGCCAAGGGCATTGATCCTTTCGGCCATGCCTATACACGTACCCACCACTCCCGGCAGCTGCATCAGCTGTTTGGCGATAAAACCAAGGAAGAATTAGAAGAAATCGGCGAACATGTTTCCATAGCAGGCCGTATCATGTCCAAAAGAAGAATGGGCAAAATCGGCTTCATGCACCTGCTTGACCGTGACGGTCAGATTCAGGTCGTTGTCAACAAGGGAACTGTTGGTGATGAAGTATATGAAATATTCAAAGCCAGCGATATCGGCGATATCATCGGCATTGAAGGAAATGTTGTCAAAACCGATTCCGGTGAACTCTCAGTAAAAGCTGATAAATACACACATCTTTCAAAAGCATTAAGGCCGCTGCCTGAAAAGTTCCACGGTCTTACCGACAAGGAAGAAAGATTCAGAAGAAGATATGTTGACCTCATCATGAACGAAGACGCCAGAAGAATTGCCTTTACACGTCCGAAGATCATCAGATCAATTCAGCGTTATTTTGATAATCTCGGTCTAATCGAAGTCGAAACACCGGTACTGAACACTATACTGGGAGGTGCCAATGCCAGACCATTTGTTACTCACCACAACACACTGGATGTTGACATGTATCTCAGAATAGCCACTGAATTACCGTTAAAGAGACTTATCGTCGGCGGGCTGGAAGGCGTTTATGAAATAGGCCGTCTGTTCAGAAACGAAGGCATGGATACCATGCACAATCCGGAATTCACAACAATTGAATTCTACGTAGCATATTCCGACATGTATGGCATGATGGATATGGCTGAGGGCATGTTTGAAACAGTAGCTACCGAAGTTCTGGGAACTACTGAAATAACCTATCAGGGCAAACAGATTTCATTAAAGGGGCCATTTAAGAGAGTAACAATGGTTGATGCCATCAAGGAATACAGCGGTGTTGACTTCCATCAGATAAATACTGATGAAGAAGCCGTTGCTCTGGCTAAAGAACATGAAATCGAATTACTGGAACACGAAAAGAATTACGGACATGTAATCGAGAAATTCTTTGACAAGTATGTTGAAGAGAATCTGATACAGCCTACATTTGTATACAGCTATCCTCTGGAAATTTCTCCATTGGCTAAGAAAAATGCAGAAGATCCAAGATTTACTGACCGTTTCGAATTATTCATCGACGGTCATGAATATGGCAATGCTTTCTCAGAACTTAATGACCCAATCGACCAGAAAGCCAGATTCCAGGCTCAGGTCGATGAAAAGAACAAAGGTAATGATGAAGCCACAGAGATGGATATTGATTATGTAGAAGCTCTGGAATACGGCCTGCCTCCAACAGGCGGTATGGGTATCGGTATTGACAGACTGGTAATGCTTCTGACAGATGCAGATACCATCAGAGAAGTTCTGTTATTCCCTACCATGAAACCAGTTGGTACATCTGCAGTAAAGCGTGTAGCCGCTCCTTCAGGAAAGCCTGAAGTCATCGATTTCTCCAATGTTGAGGTTGAACCTCTGTTTGAAGACCAGGTTGATTTTGAAACTTTCAGTAAGTCTGATTTCCGTGTCGTAAAAGTCAAGGACTGCACAGAAGTTCCTAAGAGCAAGAAACTGCTGCAGTTCGTTCTTGATGATGGTTCCGGAACAGACCGTATCATCCTGTCAGGCATCAAGGAATACTATGAGCCTGAGGAACTGATCGGCAAAACATGTGTGGCCATTGTCAATCTCCCTCCTAGAAAGATGATGGGAATTGATTCCTGCGGCATGCTGATCTCAGCAGTACACAGTGTTGAAGGCGAAAAGAAACTGAATCTGCTGATGGTCGATCCGCATATTCCTGCAGGAGCAAAGCTTTATTAAGACGCAAAAACCAGAGATTGATTTCTCTGGTTTTATTTTTCTCTATGAGAACTTTACTCACTCAATATTCCCTGTGCGCAGCTGTAAGCTGTTGATAGTGCGATCTGCAGATTGAATCCTCCGGTCAGAGCATCAACATCAAGCACCTCTCCAATAAAGTAAAGGCTTTCGCACAGTTTTGATTCCATAGTCTTCGGATCGATCTCATTTACATCCACACCCCCGGATGTCACAATGCCCTTATCGATATCTTCCAGTCCCTGATAAGACAGGCGGAAGTGTTTGAGGTCGTTTAACAGCTGATGTCTTGTTTCCTTTGTCAGGGAATGTAAAGGTATTTCAGGATCTGTATCCGTATTCTCAATAAAGAATTCGATGATCTCTCTTGGCAACAGTGTCGTAAGCAGATACCTGATATCCCTGTTAGGACTTCCCTGGATCTCTCTGAGCAGACGATTATCCAGTTTTTTATCATCCAATGCCGGTTTGAAGTCAAGATACAGTGCCACATCGGTTTCTCTGTTGATCAGGGATGACATACTTAAGACGATCGGACCGGTTATGCACCCTTTCAGAAATTCCATATCGCCGAAGATCGTCTTTCTGAAATGATCATTTTCCGCAGTCAGAGAGACGTTTTTCAATGTCATCTTCAGCATGTCATTACTGACAGTTTCTTTTATCCTGATCGGACACAATGCGCTTTTCAGTTCCGTGATCTTATGACCAAACTGTTTTGCATAGATATAGCCATCTCCTGTTGAACCAGTTAAAGGATAAGACTTTCCGCCGGTGGCGATGACAAGCTTATCGGCGATATATCGCTGGTCCCTGGTGAAGACGACGAAGTTACCGTCTTTCTTTTCAATCTTCATGACTTTCTGATCGAAACGGATATCAACTTTCTTTTTTCTACATTCTGTAACCAGACAGTCGATGATATCGGCAGACCTGTCAGAAACAGGAAAGACTCTGTTTCCTCTTTCAGTCTTAAGCGGACAGCCATGTCCGTTGAAAAAGTCTATCGTATCTGAAGGCTTGAAGCGGTTTATCGCTCCATAAAGAAATTTAGGGTTTCTGATGACATTCTGAATGAAACCTTTTGTATCACAGTTATTTGTGATGTTGCATCTTCCCTTGCCGGAGATATACATCTTCCTTCCTGCTTTCAGATTGGAATCCAGTAATATCACTTCATGATCTTCGTCGGCACAATTAAGTGCGAAAAACAATCCGGAAGCTCCGGCACCGATACATACGATCTTCATTTTTCTTATTACATTGCCCATTCTTATTCACCTATTGGTCCGTTGTCATGAACTCGCCTATCCGTACATTCAGATAAATCTGATGTACAACAGCGGAAACGATGGTATTTACCAGATGCTTCCGTCCATTCTTCTCCCGGATCCTGTCATTCTTTTCATTACGGAAGATATCATGCAGTCTTTTGTTGAAAGTATCCGCAAAGTAGCTGTATGCCCTTTCCGTTTCACAGATTTCAGTCTGTTTTTCCAATAAAGCCTTAAGGTCTTCCAGGGCAATAACGCTTTTGGTAAGAGTTATAAACAGAAGACTGGCTATCTGATCTCGATAATACAGTTTCTTTACAGGATTAGCCACAAGGTCATGTTTGACATAATTTGAAATCATGGAGTTTGTAATTGAAAACTCCAGTTCATCTTTAAAACATTCATTTATATACTTTGATACCTGATCGAGATACAGTCCTACATTTGGTATTTCCCTGTATGTAGGAAGTGTGAACGTCATTATTCTTTCTCTTTCCATATTTTCCTCCATAGGTTTTTTATAAACCTTTGACAAGATATCTAAAACATTGTATATTCTTATTAAGAGAGGTTATTGAAAAACCTTTCACGGGTTTATTATATTACTGTTTTGGTTATAATACAAGGAGGTGAAAACATTGAAAGAACTGACTATCAGACAGCTTAACCGCTTATCCGATAAGCCTTTCTTTTCAGTGAAGGACCCAATCAGTGCCCTAACACATCTTATCGGATTCATTGTTTCCGTTATCCTGACACCAGTACTGTTTATCAAAGCATCTTATTCCCTGTATACGGTAGCAGATCTGATTGCTCTGACAGTATATCGTCTCAGTGTAAGCCTGCTCTATCGGGCATCTACGGCCTATCATACCTTTATACTTCCCGGCAGAGCCGCCAGGATACTGAAGAAATTTGACCACATGAGCGTATTTGTCATGATTGCCGGCACCTATACACCTGTATGTCTGATCTTAATGGACAGAAAAGCCGGTATACCATTGATGATGGCAGTATGGATCGTAGCTGCTGCAGGAATGATGGTTAAAGCCTTCTGGGTCTATTGCCCTAAATATGTGTCTTCAATAATATATATCGCAATGGGCTGGGCTGCTTTATTCAAAATCAGAACCATTCGGGCAGCACTGGGACCTGGAGCCTTCACCCTGCTGCTTACCGGAGGTATATTCTACACCGTCGGCGGCATCATATATGCTCTGAAAATACGCTTTAATGATGACTGGAGTGAACATGAGATCTTCCATCTGCTAATATTATTAGGCTCTATATGTCATTACATTCTCATCTTTACCGCAGTATAAAAGGACCTTACGGTCCTTTTTTATAATCCTTCTTCCTCTACAAACTTGTAGAAATCTTTTTCGGCCTGCTTGTCCTTTTCGGAAATGGTTCCTACCGGCATGGCATAGAAGACAAATTCTTCTTCACCATCCAAGCCGAAAGCCTTATCAGCACAAGGTCCGTCAACAGCACCCAATGCACAGCCACCCAAACCAATGGAAGTTGCTGAAAGATAGACGTTTTCAGTAACATGTCCGGCATCAGCCATGCACATTCTGTGAGCATAGATACCGTATCTCCATTCAGCACGGTAGCATACAAAACTGTAGTAGAATACCACATTGGCTTTTTCAGCCCACTTCTGTCCCTGTAATGATTCAGTAATAAAAGGTTTAAGATCACCATCTTCTTTAAGGCACTCAATATGATGCTTCATAGGTAGATAATGATAAAGTCCGTCCTTCAATCCTTCAACGTTCTGAATAGTCATGTATACTTCAAAAGGATGTCTTGCCCCGCCGGCAGGTACCGTTCTTAAAGTCGCATATGACTTACCTCTTATCTCCTTGACGCCCTGAGAACACCACAGCAGATATGATAACTGCAGAATATTCATCTTTTCCTGTGTATAGACACGGTGAGACTGACGGCTGTTGATGACATGCAGAAAATCATTGTCTATATCAAGATCAGTAAAATTCAGCGGCAGGGCGATTGATGTTTCACACATTGGAGCCTTTACCAGCGGCGGCTGAGGCTTCTTAAGTTCCTGGTCTGTCTTATAACCTTCATAATGTTCCAGTCCCGGATGCATTTTCTGTCTGCCGATCCTGGTCAGTTCCTTTATTTCCTTTTCTGTTAATGCCATTATTGATTACCTCTTTCTTTTTACTAAGTATACAATGTTATACCAAACTATTGAATCAAATCGCTCAGTACTACCATTGTTTTTAGATATCATCCTCTAAATCACACAAATTAATGATATGATTATATTAGTATTGATTAAAAAGACATTGTGGTTTACACTGTTAAGTTAACTTCAGGGAGGATTAACATGACTAAAGAACTATTAATTGAATTATTCGGATATCTCGGATCATTTCTGGTCCTGATCTCCTTTCTGATGACTTCTGTCTTCAAACTCAGAGTCATTAATACAATCGGCAGCGTCATTTTCATGACATACGCGCTGATCATCAAATCATACCCTACAGCTGTTATGAATTTCTGTCTGGTGCTGATAAACCTGCGCTTCCTGTGGAAAATGCGTCGGGGCAGCAAGGAATATGAATTCATAAAAGTCAATGGTGATGACAAATATCTGCATCATCTTCTGGACAAGTATTATTCTGACATCAAGGTCTGTTTCCCGGGAATCAATATTGATCTGGAGAACGCCAACCGCTTCTATATCATCGGTCATGAGGGCAAACCTGTAGGCATCACTCTCGGCCATGAAAAAGACGGCAAAATGGAGATCCTTCTGGACTATTCTATTCCTGAATACCGTGATTTCAGTATCGGCCAGTTCCTTATTTCCAAACTGCCAAATGAAGGAATCTATACCCTTACTTATAACGGACCGGATGAAAATCATACAGCCTATCTCAACTCACTGGGATTCCAGAAAACTGAAAAGGGCTATGAAATGAAGCTGTAAAACATCAGTTCAAACTGATGTTTTTTTCTGTTTTCACAATATCCCTTTTTAACAATATATTTATAATTTAAAAGTTATGTGTTAAGATTTTAGCATGAAAAAACTGACCATCTTGCTGCTGGTTATTCTACTGTCAGGATGCAGTTCGTTCCACTCACACCAATGGGGAGAACCCAATTACCAGCACCCTTCAACCTGCAGTATATGCGGAGAAACCAGAGGACTGCCTCTAGAGGCAGATTTTGACAATTACGAAATAACCGGCTTCATCAGTAAAGGAGAAGCTGTCAGATATATTACCTGCTGTGATGAAGAAGACCTTCCGGCTGAAGGTGTTTTTACTGTTGTCAGCCATGAAATTGTATCCTCAAAAGAGTCATTAGCAGCTGTAAACGGTTATAAGTGGCATATTGTCACAATGACCATTGATATTAACGACACCAACAGTAATGAATACGGCTTCCTATATAACTACTTCATAACAGACTTTTATGATATAGCTTCTTTTGAAATGTCCTATCATGCCAACGAAGCTGGCTCAAACAGTTTTACCGTAAACTATAATGGCCGGAATTATGATAAATGTATCTGTCAGACAGTAACTTCATCTTCCAATTGGGTTGAAAATGAAGATTTGTATGCCAAAACAGTTACGATCATCATGAACATTCTGATTCCTGAAAATTATGACGGAATTGTAGTCGGTGTCAGAAACAGCGGCTTGGATACAGAAGGTAAATACCTGTTTAATGAGTATTATTCCCCGGACGATTTCATCCTTTACAGACTGGAGGGTTAACTGATGAAGAACCTTTTCTATCTGTATATACTATTCCCGTTAATGATGATTTTTCTGGAACTAACCAGTCATTTTGCCCTGTTCGGTTTTTCAGCCGGAAGTTTTATCCTCTATGAAGTCATTATCGCCACTGCTGTTGGTTCACTTATTGCCCTGATTGGCTCATTCCTGAAGGAAAAAGTCCAGAAAAGTTTCCTGACAATGATCCTGTTTTTCATGGCTGTTCTGTTTGGTTTTGTCATGATTTATTATACGATCTTCCAGTCATTCTTCATGTGGAAGACCATTGGTCTGGCTGGTGATGCCACGCATTTCTGGCGTGAAGCCCTTACAGGCATGAAAAACAGCTGGTATATGATCGTAATAGCATTTGCACCATATATCATTTATCTATTCCTGTTTTCAAAGTACAGATATACTGCTGATCCTAGAAACCGTATTATTTTAGGCGGAATCATCGTTCTGACATCCGGATTCAGCATTTATAACATTTACAAAACAGATCTCAGACTATTCCGTAACTTCCAGAATTCACCTTCAAATTACTATTATCAATACGGGATAATTGCCTCAAGCAGTACTGATATATACCAGGTCGCATCCAACTATAAAGCCAGCTCAGACTCGGAGGTCATAATTGACCCTTCCCTTCTGGGAAAAACAGATATAATGATGCGTGAAAGCAAGGTCATACTTAAGAACATTCTTAAAATGGATGAGCAGGCAATGATCGCTTCTGCCCCAAATAACACGATTGCCAACATGCACCGCTATTTCCTCTCCCGCCCGGCTTCAAACCAGAATGACTACACCGGAATCTTTGAAGGAAAGAATATTATCTTCCTGACTCTGGAAGGCTTCTCTGACAAATGTATCAGCAAGGAGCTTACTCCAACGCTTTATATGATGGCTAATGAAGGATTCCAGTTCACTAATTTCTATGACACAGTCTGGGGCGGAAGTACGGCTACCGGTGAATATACCAATATGACCGGAAACTTCTATTACAGTGCCTCCTGTTTGCCGGACAGCGGTCAGACCTTTACCTATTCAGCATTGGGAACTCTTTTCAGAAATGACGGATACTCCACATATGCTTATCATAACGGCTACTATAATTATTATGACCGCAACATCTCACATCCGAATTTCGGATATGATGTCTATAAAGGTGTTAACGGCGGTCTTAATCTTTCCTGGTATTCATGGCCTAACAGCGACCATCTGATGGCTGTTGCGACTGTAGATGAATACATTAACAGCCGGAAACCTTTCCATGCCTATTACATGACCATTTCCGGGCACACCTACTATACTTATGTAGGTAACAACATGGCTGAAAAACACCGTGCAGAAGTTGAACATCTGAATTACAGTGAGGAAGTTGAAGCCTACATTGCAACTGAAATCGAAGTTGAAAACATGCTTAAGTATCTCATGGAAAGACTTGAACAGGCCGGTAAACTGGATGATACGGTCTTTGCCATGTGCTGTGACCATTATCCATATGGTTTATCTGATGAATCCTGTGCTGAATTATACGGTCTGCCATTGAGCGACATCAGAGGTAATTTTGAATTATACCGTAACTCCTTCATACTCTGGAGCTCATCCATGGAAGAAACAGTAATTGTTGATAAGCCTTGTTCTTCAATTGATATTGTACCAACCCTGGCTAACCTGTTTGGTCTGGATTACGATTCCCGCTTTATCATGGGAACTGATATTCTTTCTGACAGTGAGAACATTGCCATTATCAACACATCAACCAATACCGGCGGCATGTGGAACTGGAAAACCGCTCAGGGAACATATTACACATATACCGGTGAATTCAGGAAATCTGATACCTGTACACTGGCAGATGATCAGATTGACTTCTATGTAAAAACAATTAACAAAACTCTGGATGACATGAAAAGATATTCTTATGACATCCTGGATGAAAACTATTATTCATTCGTTTTCAATAAAGACGGAACACCAAAATATCCATTAAGTGAGTAAACCGGCTTCCAGGCCGGTTTTTCTTATCAGATAACTCAAAATCTGTCATAATATTATCTGTAAATAAATGTACTGTCCGATTATCATTGTAATTTACAGTATTTTTTATTTAATATATTATACATAAGAAGATTTTATATCTTCTGAATAGAAGGTGAATACTATGAACGATGTTAACACAATCATCATCGGTGCCGGCAGAGTCGGCAATTCTCTGGCCCTTGAGCTTGGAAAAAAAGAAAGCATTCTTGTCATTGACAGGGACAAAAGTAAAATAGAAAGACTGACAGACTTCTCCGGTTTTGTTGAAGTAGCTGACGCCACAGACGTTAACTTTCTGATTCAGAACGGGGCTAATGAAGCTGAAAAGATTCTGATCGTTACTGATGACGATAATATCAATATTTTCCTGGCAGATGTATTTGTGTACCTGTTTAACAGGAAAAATGTCTGTATCAGACTTAAGGACTCCCGTAAGGCTAATCTTGTTGACCCAATTGTCAAATGCATATGTCCGTTTGATCTGTCACTGTCTGACTTCCTGAATCAGATGGAAGAAGGAGGTAATCACTAATGAAAGTCGTAATTGTTGGCGGCCGACATGAAGCCGATTACATCATCAGCATGTACAACAACAAGAAAAACGACCTTATCGTCATCAACCAGGATGAAGATGTCTGCCGCTATCTGAGCGCTCAGAATAACATTCCGGTAATGCGCGGTATTTCTACCAGACAGAGCGACCTGCATCTGGCTGGAGCAGAAAATGCCGATCTCTTTATTGCCCTGGCAGAAAACGATCACGAAAACTATGTTGCCTGCAAACTGGCAAAAAAGGTATTTGGGGCCAAGAGATGCATAGCTGCCGTAATCAACCCTAAAAACGTTGATGCCTTCAGAAGCCTTGGCATTGACTCCGTCCTTTCAGCAACTTATCTGTTAGGTGAACAGATCAGAAATGCTGCTTCAATTGAAAATCTTATCAGAACACTGTCTCTGGAAAATGATGAAATAGTCATTACAGAATACAAAATTACTTCTGATATGTATATCTGTGATCAGACACTCAAGGATATCAATATCTCTGATATCGCTTCCGTTAGTTCCATTGTACGTAACGGAAAAGGCATTATCCCTAACGGAAATACCAAGTTGCTTAATAACGACAAGATCCTTGTAGTAACCACACATAACAATAAAAACAGGGTTATGAAGATCTTACAGAGGAAAAAGTAATGAGAAAGAATTTTTACCGACTCATTACCTATTATCTGAGTATCTTCATCATAATGGTCGGTGTCATTCAGCTGCTTCCGCTGCTGGTACTCCCTTTCTATCCTGATGAAATCGGTTATGCCAGATGTTTCCTTATTCCCGGCATATCTGCAATATTAATCGGAACGCTGGCAGAGCATATGCTGAAAAAGAATACGGAAATAGTCAAACTTGAAAAGAACTATGATGCTGTTCTTATCGTTCTGATCTGGCTATCAGCCATACTGATATCAACAGTACCATGGATGCTTAAAGGAGATTATAACTTCACACAGGCTGCCTTTGAAATGACCAGCGGATTCTCAACCACCGGTCTGTCAGTTGTCGATGTTGAAAATACACCGCATGTCTTCCTGATGTTCAGAAGCATTACCCTGTTTGTAGGCGGTGTTGGACTTGTCCTGATCATCACATCAGCATTCTCAGACAAATACGGACTTAACCTTTATAACGCCGAAGGTCATACCGACAGACTGATGCCGAACCTGGCTAAATCAGCCCGTCTGATCCTGTCAATTTATTCAGCCTACATTGCCATAGGCATACTGTTCTACATACTGTTCGGCATGCCGGTATTTGATGCCCTCAACACTGCAATTGCTGCAGTGTCAACCGGAGGATTCTCAGTCCTGAATGACAGCATATACGGCTATCATTCCCTGCCTGTAGAAATAGTTACGATCGTACTGATGCTTCTGGGACAGACAAGTTTTATTCTGCATCTGGCCTTAATAAAGAAGAAATTCGGAAAGATCTTCAATCACTGTGAGACAAAGTTCTTTATCTTCCTGGCAGTCGTGTTCATCACCCTGATGTTCATAAATCTCCAGCAGACAGGATACAGCAGCGGTTTTGGTGAAACCCTGAGAATAGCTGTCTTCCAGTTTGCAACCTGCCTGACCACCACCGGTTTCATCTCCGTACCTACCCTGGTGGGCTTACCTAGCGGGTTTGCAACCATCATGATCCTGCTGATGTTAATCGGCGGTGACCTGGAATCAACTGGCGGCGGTATCAAACAGTACAGAGTCATTGTTGTTCTCAAGGGAATTCTGCAGGAAATCAAAAACACTGTCAGAACATACAAGACTGTTACTACTGATTTCATTACCAGAGCAGGTAAGAAAAGCGAACTTACTTCTTCAGAAGTATCTTCAATGTCTAGTTACATACTGTTCTATCTGATCCTGTTCTTTGCCGGATCAATGGTCTTTACCCTTTACGGTAATAATCTGCAGGATTCAATGTTTGAATATGCTTCAGCCATTTCAACCGTAGGTCTGTCAGTAGGCATTACCAACTATAATGCCCCTGCTGTAATTCTCTGGACTGCCAATATAGGTATGTTTCTGGGAAGACTGGAATTAATGGTTGTCTTCCAGGCCATACTGCGTGTAACCAAGGACGTTGTCAAAAAGGAAAACATTTAATAACAAAACATGTCAAAGCCGGATTAAATCCGGCTTTTTTATATCCAATATGATTGAATCTGTCAGGCTGAGATAATTAAAAGAGAAGAATAGTTTTTTCATTCTCATGAACTTTATTATTACACTAAAATATCTGTATAGAGGGAGATAATAATATGACAATTCAAGAAATCGTTGATAAGATACTCGCCTACCATCCGAATATCGGTGACCGCCGTACCTGCGATGTTATTGTAGGAGCTGATCCAAACCGTGAATGCACTGGAATTCTGATTTCCATTGCTCCTACGGTTCCTATAATCCGTAAAGCTATTGAGATTGGCGCAAATTTCATTTTTGTTCATGAACCAACTTTCTTCAGCGGCTACGACGATGAATGCGAATGGCTGGAAGGAAATGATGTATATGAAGAAAAACTGGCTCTTCTGCTAGATAACGGAATAACTGTCTACCGTGATCATGACCATATTCACGCTCACCGTCCTGACGGTATTTTCCATTACATGATGAAGCATCTGGGCTGGCTGGAATATCTGAAACCGCAGGAAAGAGGATGGGAAGTTGTCCTGCCGCCTACACGTCTTGGTGATCTAATAGCTCATGTTAAGGAAAAAATGGGACTGGAACACATACGTTACATTGGTGATCCGGATGCAATCGTTTCAACAATTGGTTTCTGCGGACATCTTCTTCCGGGAGCCGACAGCAACTGGAGCAATAATGCCCAGGTAGCTGCCAGCTGGAAATATGATGTAGTCATACCAGGAGAAACTGTAGACTGGACGCTGCCGTTATACATACGTGACGCTGTTGACCTGGGTAAGGCTAAAGGCATGATCGTACCAGGACACTTTGTTCAGGAAGAAGCCGGTATGCGTCTGGCTGAAGAATGGCTGAGGCCTGTAGTAGGTGACGACAGTCTGCCAATATACTTTTTCCCGGCAGGCGACATGTGGAAATACGACTGATTTATTTCCATATATACAGAACTGAAGAGAGAATTTTCACGATTCTCTCTTTTTTGTCATATAAAAAAGCCAATTCGCTTTTCAGCCTGAATCAGCTTTTTCTAATGCTATTTAGCTCTCTTATTCAGATGCGCCTTCATGAACTGGCATTCTCTGTCATTGCAAAGAATCGCATCTTCTGTACGGATGGCAATATGGAATACGTGTCCCAGCTGTTTTCCTTCAGGTGCATAATAGTGATATTCATTTTCTACCCCTTTGCTGGTTAAGTACTTGGCAAAAGGTTCCCCATTACCTTTGAGAAAATCACCGTTGCTGGTCATTACCAGTGTTGGTGGATAGTTTGCGTCAATGTATTTCAGTACATCCAGACGTGCTGATCTCTTTTTAAAATCCTTTCCATAATAGAAAGACAGTCTTTTATTGGAAGAATCATTAAGAACATCATACATGCCGCAGTTACAGACGATAGCCTGCACTGTAAAGTTCTTATTGACTTCAAAATCAAACAGTTTTGCATATTCCGGATTAGACAGAATTGCTGCATACTGACTCGTCAGCTGCGCCCCGGCTGAATCCCCGACAATAAAAACGTTATTGATATCAAGTCTGTATTCTTCAGCATTATCAGTCATCCATTTGAAAACCAGAGCAGTATCTTCCAGAGGTTTTGGAAACATCCAGTCAGGAGCCAGATGATAGTTGAAATTGATTACCGCAAAGCCATAACTGGCCAGTTCGCTGCAGTAATAGTGATATCTTTCCTTATCACCATAGAAATATCCCCCGCCATGTATGTCAATGATTACCGGTAATAAACCCTTTATCTTAGCACGGTGCAGCGTCAGCAGATTGTTAACACTGCCATCACCATAATTAATATTATCGATGATTTCCACATTATCAGGATCTGTCAGACCTTCATCTCTGATATCGTCCCCTTTTTTCCAGTCCCGTCTCATCTTGTTAATAGTTCTGTTAATAAACCATTTAAACATCAGCAGTTCCTCCTAAAATATCTAATGATTATGTGTAGCACTACAATTCGAATACTGCCTGTTTGGCGTTTTTCTTTAATGTAATATTATTGATCCATTATTTCAGATCTTCTTTATATTATTTTATCATAATCATAATTGTTTATGTCTTTTTACATAAACAGATGTGTATCCATAAAAAAGATGCCCGTAAAGGCATCTTTTACGATGGATTTACACGCAGATAGCTGCCGTTATTTGTTTTGGTAACAACAATCTTATTGTCTATTCTGTCTTCCAGCTCCCTGACATGCGATACTATCGCAACAAGCTTATCACCTTCAGCCAGTTCACTTAAGGTATTCAGAGCCTGATCAAGTGAATTCCGGTCTAATGATCCGAATCCCTCATCAACAAACAGGCAATCCAGCTTTATGCCTCCGGCATACATGCTGATGACATCACTTAAACCCAGGGCCAAAGACAGTGCAGCTTTGAATTTTTCACCGCCCGACAGTGATCCGACATCTCTTTCCTTATTGGTCATGCCGTCAAAGACTGCAAACTGTAAACCTAGCTTATCTGACTTTTTGTCAGAGCTTTCCTTTCTTAACAACGTATAACGGTTATCAGTCATACGGGCCAGGCGGGCATTAGCCTGATCCAGTACATTATTCAGATAATATGACAGAACATAGTTTTCAAAATCTATTCTCTGCGTTCCAGCTCTGGTACCGTTGGCCACGGCACTTAATTCAGCTGCTACCACATACTGGCTGTCAATTTTCTGATATTCATCAGAATATCTGCGGATATCCTTTTCAGCCAGAATCATATTGTTTAGTCTGCCCTGCTGCTGTGAATACTGAAGATCAGCCTTTTTCCAGGCTTCTTCCATTTCAGCAATCTTTTTCCTGCTTTCAGTAAGGTCTGTCACCTTACGCCCGGCTACGATCCGGTTCAGTGTTTCCACATCTGTTTCAAGTTTCCGCAGGCTTACATCATAATCGGATATTTTCTTTTCCAGTTTTCTCAACATTTCAGATTCCAGATGTTTCTGATCATATTCCTCTCTGGAAGTCTGGTATCTGATGTACAGCTCCTCAAGTTTCTGCTGATTATTCTGTTGGATTTCTGTTTCTCTGTTTATATTCTTATTTATGTTTTCAATTGCTGCAGAAACTGCTGTCTGTTCGGATTCAAGCCTCTTTTTCAGCTTGTTGAGGCTGTCGTTTTCCTGTTCAAGACTCTTCAGCTCGTTTTCAGCTGTCTTAATGTCATTTCTGATTTCAGCAATTCTGTCACTGATATTTCCTTCAAAGGTAATATTCAGTTCATCTTTTTGCTTATTATTCCGGTCAAGCATGGATTCACACGCAATCTTCCGGTTCTCAACCTTATTCGTTATTTCACGCTGAGAATCCAGCTGATCCTGGCTGACATTTTCAGGTTCTTTCCTGGCAGGTGCCGGATGATGCAGAGAACCGCAGACCGGACAAGGTTCATTATCTCTGAGTTTCTGACTCATGACATATGCCTGTCCCAGATAATAGGCTTTTTCCATATGCCGAAGCCTGCTGTTTTCGGCAGACAGCTGCTCAATTAAAACCGCCAGTTTTTTCTGCTCTTTACTGATTTCATCACTGAGATCACGGTATTTCTGATACTTCTTCAGATCGTCATTAAGTGCATTTTTCCTGTTAATGATCATAAGGTGATCTTCATTATATGTCTCCAGTTTCACGAAATCCTGCTGTCTGTCCTGAATCTGCTGACTGATTTCAGTCAGTGATTCTTCTTTTTCTTTAAGATTTCTGTAACTGTCACTGAGATTTCTGTCATTATCATGCAGCGCTTTAAGAACTGCTGATATTTCAGCCGCAGCCGTACGGTTATACTGCTGCAAAGCCCTCTGGTTATCGATATCTTTATTGTTTTCCTGCAGCTGTTTCAGGCTCTCTTCAGTTTTCTGAAGCCTGTCTATCTGATTATTAAGCTGTTCCTGCTGACTGTATTCAGCAGACAGTTTCTGAAGATCACTGTTCACGGCGTCACGGATCTTTCTTTTCCGTTCAACTGTTGCCGTTTCCTTTTCAATCTGCTTTCCGACTGTCTCCAGAAGATCCCGGTCACTCATGCTCTTCCATTCAATATCTGTGAGTCTGTTTTTGGCTGCTTCCAGAACAGCGAGAGTTTCTTTTCTTTTTTCATTAAGTTTTCTGGCTTTATCAGACAGCCTGTTCATTATGCTGTTATAGTTGTCAGAATTGAAGATCTTGCGGAAAATGATTTTCTTATCATCGGCTGAAGCCAGCAGGAAACGGGAAAACTCACCCTGCGCAAGCATGGCTACCTGGGAAAACTGCCCATAATCCAGTGACAGCAGATCTTTCACCGCATTGTCGACTTCTGTCTTTCCGGTAAGTTTATAGCCGTTTATCTCAAACTCCTGAAATTCGATCTGTTTCTGTTCCTTAGCCCTCTTGGTCATTCTGGCACCGCGGGTTATTTCATAATCATGTCCACTGTGCTCAAAGTTCAGCGTTACTACCGTATTGACATCATCAGAGGCAAAGTCACTGCGCAGGGATTTTCCATCTCTGGTATCACCTGAGGCCTTACCGTAAAGCGCATAGCAGACACCATCAAAAATGGAGGTCTTGCCTGCCCCGGTCTCACCGGTTATCAACAGTAATCCTGATTCAATGTTTTCCTTATGGAAATCTATTTCCACCTTATCCTTAAACGGGCCAAAAGCCTGCATTGATATTTTCTGTAGTCTCATGCTTCTTCCTCCCGTAATTCTTCAATAATGCTTCTGAAGTATTTTTCTTCATTTTCATTCAGCTTGCGGCCTTCCTGCATTTCAAAGAACTCCGCAAAAAGGGTTTCCGGGGTATCCCGGGAACTGATTTCTGTCCTGTGGGCAAAGATTCCCTTAGACTGCTGCTGATGTCTTAAAGGCACCAGGGACAGCAGATTTGGAAACTTTCTCTTCAGATTATCAAGCGGTGAACTGACAAGCGGTTCATCCTGCAGTTCAATTCTCATCAGATCATCACTGTCAGGAAGCTTCATGGCTTCCTCATATGTCACCTTTATGTTACGCATTTCTCTTAAAGGCTTCAGTTCAACGATTTTTATTTCTCTGGTGTCTGTATCAAATATGACTACTCCATTTACGTTACTTGCTTCACTGAAGGAATACTTCATTGGCGTACCGCAGTATCTTACAGTATCTCTTTTTATTATCTGAGGTTTGTGAATATGTCCCAGAGCTACATAATCAAACTGATCCAATAATGAACTGTCAACCGGATCCAGAGTCCCGACACTGAGCTGACTTTCACTGTCAGAGAGCTCCGGCAGCTTTTCGCCGGCTTTTACAAACCGGTGCATCATCAGGATGTTAGTTCTGTTTTTATCAATGGTTTCCCTTTCCAGAACAGCCTTCATCATGTCACTGGAATTTCTGACGGCTGCGTACTCTTCCTCAGAAAGATATCCTTTCAGATGGAATGGTTTTATAAACGGCAGCATGTAGAAATCAACGTCACCCTTACTGAATCTGGCGATATGACCGTTATATTCTGAAACTATGTGAATATTCAGACGGTCAAACAGCTGTGATCCGAAATTAAGACGGTCAGCTGAATCGTGATTGCCTCTGATCATCAGCACTTCACAGTCAAGCTCAGAAAGCTTAACCAGAAAGTCATTAAACAGTCTTACTGCTTCAGCAGAAGGAATGGATTTGTCATATATGTCACCTGAAATCATCAGGACTTCTGCCTTTTCTTCTCTGGCTATCCTGATTATTTCATCCAGTATATGCTGCTGGTCTTCTAAAAGTGATTCCTCCATCAGCACTCTGCCGATATGAAGATCACTGGTATGCATAACTTTCATATGATCATTCCCTTCCTGGACTGTTACCTTAAATATATCACATTCACATCAAACTGTCCTTAACGTATCTTATAAGCTATTCATCTGACACCGCATAGAAAACACGTTCGTTTCTCACCCTGATAGCTCCTGAAGAACCGGCAAATCTTACTATTGAAAACTCTCTGTCTCTTTTTATGATCTCAGCCTCTCTTGTCTGATTCCCCGATACTGTAACAAAACCTTTTTCATACTCCTTTTTCTGTGGTGTCCTGCCGTGAAGTGCGTCATAAAGTGTATTTGAATTACAGATGTCATACCACTGACAGTTTACTGATCTGAAAATACTGATTGTCTTAACCGCCAGATCTATATCCCATGGTCTGTCTGTTTCCAGACATTTTCTCCTGTCCGTATCAAAAGCGGCATTATAGTAACATTTCTGATATTTGAAACCTCTGTCCTCCAGTTCATCAAGTATTCTTTCCTTTTCATCTCTTTTTCCTATTCTTACTAACATGTTCCAATACCTCCATCTGAAAAAAGTATGACATGCCCTCAGAAATCAGATGTCCTAATACTTGGACAGCTTATAAATCAGGGTATATAAAAGCCGGTCATTACTGACCGGCTCTCATTATTTTAGTTTTCAACTATTTGATTCTCAGTTTGCCTAAGCCGATGATCTTGCCAGTGCTTCTGGAGAACAGCATTGCATCATCACCCTTGAAGTTGACTTTCTTTCTGTCGCCAAGGCTGTAGACAACACCGCCGAACATGACACTTGTCAGAATGTAATTTCCGATAGCGGCACGTACGGTCGTTTCCATACCGGTAGGCATTGATGAATAGATTTCAGCATCATATCCTTCGCTGCCGATTTCCACAAATTCAGGTCTGATACCGATGACGAAATCATCATCAGTCAGTACCTGTTCATCACCGTAATCTTCTACTTCATTAACTAATGGCAGATGATATTTGAAGACAGTTTCCTTGTTTTCCTTTTCAACATATCCTTTCTTGCTGGCTTTGACTGCCAGAAGTTCCCGGGCACGTTTTTCTGCTTCTCTTTCTTCGATATACCACTGAGCAACATCAGTCTTATCGTTGAAGGTAAACTCTGCTTTCTTACCGTCAAATACGGTCAGATCTATCTTGCCGTCAACTCCCTGTTTTCCGGTTGCTTCAATGAAGTTGACTGCCGGGTTACCAACGAAGTCAGCTACGAACAGATTGTCAGGATGTGAATAAACTCTTAATGGAGCATCATACTGCTGTAAGACACCGTTATCCATCAGACAGATCCTGGTTGCCAGCGTCATGGCTTCCATCTGGTCATGGGTAACATATACGAATGTGCTTCCTGTTTCCAGATGCAGTCTCTGCAGCTCAGATCTCATTTCCAGACGCAGCTTGGCGTCCAGGTTACTTAACGGTTCATCCATGAACAGTACACTTGGTTCCGGTGCCAGAGTACGGGCAATGGCAACACGCTGCTGCTGTCCGCCTGACAGTTCAGCCGGATATCTGTCCATGAACATGCCGATCTTAACGATACGTGAAACTCTTCTTACTGCCAGATCAATCTCTTCCTTGTCCAGTTTTCTGACGCTTCTGACAGGAGAGCCGTTCTTCATGACAGTAAAGTCATCACTCAGGGTATTTCCCTGTGACTGAGCTTTTGCTCTGGCCTGTTCAACAGCCTTATTCAGATCTTCAGCCAGCTTGGCAGCTGTGCCTTTCAGATCAGAAACACTCTGCAGATTGTAGCCGGCCAGTTTTTTAGCTGTATATGTTGAAATTTCATAGTTATCAATTAACTTGATATTCAGTTTGTTTTCGTCGATTTTGCCTTTCTTGTCATAGCATTCCTGAATGATTTTTACAACATCTTCAGGTTTTGACAGGATCTGAGCCAGTCTGGCATTGTTTCTGGCTTCAAAATCAACAGTATTCATTTCCTCTTTGATATTAGTCAGACCGAAAGAAATATTCTGGTAAACGGTCATATTTGGCCACAGGGCGTAGTTCTGGAACAGGAATCCTACCTTACGCTTATTGGCAGGCACATTGATTCCCTCAGCAGAATCAAACACAACTCTGTCACCAATTGTGATCTTGCCGGAAGTTGGTGTTTCCAGACCGGCAATCATTCTCAGAGTGGTTGTCTTGCCGCAGCCTGAAGGTCCTAACAGGGTAACGAATGCATTGTCCTCAATTACCAGGTTAAGATCATCAACACCGTAGAATTTATCCCAGCGTTTTGTTATATGTTCTAATACGATTTTTGGCATTCTCTTATCCTCCTATACCTTCGTCAAGGCTTGCACCAGTGACTTTATTAACAACGAAATTACTTACTAAGATTGTGACTATCAGAATCAGGTTAATACCGCTTGAGAAAGCATACAGACCCATTTCATCAAAGTAGTCCAGTGTAGTGGACAGGATGAAACCCTGTGTACACAGCAGCATGAACAGAGATAATTCTCTTAAGCATGTCATAAACGGTAATAAGAAGCCGCTGATAATTGAAGATTTCTGGATTGGAATGATGATATTAAGCATTCTCTTGATCCAAGGAACATTCAGAATCATGGCTGATTCCTCAATTTCTCCCGACAGCTGCAGCATTGAGTTCAATGCGCTTCTGGAAGCGAAAGGAATGTATTTAACAGTACCTACGATTACCAGTGCGGTATAGGTGTTAAACAGATTGATCTTTCCGCTGGAGAACAGAATGAAGTAAGCAACGCCAACTGCTACAGAAGGCATCAGATATGGCAGGAACGCCATAGAGTTAACATAACCGGCCAGTTTTCCTCTTCTGTCCTTGCTGACAGCGTAACCGATCATGGTACCGATCGTACCGGCAAACAGACAGCACAGTACAGCAACCATAATGGTTCCCTTGAAGGCAGACCATATCGTCTGGTTATACAGGATACCTGTCTGACCGTACATGCCCTGCTCAGTAATGTTTTCACTTGTCAGCCACCACTTGGTAGTCAGGTTATTTACATCACCGGTATACAGGAATGAATAGTCACCAGGGTTAGGCAGGAATGTTTCAAATGAGAATGAAATGATTTGTAAAATGGAAGTAAAGAAAGTAATGAAGATCAGCATGATGGCGATAGCATACTTTCCAACTTTTCCCAGATTGACCTTTGAGATCTGTCCGGACTTACCGGTAACAGTAGTGTAGTTCTTACGTGAATGTAATGACATCTGGTTCATGAACATGATGATTACACCGAAGATCATCATGATGATGGCAATGATGCTGGCTTCACCGGCATACTTGTCGTTCATTGAGATGTACTTGGTAGCCAGAGTAGTCAGACCCAGATAATGCGGTACAGGATAAGAACCGACAGCACCGCCCATGACCAGCAGAATCGTTGAAAGAATAGCCGGCTTGATCATAGGAATGGTGATTCTGGTAAAGATCTTCCATGGAGGAGTATCCAGGATCGTCGCTGCTTCTTCCAGGTTGGCATCCATGTTCTTGAAGATGCCGCCGATCAGAATGTAGGCGAACGGTGCATAGTGCAGACCCAGAATCAGAATTGACGGGAACAGTCCCTTACACCACCATAACGGCATGGTAATTCCGGTTAATGAAGTGATCAGACCATTGGAAGTACCGGTAACTGCGTTTGAGTTAAACAGGTTCTGCCATACAACAGCCAGTGTCCACTGAGGCATGATGTATGGGAAGATGAATATTGAACTCAGATACTTTCTGAAAGCCATGTTGGTACGGGTGATCAGATAGGCAAAGATGCCGCCGTATAATATTGCGATGACACAAGTTCCTATTCCCAGAATGACTGTGTTCTTTAATGGGATCCACAGATTGGATTTGGCCTGGGCGCTGGTAAACAGGTCAACATAGTTGACGATTGTATAACCAGAACTCTTACCGGTCAGATAAGCATCAATTGAACCGGGGTGAATCTTGAAAGTATCTTCAACAATGGCGATAATAGGCGCTATTGTTGTAAAGGTTACCAGAATACCAGTCAGCACCAGAATTACATTATAAGGTTTAGAAAAGAATGTTCTGATGTTATTTAAGATTATTTTTGTATTCTTTTTTTCCATAAGATTTCCTCTATATTGAACGAAAGTGCCCTTATACAATTCATGATAAGGGCACAATATCAGTTAAGCAGATAAAAGGATTTTAGCCTTTGAACTTGCTCAGTAATTCAATCCATGAACCTACTGTGAAGGCTACCTTTGCGCAGTATTCAGGATCTTCAACTACTAACTTACCTTCGTTAAGCCACCATTCATAACCACGGTCATTCTTTGCAGGGAATGTGTCGACACCGTCAACATAGCCGCCCTTTGAATGGTTGTACTTAGCTTCGTTTTCAGCTAACAGCTTAGGGTTGGCTGAATAGCCGCCCATATCCTTGCCCCATGCAGAGAAACCGTCAACAGTTTCAACCATGTAAGCGATGAATGCGCATGCTGTCCAAGGTAATGGTGAGTTGTCAGTAACAAACAGATAATGGCAATAGCCATAGCCGCCCATGCCCTCATAACCATCCTGGTATGCAGCAACCTTAATGTTGTTTACAGATACTGATTCAGATTCCTTAACAGAACGTAACTTTGAGTAAACGATCAGACCGAACTGATCTGTAGCTGACTTGTCAACTAAGATGTTGCAGATTGGGCCGTCATCTGTCTGAGCTGAGTAGCTTTCTACCCATAACTTGATCCATGCTAAGGCATACTTGCCGTTTTCGCCTAAGCCTAAGTCCTTGGCTTCTGCATCCATGGCATCGATGACTGGCTGGAAGTATCCCTTCTTCTGTGAAGGCAGCTTTTCATAGGCTTCCTTTAACTGTGCTGCATACTTGTCCTGAGTCAGCATGTACAGGAAGTTCTTACCAACGATTTCTGAGTCAATGTCCATGAATAAGCCATGTTCACCTTCAGCTACGAAGTCCCAGCAGTTAGTGTAAACCTTGTTGCCTGTGCTATTGTACATGAAGACTTTGTTTAAAGTCTGTAAAGGCAGATATCCTTTGTAAGCATCAGCAGTTGTTCCGTTGGCTTCAGCCCATTCCTTTGGAATGAAGGTATCAAGAACGCCTGTCTGAACCATCTTGGATTCGATCTGGTTACCATCCTGGATCAGAGTCATGGCAAATGTGCCTGTTTCCTTTAATCCGTCAGCTGTTAACTGGTCGAAAATCTTGTTGTTCTTTGGCTGCTGCCATTCAAAGTCAAGCTTGTATGATGAATCGATTGACTGCAGATATTCAATGAATAAAGGTAATGCAGACTTACCACGGCTTGAGTTACCAACACCGTAGAATGTCTTGCCATTAGATTCTTCGATAGCCTTCTTGGCTAATTCTTCAAGTGACATTGTCTGTGCTTCAGCAATTATCTTCTGAACTGCAGACTTATCGTCTTCTGGTTTACCGCCATTATTAGAGCAAGCTGCCATTGAGAAGACTAATAATGCGCTCATTAGTAAACAAATAAACTTTTTCATATTATCTCCTTTTCTACTTTGTAAGCGATTTCATTATATAAAGTATGTTATTCATAGTCAAATTCTATTTCACGCAAATTTCACAAACAAAAACATCAAAACAAACAAAAAAGTGTGTATTTAAGCACACTTTTTACACTTCATAAATATATGAAAAAAATTTTTTAACAAGATAAAACGTTTTCGCTATCTGCGGTTTTACTTACCAATTTTTCTTTTCTGCTGCATTCCTGTCATTGCGACCAACAGCGATTTCGGGACGAGGCATGAAAGAGATATAGCTGCTTTCATCAGGGCAGATGGCACAATAATCGTTGTGTGTTTTTCCATCTGTTTCAGACAATCAGAGACGCACTTCTCAGGGCTGATCCCCTTTAGGGTGAACACAACATCAGCGTTCTTATTGAATTCCGTATTAACCGGTCCCGGGCATAAGGCACAGACGTAGACTTTGCTGCCGGCTTCCTTAAGTTCCTGGACTACAGCTCTGGTAAGGGAAACAACATAAGCCTTGCTGGCATAGTAACCAGCCATGTATGGTCCTCCCGGGAACAGTCCTGCTGATGATGCGACATTGAGGATCGTTCCCTTTCCCTGTTCATTCATTTTTTTCAGCATTCCCTTAAAAAGTATATGCATGGCAATATCATTGACTTTTATCATGTTGAGTTCCCTTTCAAGATCAGTTTCCAGGAAACCGCCGGCCAGCCCAAAGCCTGCATTGTTAATAAATATATCTATATCTTCACCACTTACCTTTTCCAGCAGGTCAAGACACTGTTCTTCCCTGGAAAGATCAGCTGTGATTATTCTGTATTCCGTGTCCAGACCCCGGCACAGTTCCTTCAGTCTGTCTTCCCTTCTGGCACAGACTATTATTCTGTAACCCATCCTGGCATACTCTCTGGCAAAAGTCATTCCAATACCTGAAGAGGCACCTGTAATAAGTACTGTTTTCACTTTTATCACCTCATTTTTAATTATATCATTACAAATTATCAATTTTATGTCTCAAGCTCTTTATTTTATTGTCAATTTGACTATAATATATTTGGGAGGTGATGACAATGGTTCTCAATACCGTAGGAATTGTACTGGCAACTATACAGAACAGTAAACTTCAGATCCTGCTGCACCGTCACAAAGACGGCTGCTGGGGTCTTCCGGAACAGAAGATAACTTCCGAGAGCAGTCTGGATGATACAGCTTTAAGCCTCCTTGAAAAAGCTGCGTCTAAAGTAAGCTATTTCCGCCAGTTGTACACCCTGGGAAAAGCTGACCGCGGCAAGGGACAGCGAACAGTCACCACTTTCTATATCTGTCTGACGCCAAAGGAAAACCTTCTGGAACAGGAAGATGATAAAAACAGATGGTTCACTGTTTCCAAGGATGTCACAGAACAGACAGGAAGCATCAGGATATCTTTGTTGAATCTGACTGATGAAGACAATCTTATCAGTTACCGCATTGAAGATACCGCCTGTGAAAACTACATCCGCAAGGATTCCGTACTGTTGGAGAATTCTGCAGGATGTCTGTACGAAGACCACGTCAAAATTATCAATATGGCTATGGATGAACTGCAGCTGCACGTTATATCGAGCGGCCTTATATTCAACCTTCTCCCTGCCGAATTTACACTGAAGCAGGTACAGAACGTATATGAAATAATCAGTGGAACAAAAAAGGATACACCTAACTTCCGACGTGATATATTAAAGATGCTGGTACCAACCGGCAGAACAGTAAAAACCTATAACAGAGAAGCTGAATTATACAGTTTCAATCCGTTATTGCAATATCTGAAAGGAGATTTATAGCATGAAAAAGGTTCTGGTAGTAATTGACATGCAGAAAGACTTTGTTGACGGTGCCTTGGGCACTGCTGAAGCCGTGGCAATCGTCGACAATGTAGTAAGGGAAATGAAAAAGGATTATGATGTGGTTTATCTTACCAAAGACACCCATCAGGTAAATTATCTGGAAACTCAGGAAGGCAGAAATCTGCCGGTAGTTCACTGTGTTGAAAACACAGACGGCTGGCAGTTTGACCGCAAAGTTGAAAAAGCCTATAAGAAACTGGACAATGCCGTTGTTTTCAACAAGCCGACATTTGGTTCGGAAAAACTGGCTGAGGAGATAAAGAAGCTGAACGAAACCGACGGCATCAAAAGCATTACCCTTGTAGGTTTATGCACTGATATCTGCGTTGTTTCCAATGCTCTTCTGATAAAGACAGCCGTTCCTGAAATTGAGATCCGCTGTCTGGCAAACTGCTGCGCCGGTGTTACACCAGCCAGCCATGATGCTGCTCTGGAAACCATGAAAATGTGCCAGATCAATGTTATATAAGGAGAAAAACATATGCATCAGATCATAACAAGCTTACTGGAAACAGATTTATATAAAATCTCAATGGGACAGGCCATTTATCACCAGTTCAGCGATTACAAAACAACCTGGACCTTCAAATGTCGCAATACTGATGTCTTCTTTACCACTGAAATGGTAGAAGAAATCAGGAAACAGATTAAATTATACTGCTCATTGCGCTTCAATGAAGACGAACTTGAATATCTCAACAACATCAGATGGATCAAAGGAAGCTATGTCGACTTCCTGAGACTGTGGAAACCACGCTATGAGGATTTCCATATTTCAACCGATGATCCAACAGGGCTGGCTCTGGAAGCTACCGGAACATGGCTGAATACTTCCATGTACGAGATTCCTACCTTAGCTATCGTAAACGAAGTATACTTCCGCATGGCTTATGATTATGATCAGCTGTTCGCAGATTTCAAGAAGAAACTTGCTGATAAGAAGGAACGTCTGCTGAATAACTGCAGCATCGGCAACTTCTCTGAATTCGGTTTAAGAAGAAGACTTTCTGCTGAAGCACAGGATCTCGCTGTCAGAGAACTGAAAGATGTAAAATGGGGAATCTGCGGATCTAACTGCGTAGGTACTTCCAACATCTATCTGGCCAAGAAATACAATCTCACCCCTGTCGGAACAATGGCTCATGAATGGATCATGTGCGTAGGCCAGGGCAATCACAAGAATAATCCTGCCTACTCAAACTACTTTGCTCTGGAAGCCTGGGTCAAGGAATACGGTGTTCTTAACGGTACAGCCTTAACTGATACCATTACAACAGAATGCTTCTTAAGAGATTTTAATCTTACATACGCTACCCTGTTCTCCGGTGTCAGACATGACAGCGGCGATCCGATTGAATGGGGCGAAAAGATGATTAAGCACTATGAAAAACTCGGCATCAATCCAAAGAATAAGACTCTGTTATTCTCAGACAGTCTGAACTTTGACAAGGCTTCTGGCATTTATCAGCATTTCATGGGCAGATGCCAGGTTGCCTTCGGTATCGGCACATACATCTCCAACGACACTTCTGTCAGACCTCTTAACATCGTCATGAAGGTCACAAGATGCAATGGACAGGATGTTGCCAAGATTTCCGACGTTGACGGCAAGGGCATGTGCAAGAATCAGGATTATGTAGATTACTTACAGAGAAGCATTAACTGGAGATTACAGAATGAGGTGAGCAAATAATGTTTGATGCAGTAAAGGAAAGAGACAATATCGTCCGGTTTGTCAGAGACTATTACCGGAAAAACCACCTGAAAGGTGCTGTATTGGGCATCTCAGGCGGTAAGGACTCAGGCGTTGTAGCCGGTCTGTTATGCGAAGCCATCGGTGCTGAGAATGTTGTGGGCATTACCATGCCTTGCCATTCAAAATCACGCGATGCTGCCGATGCTCAGCTGGTTGCTGAAAAATTCGGTTTTGAAATGCTGAACATTGATCTGACTGATACTTTTGACAGTTTTATCAACCAGATTGACAAACTTGGAACATTCACAGACGAACAAAAAAAGAACGCTGACATAAATCTCAAACCACGTTTAAGAATGGCTACCTGCTATTACATGGCAGCCCTGCTGTCAGCTACCAAAGGCGGCGCATATCTGGTACCTGGTACCAGCAATCTGGCCGAATTATTCCTCGGTTACTTCACCAAGTTCGGTGACAGTGCCCATGACTTTGAACTGATCTCACATCTGACCGTTGAAGAAGTAATCAAAGTCGGTGAAGTAGTCGGTGTTCCGCCAAAAGTACTTTACAGAACTCCTGATGATGGTCTGTCCGGACAGTCAGATGAGGAAAAGATGGGAGTCAGATATGCTGACGCAGCCAAGATCATCCGCGGATACGGTGATCTGGGTGAAGAAGAATACAACAAGATCATGAAACTGCATAACGGTTCACTCCACAAGTTCAAAATGCCTCATCCTGAACGGATCAGCGTAAAAACATATCCTCAGACTGATAATCAGCCTTGCTGGCTGTTTACCCTGGACCCTGAAAATCCTCTTGATCAGGAAGGCAGTTTCGACTGGCGCTACCATGTCGATGGAAAACATTGGGTAAAAGGTTATACCGCTGAAGAATTCACTAATAAGTATTCACTGGAAAAAATCATTATGTTAATGAACAGTGAGATCAGCATTCATAAATACTATACTGATCAGTATCAGCAGTATCCTGATGTCACTCTGTTTGACAAAGATAACTGTGAATACGACGAACCTCTCTATCTTGATGAAATAAAGGAAATATTTGAATGAGAATCGGCGTATACTGCGGCTCATTCAACCCGGTACATAAAGGTCACATAAAAATAGTCAGAGAAGTTCTGAAAAAGGATCTGGCTGACAAAGTACTGATCGTTCCAACAGGTAATTACTGGGACAAGCAGAACCTGCCCCCTGTTGTCCATCGCATAAAAATGCTGCGTTATTTTGAAAACGAACGCATAATAATCGACGATGTTCACAATGATATTCAATATACCTATCAGCTCTTCCGTGCCTTAAAAGAAGAACATCCTGAAGATCAGTTCATACTTATTATCGGACGGGACAATATTCCGACATTTGACCGCTGGAAAGAGTATAAGGAACTGCTGCAGTACGATTTCATAATCATACCGCGTGAAGATATCGATTCTGATGATCTCGAGAGTTTGATGAAAGGATACGGGAAAAGCAATTACACTATCCTGCCAGTTAGAAACATTAACTTCAGTTCTTCATTCATCAGGCAGAACATTGATGACTATGAAAAGATAAGATATTGTACTGATAAGAGAGTTTACAATTATATGAAAAAACATGTACTGTGAAGTACATGTTTTCTATTCCAGTCCTAACTTCTGACATAGCATTTTTAGTGTATTTGGCTCTTCACGATCAGGCCAGCTGTATGTTGAATCAGGATGCTGAACAGGAATTATCTCTGCCTTATCCTCTTTTATTCCATAGAATTTAAATACATCTCTGATGCTTTCAATGCTGGTCGCAGAACTGCTCATCAGGAAATCCATACTATCTGTTTTCTTTTCCGTTACATAACATCTGTAACTGTGAGCATCCAGTGTCCATACATATACATAAAGATGTTCCCGCCTGCGTAAATCAAGGCTTTCAGCCTGAACAGACAGCATCTGAATACAGTAAATTCTGTTAAGATCAGAGAAATTGAAATAATTCATGTATTCATTAATGCCTTTTAGATTTTTCCATGGGGCATCGTATTCTCTGCCCATAATAACCAGACGGTCAGAATCGACAGAAATATCAAAACTGCCTTTACGGGTTTCTATGTGCCGGTGATCAGCACGTGCTCTATCCACTGAATTCCTTGGATCAAGGTAATAATAGTTAATAAGCTGTATCTGTCTGAATATGGTTTGCTTCTCCTGAGAAGTCAGTTTTATCTGACTACCATCAGCAGAATACAGTTTAATATCCACAAGATCACTGTCTCCCAGTGAAGCAAACGGCATGATGGAACTGACCGGTACAAACTCCTGTTTTACAAGTTCAGCAGTATTATATCTGTCCTGCAGCCAAACTCCAATCATAAAAGCCACAACAATACCAAAGGCATATAGAATAATATGATATTTCTTTCTTTCCTTTCTGATAGACTGCCGGGAATAATCAATTATCCGACTGGCAGTATCTTTTTCAGTATCTGAAGTGTCACTTCCATTAAGAAGAGATGATATATCTGTATCCAGTATTTCAGCCAGTTCACTTAACAGGGATACATCAGGCATGTTAAGACCATTTTCCCAGCGGGAAACGCTTTTATTGGTGACACTCAACCTGTCAGCTAACTGCTGCTGCGTCATGTTAAGCTGTTTCCTTTTCTCAGCTATGTATCTGCCAATCTTTTCCTGGTCCATGTTAACTTCCTTCCTTATCTGCAATATAGCATATTTTTATATGTATGTATTGGACACAGGACTAGAATCACCAAAAAACTGCTGATTTAACAGCAGTTTATTCCAGTATCTGAGCTCTGAAACTGTCAATCAGTTCCTGACTGATGCCCATCCCTTCAGTAATGAAGTTATCCATGCTTCCATAACCGTCCATAATGGTTTTCAAAGCAGTATTCAGATATTCTTCCTTTGCCAGGAAAACATCTCTGACCGCACTGCAGTCGGCCTCACTGCGTCCGTTTTCTCTGTACATATGGTAGAAGTACTCGGCTCTTGGACCGTTGACCTCATTTGTCAGCAGATAATCCTCTCTGATGGTATCTTCATCCACTCCAAGTACAGTTAAAACGAAGGCACTTAACATTCCGCATCTGTCTTTTCCTTCTGAACAGTGCCATAACACACAGCCGTCACTGTAATCATTTTCCATTACGATACGTAAAGCCTGTCCGAAATGTCTGATACATATCGGTTCACTCATCAGATGTGCATAGGCATTGATCATGTTATATTTAGAAGGATCATCCGGTCCTTTTTTCTCTTCGTCTTTTTCATGAGAAATGCCGTCTCTGTTTTCAGCGAAAATATAATTATGAACATATTCCGTGTTTTCAGGATACCTGTCAGGAGAAAACATTACTTCTCTGACAGATCTCAGATCTACAACCTTCTTTAGCTTCATATCTTCAAGTTTAGCCAGATCATTATCACTGGCATTGGAAAGATTGGCGCTTCTGATAAGCTTACCCTTCTTAATTGTTTTGCCATCTTTGGTTACCAGAGAACCCAAGTCCCTGCAGTTTCTGATTCCTTCAAATTCAATCTTTCTTTCGTTCATACATCATTTCTCCAAGAATAACAGTATACACTAATACTGCATTATATGCCAAAAAAATAACCTGTCCGTTTTTTTCACAATCACATAATATTTGACAAATATTAAATATTTTATACCTTAATTGATGCTAAAATATCTATGATGCGGGAGGTGATAATAATGAGAAACAAATTGTTAAAATTGGGTGCACTGGTAGGTCTTGGTGTTTACTTATACAAGGAGAACACAGACACTTTTTCAAACCTTTCATATCTGGTGCTGCCAATGTTCCAGAAAAACGACAAATCTGACCTGGTTTCCTATACCTGGGGAAGCAGAAGCTTTGCCATCATGAAAGGTCCTGTCGGACTGATCTCTTCACTTTATGAAACATATCCTACCCAGCAGGGGCTCATCGGGCCGGTATTCTATAACGAGAAATCCAACTGTCTGAACATGGGTATTGTTGATGAAACCCGTAACGAAGGATATATTGTCGGATTCTACGGCATGAGCGAACCTGAAGCCATGCTGCTGGCTAAGACATTCAAGATCGTTCCACCAACCCAGGCTTAACTTCACTGAAGTTAAGCTTTTTTATTTCTTTCAAAATAACATTGGTTTATAATTTTTTTAAGGAGAATTCGGTTATGAAATACGATTTTACTACAATACTTGAAAGATATGGTCATGATGCCATCGCCATTGACATGCCTACTGATTATGTTGGTAATTATGGCAAGGTTAAAAGAGAAGAAGGCTTTGATGTGATCCCTATGTGGATTGCTGACATGAACTTCCCAGTTGCTCCGTCAATTCAGGAAGCCATAATTGCCAGAGCACAGCATCCAACCTTTGGTTATTATATGCCTAGAAAAGAATACTTCCAGTCAATCAAGGACTGGCTGAAAAATCATCACGGTCTGGATGTAGAGACTGAAAACATCGGTTACGAAAACGGTGTACTTGGCGGTGTTGCCAACGCCTGCAATGTTCTGCTGTCAAAAGGTGACAGCATTCTGCTGCATTCCCCTACCTATGTCGGCTTTACAGGTGTACTGAGCAATGCAGGTTACCGCATCGTTCACTCCAAACTGATCAATGACGGCAATACATGGACCATGGACTATGAAGACATGGAAAAGAAAATCGTTGAAAACAAGATAAAACTGGCCATCATCTGCAACCCTCACAACCCAAGCGGCCGTGTCTGGACCAAGGAAGAACTCACCAAGGCCATGGAAATCTTCGAAAGACAGGGCATTTATGTAATATCCGACGAAATCTGGGCTGACATCGTTTTAAACGGAAATGTTCAGACACCAACACGGACTGTAAGTGAATATGCCAGAGAACATACCATAACCCTGTATGCTCCTAGCAAGACTTTCTCACTGGCTGGCCTGATTGGTGCCTATCATGTCATCTTCAACAAATGGCTTAAGGGCAGAATGGAAAAAGAAGAGTCCCTGACCCACTACAACTCTCAGAATGTTCTGTCAATGCATGCACTGATTGGCGCTTACAGCCATGAAGGAGAAGAATGGGCTAAGGAACTTAATGAAGTATTATCAGGAAATGTCAATTATGCCTGTGACTTCATTAATAAAAACTTACCTGGTGTAAAAGTTATCAAACCTGAAGGAACTTACATGCTGTTTATTGACTGCGAGGATTACTGTAAGGAGCATAACTGCACTCTTGATGACGTCTTCTACAAAGGCTGGCAGTATGGTGTTTACTGGCAGGACGGCCGTCCGTTCCACGGTGAATACAACATCAGAATCAACCTTGCCCTGCCATTAAGCAGAGTCCAGGAAGCATTCGACAGACTGCAGAAATACGTATTTAAATAAACCACAAGAAAAAGGGATCGCTCCCTTTTTTCTTCTGTTAATTACTGCTGAGCAATTACGAATGCTGTAGCGCTGTCACCTTCTGAGGTGATGCTCAGCATCAGGGTCTTAACACCCTTGCTGTCTAAAACTGCCTGAATTTCTTCGTTTGGCTTGATATAGACAAGTTTGTTTTCATCAAAGAGAATTTCGACCTGCTTGTATTCAAAGTCTGCAGTGTTCATGAAGTGTTCCAAAACCTTCTTTACTGCCTGCTTGGCAGCGAAATGGCGTGCATATGTATCAAGCAGAGAACTTCTGGACTGAGCCCGTCTCTGTTCCTCTTCTGTGAAAATGTCGTCTACATACTGCTGATTATGAAGAAATCTTTCAACGTTGCTGATAGTTACTGTATCAATACCAATACTGATTACCATATCTTTACCTCTTCTTTCGTCACATTCTATTTTAGCAAGATTTCATGCAATCTTCCATATTTAGATATATAATATAATTAAATATAAATGGAGGCAACAATAATATGGGATTAAAGGAAAAATTAGAAGAAATCAAAAAGAATATCTCTGATACAGCCGAAAAAGCTGAAGAAGGCGTAAAGAGAACAACTACTTCAATGGTAGATTCTATCAAGAACGTAGCCAACGATGTAAAGGAAAAAGCTGAAGAAGTTAAGACAGCAGTTGAAAGACCAAAATCAATGGTTGATTCTGCTGTGACTCGGACTGTTCAGCCAAAACAGCCTGAAAGACCAAAGAGCATGGTTGACAGCATTGTTTCTCAGCCTAAGGAAGCACCTAAGACTGAGCCTGAATACACAGAAGTCAATCTGCTTGACGTTGCAAAGAACGTTATCAGAGGCGACTGGGGCAACGGTGATGACAGATACAACAGACTGACTGCTGCCGGTTATGACTACAATACAGTACAGACTCTGGTAAACGATCTGCTGGCTGGCAGAGCACCTACAGTTCCTACAACTGCTAAGATTCCTGTAAAGAAAGAAGAACCAAAACCAGCTTTAAAGGATATCGTAACAGTAGCCAAGGAAGTTATCAGAGGCGACTGGGGCAACGGTGATGACAGATATAACAGGCTGACTGCTGCCGGTTATGATTACTATGCTGTACAGGCAAAGGTTAACGAACTTCTCAAATAATCAGTGAAAAGTCAGAGCCATATATTGATGGCTCTTTTCTTATCCTCTGTTATATAATAATGACATGAGTGCCTTAATTCTCAAGATCATTGCCATGATAACCATGACCATCGATCACATCGGTGTGGTCTTTAATATGCCGCAGACTTACCGTTATATAGGAAGAATAGCTTTTCCCCTGTATGCTCTGATGATCACGGAAGCCTGCAACCATCTTAAAAACGATAATAAACGTTTTCTGCGTTATATACTTCAGCTGGCAATACTGGCGGTTGTTTCTGAAATAGGTTTTGACCTCTGTTTTTATCAGAAGATTCCGGCCATGGAAATGCAAAATCAGATCCTGCAGTTTTTCCTGTATGCTCTGACAGTGTATTTCTCTCTTGATGGCAACAACAACATCATGACGATCGTCATATTATGGATACTGATCATTTTCATTAATTTCACAGGAGCCATGGGATATTTTGCAGCTGGTATCATATTCATGCTGCTGATGCAGGTGTATACATCCCATTTGCTTAAAAAGCCTTTCATATTAAGACTTCTTTACTGTTTCTGTGCTGTTTCACTGCTTATTTTTCTGGAACAGATCGACGGATATACACTGCACTTCCACAGCATAGGAAAAACACTGCAGTACATAATAAGTCATCATTCGTACTACAGTGTTACAAATCTTTATACTCTTTTAGCGGTACCTTTACTGGCTCTCTATAATGGACAGTACGGGAAAATGCCTTCCTGGTTCAAAGCGGTATATCTGTTATACTATCCGATCCACCTTTATGTGCTGGCATTAATAGATCATTTTATCTGATTACCGTTCCGCTGTGATTTCATTTGTCAGGTTAACAGCCCACCGGTTGGAAGTGAATCTTCTTAACCCGATGAGGATCCTGACTGCCAGTTCAAACTGTGCCAGGAAATAAATCAGAGCAAAGTTTTCCATGTGCAGCAGAGATATCATACCGTAAATCAGCGGGATACCTACAAACCACACGATACCGCAGTCCAGAACCATTAACATCTTGGAATCTCCACCTGCTCTTAATGATGAGAAGATAACTACTACGATCATTCTCAGAGCAATTCTGAATGCGGAAACTCTGACGATGGCAACAGACAGCTCATAAACATCTGGATTGGTTAATCCAAACAGATCAACCAACGGCTTGGCAGCTCCGATAACTACTGAACCTGTAACAGCAGCCAGCGCCAGCCCCAGATACAGGAACCAGCGGCTTTCCAGAACCGCTTTTTTTACATCTCCCTTGCCTAATTCAGCACCTAACAGCATACTTCCAGATACAGATAAGCCGTTGCATACGGAGAAGAACATATTGGTAATGGTATTCGCGACATAATAGGAATCAGTAACCTTTGTTCCCAGCAGACCATAGGCTTTGATGTATAACGATGTGCCGAAACCAAACAGTGTTTCATTAATGATAGTTGGATAGGTTCTGATCATGACTTTTCTGAAGAAATCTCTGCTGATATCAAACATGATCTTAGGCTTTCCCACGAAAGCGGCTTTGCTCAGAATGGAATAACCCATGTACAGGCCTAAGGCTACAACCTGAGAAGCAATAGTTCCCCAGGCAGCGCCAGCTACACCCATTGGTGAAAAACCTAATTTGCCGTAAATAAGTATGTAGTTAACTATAGCATTGGTTACCATTGATGTTGTTGAGATCCACATGGAAACATTTGTCTTATGGATACATCTGTAGAAATAGTTATATGCCAGGGCAACTGTGTTAAGAGGGAATGAAAACTTAACCAGATCAAGATAAATCTTGGCATAACTTATGACATCCGGATCCTTGACATAGAATCTTATAACCGGAATACACCGGAAAGATATCAGGCCGAAAAACCGTAAACCTACCAGCAGAGTCAGTATAAGTGACATACCAAAGGTGCGCTGCAGGTTTTCCTTATCATCAGCACCATAGAACTGGGAAGCATAGATGCCTGTGCCCTCCATGACGCCGAAGGAGATGCAGGTACAGACATGTCCGACCTGTGATGCCACACCAACAGGAGAAACCATTCCAATAGCCGAAACCATCATTGTATCAACCATGCCCATAGCACTTGAAAGCAGCTGCTGCAGCATGCTTGGTATTGCTAAACGTCCAACATCAGAATAGAACTTCTTATCTCCCACATATTTTCCGGCTGTCATTATGAATCCCCCTTTTTAAGAATTACCCCCATTATAATAGAAAAGAACAGTAAACCCTATAATTATGACTGATTTTTTCATAAAATATTGAAATTTTTTCATAACAAAAAAAACAATTTTCACCAGGAAACTGTTGTTGCTTGTAAATCATCATGGTGGTATCATAACGAAGGAATTAATAAACGAGAGGAGACAGCAAACCATGGCAGAACTGTGCGAGATCATCATGTTAGTATGTTTCGGGGCCTCATGGCCAATCAATGCCATTAAGGCATATAAAGCAAGAAGTACAAAAGGAACCAGCTTACTGTTTCTGATGCTGATATTTACCGGCTATGTTGCCGGTATCATGTCAAAGCTTCTCAATAAGAATTACATGGCCAGTATCTCAACAAAATGGTATGTCCTGGCGGTATATGTAATAAATCTGTTGAGCCTGATAGTTAACCTGGTGATATATTTCAGAAATCAAAGAATATCTGAACAGTAAAAGACGATGCATAAAGCATCGTCTTATTTATTTACACTAAGCATGAACTGTTTTAACGCAGCCAGCATCTGGTCAAGATGTCTGGTAAAACAGTGATCATCACCTGGAATGATTTCAAGCTTACAGTTCTTATATCTCTTCTGAGCATCTATGGCATATTTCAGAGGAACAGCTTCATCTTCATCGCCGTGAACAATGAAAACAGGACCCGTATACTTATCAATCAGCTCTTCGATATGAATCATCTGAGCGGTACGGAAATAATTACCATTGATTTTATACAAACCGGCATCCAGTTCATCAGGAATATGATCAGGGTCAAACTTTACCCCGAAAAACATGCCATATTTAGCTGCATCCAGAATAACTGTTGCCGGAGACATTGGAATGATAGCTTTGAAATCATCATTTCTTAATCCACCGATTATCATCGTCAGCAGGCCTCCCTGAGAATGCCCACACACATACAGATCAGTCACAAAATCGAGTTTCTTAGCATAATCAACGACATCTAAGGCGTTACTGATCCATTTAAGAAGTGTATGTTCCTCAAATCTGCCTTCACTCTGTCCATGCCCGTACAGTTCTACCCTTAAAGCAGCTATTCCGACTTCATTCATGATTCTGGCAGCACCTGCAATATGCAGTTCCTCCATATGACCTGTCAGGCCATGAAAAATAATAGCCAGAGGACACTTTCCGCTAAAGTTTTCCGGCATCTCAAGCTTGGCATGCAGACGAATGCCGTCACTGTTAATATAGTATTCTTTCATTTTTACTACCTCACATTACAATTATAGCAGAAAAAAGATAACCCTCAGGTTATCTTGTCTGATTCACTGCTGCTTTGACAACATGTCTGGTAAGTACTGAAGTTGTAACTGAACCTATTCCTCCCGGTACAGGTGTGATCCTATCAACAATTGGTTCTACTTCTTCAAACAACACGTCTCCGCACAATTTCTGCTTTGTTTCATTATATTTTATGCCGACATCAATGACAGTCTGTCCTTCACTTACATATTCAGCATTTATCGATTCCATCCTTCCGGTACAGCAGATTACTATATCTGCCTGTCTGGTAATTGAAGGTACGTCTTTTGTTTTGGTATGACATACGGTTACCGTAGCATTCCGGTTCATCAACAGCATTGCCAGTGGTTTACCAACCACCAGTGATCGTCCAATCACTGCTACGTTTTTGCCTTTAACATCAACATTGTAATACTTCAATGTTTCCATGACTGCTTCCGCAGTACATGGAGCAAATCCACATTCCTTATCAATGAAAATACTTCCCAGAGAGCTGTCAGAACAGCCGTCAACATCCTTAACCGGATCGATGTAATTTCTGGCTTTTTCGTTATCAAGATATTTTGGCAACGGTCTGAACATCAGAATGCCATGTACTTCCGAGTCACTGTTGAGCTCATCCAGGGTCCTGTAAAACTCTTCATAACTGACATCTTCAGGAAGCACAACATTTCTGACCTTTATTCCCACATTCCGGCATTTCTTCATGGCACCTTTCTCATAGGCAATATCGTCACCTTTTTCCCCTACTCTTAAAATAGCCAGCGTTGTGTCTATGCCATTTTCTTTCAGGATGGCAACTTCATGTGCAGTCCGTTCATCCAGAATACCCGCAACCGGTCTGCCTTTTAATATTTCAGCCATTGGAAAGCCTCTTTTCTACAGCCTTATAACAATTCAATGCTCTTTCGGCATATTCCCGGACCATCTCTGATGCCTTCTGATCAAGTTCATCAGCATAGTCTCTGTCTTTCATCAGTCTGGTATTTACCTTTATATTTATTAACGCTCCATAAATGGCACCATGAGCCAGCATTACAGATGTAGCTGCATCTGAAACTGCCAGTTTAGAACCGATTTCAGCCAGTCTTTCATCCAGTTCAACAACTCTGCAGCATAACTGCAGAATGTGATATGGTGCATCAGCAGCTGTTCTCAAACATTTTTCCATGGTTTCAGCATAACAGGGATCATTTTTATCCATTGAATAGGCTTTTGCCAGCGGTTCAAAAGCTTCGGCATCCTCATTGACCCAGTTAAGAAGACTGATCCTTAATTCAGCAGTTTCTTTCATTATCCGCTGAATTTCATCTTCATATTCAGCATATTTCTTCTTTCCCGTGGTCAGGTTGGTAACCATTTCTGCCAGTGATGCTGCCAGTGATCCAACTAAGGCACTGACCCCACCGCCTCCCGGAACGGGAGCCTTACTGGCAGATAATTCCGTGAATTCCCTTATACTTTTATCAAGCATAATCAATTCCTCCTTTAGAACAGTCCGGTTATTACACCATTCTCATCTACATCTATTTTCTCTGCAGCCGGAACTTTCGGCAGTCCAGGCATGGTCATGATATCACCGGTCAGGGCTACAATGAATCCTGCCCCGGCGGATACTTTCAGGTTTCTGACTGAGATTCTGAAATCTCTCGGTGCACCTAACTTGTTAGGATCATCAGTGAATGAATACTGAGTCTTGGCCATGCAGACAGGCAGATTGCCATAGCCCAGTTCTTCCAGCTGTTTCAGCTGTTTAGGGCTGCTGCCGACCAGATCAACACCGTCAGCATGGTATATTCTTGTAGCGATCGTATTCAGCTTTTCCATGATGGAAAGATTCAGATCATATGAATATTCAAAGTCATTTGGCAGTTCGCACAGTCTGACTACTTCTTCAGCCAGTGCCTTACCGCCCTCGCCACCTTTAGCCCATACTTCACTTAAGGCTACGTTAACGCCTAATTCATGGCATTTATCCTCAATAAGCTTCAGCTCAGCTTCCGTATCGCTCGGGAACCTGTTGATGGCTACCACACAAGGCAGATGATAGACATTGGTGATATTATCAACATGCTGCAGCAGGTTTGGCATGCCCTTTTCCAGAGCTTCCAGGTTTTCCTTAGCCAGATCAGCCTTGGCAACCCCACCATTGTGTTTCAGAGCTCTTACCGTAGCTACTATAACCACGGCGTTAGGCTTTAAACCAGACATGCGGCACTTGATATCCAGGAACTTCTCTGCTCCTAAGTCAGCACCGAAGCCGACTTCGGTAATGGCATAGTCCCCAAGTTTCAGCGCCATTCTGGTGGCAGTTACCGAGTTGCAGCCATGGGCTATATTGGCGAAAGGTCCGCCATGGATGAAGGCAGGTGTATGTTCCAGCGTCTGAACCAGGTTAGGTTTCAGAGCATCCTTCAGTAAAGCCGCCATGGCACCCTGAGCTTTCAGGTCACCGGCGGTAACCGGCTTGTTATCATAGGTATAACCGACAACGATTCTGGCCAGTCTTTCCTTTAAGTCAGTAATGCTGGATGCCAGACATAATACAGCCATGACTTCGGAAGCTACCGTAATGTCAAAGCCATCCTGTCTTGGCGTACCGTCGGTTCTGGCCCCCAATCCATCAACGATATTTCTCAACTGGCGGTCATTCATGTCAACAGCACGCTTCCAGGTTATTCTTCTCGGGTCAATGCCCAGGACATTGCCCTGCTGAATATGGTTGTCCAGCATGGCTGCCAGCAGGTTATTGGCAGCACCGATGGCATGGAAGTCACCGGTAAAGTGCAGGTTGATGTCTTCCATTGGAACAACCTGAGCATAACCGCCTCCTGCTGCTCCGCCTTTGACACCGAAAACAGGCCCCAGAGAAGGTTCTCTTAAGGCTACCACTGACTTCTTTCCGATATGTCTTAAGGCATCAGCCAGTCCTACGGTCGTTGTCGTCTTTCCTTCACCGGCTGGTGTCGGATTGATTGCGGTAACCAGAACGAGTTTTCCATCCGGTTTGTCAGCATAATCCTTCAACAGCTTATAATCGATCTTGGCCTTGTAGTTACCGTAAAGTTCAACATACTCTTCAGGTATGTTAAGACCGTCAGCTATTTCCGTGATTTTCTTCTTTTCACTGGCCTGTGCAATTTCAATATCTGTTAACATTATTTCACCTCGTATTTTTCTATAATTCTACTTATAGTTTATTTAATCCTCAATAATTGTTTTATCCGCAAACTGTAGGTTTTTACGGGTTATTATCTCGTAATATTGTATTACGTATGTTTTGATGGTTTTTCATTTAAAATAACCGCTTTTTATAGGATTTATTATTCACATCTCCCCCTTTATCATAAAATTAGATTCTCGGGAAAGAATTAGAAACATAATATTAAACATTAATAAGGAGGACATTATGGCATTATCATTAGATTCAAAAATCAGAGACATCATGAGATCACCTGAAGGAAGAGCAGTCATGGAAAAGTATGCACCTGGTTCAACCAAGGACCCACGCATGAAACTGGTTGGCGGCTTAACTTACCGCAAGCTGTTAAGCTATCCTGAATCAGCAGAAGTTGCTGCTCATGCAGATGAACTTGATGCCGATCTGAAAGCCTGCTCAAGATAACATCTAAATCATAATTGATAATGTAAGGGCATCTTTGGATGCCTTTTACTGTTGCCTGAGAGTCTCCTCCAGATCCATCGCCTTCAGCAGCATTTCCAGCTGCAGGCGCTGATCGTAATCCTTCAGATCAACATTCAGTTCCTTTTCTATTCTGGCAATTCTGTCTATCAGAGTGGAACGGTGAATGAACAGTTTCTGAGCCGTCGAAGTGTACGACATGCTTTCTTCCAGGAATACTTTCAGTGTTTCCAGATAGGAGACCCCAGAAGAACGGTCATGTTCGATCAGGCTGTTCAGTCCGACCGGGAAATAAGCCTCCAGAGGCATGGATCCCAGAGAGTTTACAACCATCTGCGTTAACGCATAACTGGAGAAGTAGAAGTAATCACTTTCCCTGTTCAGCATCAGACCGTTTTCGACGGCGGCCAGGGCCTGCATGTAGTGGATTCTGACATTATACAGATCACTGAATTCATTTGATATTCCGGCACACAGATGCATGCCCTTTACGAATTCACCCAGTTTCTTATTCAGCAGAACATGGTAATTAGGGTTCTTTTCGTCTCGCAATTCATCAATGTTTATCAGTCCGATAAGGCAATCTTCTCGGTCAAAGGCATATGACTGGGCAAAGGTTTCCTCGAACACATCACATATATATGAAAGAGGCAGATGATTATGTCCTTTTCCATAGCGCATGTAGACACAGACGTATTCACTTTTTTCATTGCTTCCGGACATGATCATGCGCTGAGAATGCGACAGCGGCATCTCTTCAATCAGAGCCTGCATGACCTTCTTGAGTGAAGGCCGTGAATCATTTATAATGTTCGGATTTCTTTCAATGGCTATCTCAATCATGGAAGCCAGGTATTCAGCCAGCTTATCCTCCCCATCTACAAATCCCGTACTCCGGGAATTGATGCACAGACATCCTTCATACTGATCGTTTCTATTGAAGAGATTTACGCATAATGTCTTGACACCGTACAGATCGATTCTCATGGCATTCTTCCTGTCGAACATCAGATCGGATGCGGACAGATATTTGCCCATGGATTCAAAGTTCAGCGAACCGCTGTCCGTAATGTTCCAGTTCTCATTATCCCTGCTGGTCGATGCCACTATCTTTATAGTACTGTCCAGTACATAGATCGGCTTGTTGAAGATGTCCGCTGAATCAGATATCAGCGCCTGAATGTCATAGTCCTTGGCAAGATCTCTATACAGAGTTTTTTCCCAGCTGTCATACTTATCATATATGTTCTGAAGGATCTGATATACCGTGAAAAAGTCCTGTTTCTTTCTGATAACCAGGACGGTCATTCTTTCCTTATAGTAATTAAGTGTAAAGCCATCTCCGATGCAGATCAGCATCGATCCCTTCTGAATGTGGGGTCTCTGCGGAAGGTGATCAATACTTGCCAGATAGAGACGGTTTTTCATAAACGATGTTTCGCCATCCAGATAAAACTCTGCACGTCCCAGAGTAAGTTCAGTTAACTGCGGTCCGTGCATCTCGCACTGAAAATGTCTGGACAGCTCGTTATAGATGATATCCGCATTCAGCTTCATTATTTATACCTTCTTTACCAGTTCATTATAGCACATTTCCGGTTCTGTGACCCGTCATTTTGTAGGTGTCAGTATTTTTCAAAACAAACATAACATCGTATGGAAAAACAGGTTTCCTGAATTAATCATTCATTTCATCAATCATTTTCCATTTTCCGGAAAATACCCCGTCAAACAGTTCAGTAAACACCCTGAAAATACCTTAAATTTTTGTATTTTTGACTTTATTTTATTTATTTATTATAAAGATGTATTCAATCCCGGGAATATAATTTTAATCGTACATTAAGGAGGACTTTTATTTATGGCATTTACACCTGATGATAAGGGAATGCTTCAGGGTTATATTGATAAAGCACGCCCCTTCACAGACATGTTTTCAGTTAAGGGAAAAGTTGCCCTGGTAACAGGCGGCTCTTCCGGTTTGGGATTTGATATTACATTAAGATTACTGCAGGGCGGTGCCAGGGTCGTCATGGCTTCCAACTCACACATTGAAGAGGAAGCTGCTCTCGATCTGCTGCACAAGGAAGGCTATGGCGATGATGATGTCGTTTTCTGTTTCACTGATGTCAGAAATGAAGAAGAAGTCGAAGCACTGGTCAGCTTTACCGCTGAAAAGTTCGGTTCACTGGACATCTTCGTAAACAGTGCTGCCATCTGGAATTACGCCAAGATCTATGATCTGCCTAAGGAAGACCTGCAGCTGGTCTTTGAAACAAACGTATACGGTGCCTTCTTCGGCGTCAAGTACGTCAGCAGATACATGAAGGAAAACAACATTCACGGCAAGATCGTTCTGATTTCATCCAACAGTCCGGTCATGCCTTATCCTGTATTCGGCGGTTACCCTCACTATGCTTCCAGCAAGGCAGCAGTCATGGGTCTGGCTACCGAAGCAGCCAAGGAACTGAAGCGCTACGGCATCAATGTCAACAGCATTGCCCCGGGCGGCATGGTTACTCCTGGTGCTGCCGGTAACCTGGCCAGTGATGGTCTTACCGAAGAACAGCAGGATGAATTCTATGATGAATTAATGGTATGGCAGGTTGACGGCCAGTTACCTGTCGATGAAGTCGGCATCATGGCTTACACCTTCTGCACACCTGTCGCAGACGGCATTACCGGTGAAACCATTTTCGTTGATGGCGGTGCTTCACATAACATTGTTAAATATCAGGCAGCCATTGATGCTTACCCGCCTGAGGATTAGAAAGGATCCAGATGACAAAGAAAATAGACGAAAGAATACCTGTTAATTCAGGTGAAGGAGCCGGCTTTAAGACATTTAACGCCGTTCAGTCTCCTTGGAACAAGCTGATGTCCTATCAGGATGCCCTGCACTACGCTTCACGATTTGAAGCAGTATTAAGTGCAGCCGTCGGACAGGCTTACAGAATTATCATTCCTGATTATGAAACCAGAGCTTCCGAAATGTGTAAGGAAGCTTATGCCAGACTTTATCGGACAGGGCTATATTACCCTAACGATGATGGCTTCGGCATTCATCCGTTCATGTGCGGATCATACCCTGGTGCCCTGATTGGCGACAAAGGTGACGATGCTCTGTTAATGTGCGGCAGATGTCAGGACTTCGGTACATACAGATGCGAAAAGGAACTTGATGTCTGTGACTGGGATATCGTAGGATCTGAATTATGCCGTGCCACAACCATGTCCTTACAGGGACAGGCTGATGCTACTGAAACCAGACACCGCAAAGGCCACAAGCTGGACTATCTGATGGTTGAAGCTAAAGGCTGCGGTGACAGACACTGCCGTATCATCGCTGAAAGCAGAGAAAAATATCCTGCTCCTGAACACGAATTATGGCAGTCATTCGGACCTGCAGTTTCCGACGAATATAAGAAATTTACTCCGGAAGAGGAATGTGTTGCTGAATCAATGATGTTCCGTGAAGAATGTGATTATCACTTCGTTAACGGTACCAATAATGAAACAGACTCATCCAACCAGATGGTCAACCTCTCCACAGCTGCTTCATTATATCTGTTACCGGCAATCGATAATGCCGTCAAGCTGGGATATACTACTGCTGAAAACGCAGAATGGATCAAGAGATGCGTTCTGGAAGCTGCCGGAAAAGCTCTCTTTGGTGAAAGATATGCCATCAAAGCCTGCCGTGAATGGTTAGGTGTTCCAAATACCATTGGTGAAGACGGACGTCTGTTAGGCGGTGTCATTGAGATGCTGCTGCAGTCACTGGTATGCGGATATGAAATCGAAGCTTTCAATAAGGACGAAGTAATCTATGTCATCAACAGAGCTGATCTGGCCATCACCGGCACCCAGTCTCTGTGTGAAGCACATTTATACATGTGGAATGGCATGGTTAAGACTCTGGTCAATGCTCAGTGGTCAGTCTGGGAAGAAGATTCACCTAAGGGCAAGATGAGAATCAAAATTGCCAGGAAGATTGACAAGTTCATGTAAGGAGGAAGCATCTATGTTTAAAAATATATTCAAGAATGATGAATGGAAGCGTTCCGAGCACATGGCAGTCAGAGAATGTGTTGGATATTATCTGTTTACCCATCAGCTGATGGAAGTAACAGGTGAAGAAGCCGGCAAGTTCCTTGATTACGTTTTCCCTAACAATATTGCTACATTAGCAGTCGGCAGAGACAGATATACTACCATGCTCAATGAAGACGGTGAAATCATTGATGACGTCGTTGTCATGAGACTGGAAGAAGACAAATACTGGGTATCTACCCTTTACGGAACCAAGGCTGACGACTGGTTCTACTACAAGTCAGAAGGCTATGATATTGAAACATATGAGATCACTGAAGACTGGCACATGTTCTCCATTCAGGGACCTAAGTCCAAGGCAGTACTCAACAGCATCCTCAGCAACGGTGTGGATGATCTGAAGTTCTTTCAGAACAGAACTGATGAGATCAACGGTATTGAGGTAATTGTCAACCGTGCCGGTTTTACCGGTGAGAAATTCGGCTATGAGATCTACTGCGGTGTGGATGATGCTGATGATGTTCAGGATGCCATTGACCGGGCTGTAAAGGAAGCAGGCGGCAAGGAAGTCACTGAATTTCAGGTCTTTGCCTGGACCCTCCCTACCGAAGCCGGATTCTACTACATGAGAGACTTAGCTCACACCAATCCGTTTGAAGTTGGACTGGAAAAGAACATCAACTGGGATAAGGATTTCATCGGCAAGGAAGCCCTCTTGAAGATCAAAGAAAACGGTCCTGAGAGAGAAATGCTGGGATTTGAAGTAATTGACGAAAATGAAGACTTCTATATCCGTGCAAAACAGTATGGCGGACCTGGCGAACCGATCTTCATTGATGGTGAGGAAGAAGAAATCGGCCGCGTTTCCAAAATGGTCTATTCTTACGTTAAGGATGTCAACAATGGCTACATGCTGGTAAAGAAAGGCAAACTGCACGTTGGTGACAGATTCAAGATACACGGATACGACTGTATCGTAACTGAAAAGAACTGGTTATAAAGGGCTCTTTAATGAGCCCTTCTTTGAATATGATTGAAGTTTCTTATTCCCATATATTCATTCAGTTTGAGCGAAATAATACGTAAACCTCTCAGGATGGTGTAAAATGGTTTAGGTAACTATGAAAATGTTTAAGACAGCTCAGGAATTCATTGACTTCATTATTACCAGAAAAACAACCAGCGACAACCGCGCAGGTTTTCGTGCGCTTCTGGACAGTATGAATCATCCTGAAAGACAACTGAAATGCCTGCATGTTGCCGGAACCAACGGCAAGGGCAGCACTACTGATTATCTCAGAAGCATACTGCAGCGGCATGGCTATAAGGTCGGCTCCTTTACCAGTCCGCATCTGGTCGTTCATAATGACCGTATCAGAATAAACAACAAATACATTTCCGATGATGACCTATTATCATACGGCAACAGATTTCAAAAGTATTATGATCAGTATGGTCTGTCAATGTTCCAGATCGACATGCTCATCAGCATTTACTACTTCCTGGATAATAAAGTTGATTATGTTGTCTATGAAGTAGGAATGGGCGGAAGGCTGGATACTACCAATGTCATCATTCCAATGGTAAGCGTAATAACTAATATTGGTTTTGATCACATGGCATTCTTAGGCAACACCTTGCCGGAAATAGCCTTTGAAAAAGCCGGCATTATCAAGGAAGGTGTTCCGGTACTCACCGGTGAAACCAAGAAATCATGTCTGGAGGTATTTGACAGAGTTGCCCGGGAAAAACATACCTCAGTAACAAAAATCAGAGCTGCCAAGGGCCATCTGGTCAATAACAGAGTTAGTTTCCGTTACCGTGGCTATGATATAACCCTGCCGACAATGGCTCTCTATCAGGCTAAAAATGCCTCACTGGCCATTCGGGTAGCTGACTTTCTCAGAACAGAAAACATTATACAATTAAGCAGAAATGACATAGTAAACGGCCTGCAGAATACTGCCTGGGCCGGCAGATTTGAAGTAATTAATAATAAACCGCTGATCATTGTAGATGGCGCTCATAATGAACACGGCATTACCGCCGTTGAAGACAGCATCAGAAACCTTGCTCATCCGCTGTGCATAATTGCCAGTATTCTATCTGACAAGCAATATGATAAAATGATAAAAAAGCTGAATCAGCTGGCTGATGAACTGGTCATTACGACTTTTAACAGCAGCCGCAGCACACCACTGGATCAGCTGGTGGGAGACAACGCTGTTACAGCCATTGACGACTATCACCAGGCTCTGGATTACGCCATCAACAAGTACAATGACGGAACCATTCTGATTACAGGTTCACTGTACTTTGTCAGTGAGATCCGCAGCCTTTACAAAGGAGATGACTAAATGACAACCCGAAAATTAACGACCCTGGCCATGCTTACATCCATATATGTGGTATTAAGCATTCTGACTCCAATAAAAGTAATTAACTTCAAGTTCACACTTGAAGCCTTTCCTATTTTGATTGCTGGTCTGCTGATGGGACCGATTGAAGGATTGATCGTCGGATTTACCGGCAGTGCTATCTATCAGATTTTCTTCTCATCATATGGCATAACGGCAACTACACCATTATGGATACTGCCACACGCCGTTAACGGTCTGCTGGCAGGTTTACTTGGCAGAACAGTTAAGCAGCTGACAACAATTAACGTTATCAGCATTGCTTCAATATGCGCCTTTACGGTAACAGCCTTGAATACTCTGGCTCTGTATGTAGACTCAAAGCTGTTTGGCTATTACTCAAACAAACTGGTATTTGGAGCTCTGCGGATCAAAATCGCAACAGGATTCATCCTGGCTGTAATATATGCTCTGATACTGCCGAAACTGATCACACAGCTGAAAAAACTGCTGAAGAAATAATCTCAGCAGTTTTTTTATTCTTCCTGTATGAATCCAAAGATCGTACTGATCTGAGCCGAAGAGAAATTACTGAATCTTATGAACCAGCATTTTCCGCTGGTTTTTGAATACACCTTGGCATGATAGAGACTTGGTCCGGCATCACAGTATGCATAGTAGATTTCAAACTGTCTGGTTTCCTTTTCCGTATATTCCTGCTTTCCGGTTGTAGCAACCTGCCCTTTCCCGGTTCTGTAGATTTCCTTTTCCCGTAGGAATTCATCATGACTCTGATCATTCATTTCAATGGTTATGTCCGTGATGGCTTTTCTGAAGAAATCACTGACATTTTCTCCATCCCGATAGTAGCCTTTTTTATCACTTTCACTCTTTATAACGAGCTTCATTGGCACTTTTACCAGTTTGAGTCCCTGAAAGGTAATATCACAGTATTTAGGCAGATACATGTATCCAATAAGCCGAACTACACATGCAGCAACTATAAGCAGCAACTTATACTTTTTCATACCCCATGCCTCCTACAGTCATTATAACAAAACAGACAGGTTCGATTCCCTGTCTGTTTGTTAATATTAGATTAAGAAATAATCGTCTGCCGGAGATATCAATTTGATATCTTCCAGAAGTTTTAGCAGCAACTTGACTGTTTCAGAGACATCTTTTCTCTTTTCCAGAGAAACCTTGCGGATGATCTCACCAACGTTTCTCTTGCCGTCAATGGCATTGACGACATTATCCTGTATGCCGAATATGGCAAATGGATTTGAACCCAGGTTCTTCATGAATTCATTCAGCACATCGCCGTAGCCTAAAGCCTTATAATCACTTAACTGCTGAATAGGTCCAACAAAATCGCGCTTGTATACTGTCTTCAGACTTTCATCCAGAGGATATTCATCCTTCAGATCATAAGCTCTGATCCATTCGTTAAACATGGAAGCTACATGTTCCTTCCGAGCACTGGCGTCATATCCCTCAACCAGCTTGACAGCACTGTCACAGCATGCCATGAAGTAATCCTTCATCCGAAACATTGCTGATCCGAACATTGTCTTATCGATCTTATCGCTGAGGCATTCAGTATATAAACGGTTCTTTTCCGTAATAATACTCTCCTCCAGCTTGGCAAACAGATAAGGTATGTCTTCCGCCTTCATATTAGCCAGATTATAGGCAAAGTTAATGGCTGTCAGGCATGAGAACTTCAATACAGCCGGATCTATAACATCCAAAGTGTCAGTAGCGGTATGATAGTTCAGGTCAGGCCACTGTCCCAGCATGCAGCAAGGGATATTAATGGTCGGATCGCAGTATACGGTATGGTCACTGCCGCCTGAATGAGGCTCTACTCTGTGATTAGTAAGAGCTACCGGGTCATCTGACAGTGAATAAGCTTCCCTGCCGGCATAATCCATAGCAATCATGCATAATTCATTATTCAGTGCCGGTGTGCTGAAAGGTGTCTTGGTCAGTGTTATCGGACCGTAGAATCTGGTCTGCTTGCCGCCAACCATATCAAGGTTCATGGCACCCAGGCCTTTTTCATAATCAGTATGATCACTCAGGTAAGCAAATGTACCCGTAAACTCAGGAATAAGAGTCAGTTTAATAGTATGCTGAGGCTGTTCAATCTTTCCTTCCTTTATCAGTCTGTTCATTACATTCATAGCCTCTAATGTAGCTGATACACCGGAAGCATTGTCATTGCATGAACTTCTTGGATGGCATAAATGAGCTGACAGATATACTGTCTTGTCATCCTTACCCTCTATGGTTACTTCGACAACTTCGATGTGACCATTGTAAAGTGCAGAATCAATATATGGCTTAACCTGCAGATATCCGCCGTCCTTTTCCATTTTTTCACGGCACATCTTAGCCAGCTTATCACCCATTCTCGGAGAAAGGACAAAGCCTCTTCCTTCAGGTTCGCCTTCGGTATGAACCGGCCAGTAAGAACTGTATGTCAGTGAATCATAAAGTTCAGCACGGGTCCTGTTCTTGGTTTCCATGATGAAATCCGTAACAATACCGATGGCTCCCTTTTCATAGATCCATTCAGACTGTCTGACGCTGCCTCTGAAGAAGGCAAATTTGCCGGTCAGATCAAGACCTTCATATGCATCCCTGTTATTGCCTTTATCCAGCAGGACAAGATCAACAGGATCATTTCTTCTGTCGATAGGATAACTCTTCTGAATGACGGAAATAGCTTCAGCTGAGTAATCAGCCAGACGCATTTCAGGATCAACAAGGTCCAGAGTTGCTTCCTTTATTGACCATTCCTTGAACATCTTGCTCTGAAGATACCAGACATCAGGATCTGCTTCATATGAAAGCAGTCTGGCATTCAGTCCATACTTCCTGCATATCTTCATCACATGTTCAGCAGCCTCTCTGTACATCGGAGAAGCCTGAATTCTATGAAAGTTGGATACTTCCTTTACTACATTAAGCAGTCTTTTCTCAGAAACTGCTTCCCTGAATATCAACGGTTCCTGCATATAATCCCTCCTATATAATAATTGGTATTATTCTAGCACTTTTTCCAGTCAATCAAAATAATAATGACTGTCAAAAAGACAGTCATACTGTAAATGTTATTATGATATAAGCAGCCCTGTGGACTATTCTTTCCACCCGATATTTATATCTTTTTTAAAATGGAAACATCCGTTTACATTTGTCTCAAACCAGCCTGCATAAATAAGCTGTTTTTCATCAAAAATACCAACTGTAAAGTCATCTCCGTTTGGCATCCATCCAACCGCCACAAGATGGATCCCATCATAATAGTAGTGCATGTTTCTGTATTGAACATTTTCACCATATATTTCCGGCTTGAATTTTATATTTTCAAATATGCTGGCATCCACATAAAGAACCCGTTCATACCTGCCCTTAATAACCTGGTATAGATTCAAAGATGTCCCTTTTATTCTTTCAATTAAAAAGTTGTTCTGATATACAAATTCAGGAATATCTGAAAGAAACCCCAGACTTAATTCCTGTCTGAGCAGTCCATCATAGGAAATAACCTTTAAAATATACTCCCCCTCTTTCCAGATTATAAGCTCAAGTGATTCAGTAACATTGTTATTGCGCATATCCCAGAGTAGCTCGTCCTTATCCATCGAATAAATCAGTTTAATACTATCAACATCAATGTCTACACCACTATATCTGTATACTCCCTTATAGTCATACTGGTCAATATAACCATAAGGAATGCTGAATATACCATATCCTGGTTCAATTTCATATTTTTTATCAGCTCTCTGACCATTGTAAGCTGTTCTGTTACTTATGTAAAAGAAGACTGTATCATCATTTGCAGTACTTCTGGTTGATATGTGATACATTTCTGATGCATCGGTGTATATGCCGGCAGTTTCATTCGTCTTCATAACTATACAGTCATCATCTGCCACCTTTATCCTGAAGTAGCCGTTTATCTTTTCGTTATTATACTCCTCAACACTGCCATTTTCATGTTCCTTATCATAAAAAACAGTCGTAGGATACTTCATGGCCAGTTCAGTACCCACACTGAAAAGCAGCTTCACAGGATAATATCTGAAATAATCTTTCAGCATGATCTTCATATCGTAGTATTTTCCCTGATTGTACTCATAATAGTAATTGCCCATTACCGTAGCCAGTTCAGGTCTGTCTGGCATTATGTCATCATACAGCTGCAGACTTACCGGGGTGCTTTCCCGATATCCGGCATTTTCCGATGTTACATACTCTGTTTCTGTACTGCTGCTGAAACCAGTGGCGGAAAACTGCAGATTTGAATGCCAGATAATGTTATTTTGACCTCCCCATATGTCTGTTTTCAGTTCAAGACCATTGAGAACAGATGGATCTCCATAAATATCATGCTTAGTAAACATGACATTATCTCTTTCCCTTGATACTTCCCTTACTGTTTCATAGGCACCGAAAACGCTGACAAGCAGCAGTGCTGTTACAATGAGAAACGCCTTATTCATTATTTCTGTCTCCTTCGAGCATGTTTTCCAGTGCTTTGCTGACGCGGTCTTCCTCATAATGATAGTTTTCCTTAATGTAATCTGTCAGTGTTATTCCTTGCTGTTCCAGTTTATCGATGCTGATATTTCCTATTATCTGACCCTCCTTGATCAGTACTGCACGGCTGATAAATCCCGAAACCTCTTCAATAAGATGAGTAGACAGAAAAACTGTCTCATTTTCTTCAATAATACCCATCAGTACTTTATAGAAATCTTCTCTGTTCAGCATGTCACTTCCCGAAAATGGTTCATCCATCAGAATGAAATCCGCTCCCTGACTCAATGCTAGTATTACTTCAAACTGATTCTGCTGTCCATTAGACAGTTTTTTTATCGGCTTATTCAAAGGCAGTTTGAAAAATTCAGCCAGCCCGTCGAATCTTCTTTCCCTGAAGGTTTCAAAATGTTCTTTGTAGAACTCTCTGTGAGCATTTCCATCCAGATCCGGGAAAAAGGAATGTTCACTTGTCGCAAATGACAGCTTCCCTATATTTTTTCTGGTAATTCTTTCACCGTCCAGAAGTATTTCTCCTTTATAGGAGATAAAGTTAAGAATACTTTTGATTAACGTCGTCTTCCCGGCACCGTTTTCACCGAAAAGACCAATAATCTCTCCTCTGTCAATATTCAGGCTGACATTGTCAAGAGCCCTGACTTTTCCATATGATTTACTGACATTTTTTATCTCAATCATATAAATAACCTCCAGAAATCTATACCATGATACTCAGGCAGAAATACCGCCGGTGTATAATTCAAATACATACTGACAAATACCGCTAACTGAAGCATTGACAGTATCAGCATTATCAGAAACATAAAGACAGGCAGCGTAAAACAGCGTACATACATTTCTTTACGATTACTTATTCTTTTCATTGTATAAGCAGATACAGATCCTCTGTAGTAGAAGAAATAATTATCAATCCCCAGAAAAACGCACAGTACGAGATAATACAGAATCATTCTGAATCTTCCGGCCAGCATCACATTAATATCAGCTATTTTGTGAGAAGCACTGTATATTCCTGCCATAAACAACTCATAGGAAAGGTCATTGCTGAATCGCTGATGATTATCTGCAAGCATCACCAGCATAATCAGACCGGTACCGATGATTTCTGTCCATATAACTTTCCTGCTGACTAGCGGCATCATATTTTTAATCTTCATTTTTACTGTCTCCCTTTACCATTATGAGTCAGCTGATATGCCCAGCAGAAATCAATAACAACCAGTATGAATCTCAGAAAGAAGTAATGAAGATATGGATCATGTATGTCTAATACGGAAGGCCACAGCGCTATAATGCCAAGATGTACATATTGACCGTACCTGACTTTGACATCTATACTGGCTGCTTCTGCGCCTGCTGACAAGAGAATTACAGCATTAGTGACCCACTGTTGTTTTCTATATAAAGGAATAAGCATGGTAAGCGTATTACTTATATAAAAATCCTGATAAATATCAGCAGCAGACTGATAACCGTGCTGCTTGTACAGTCGATAAAGAATCAATATTATTACTATCTGCCATAGATATACGATCAGCACGTTAACCGTATCAGCCACACACTGCAATAAAAACGCTGCTCTTTCAGATATACGGATTTTCTGGAGTGTATATCCGGTTTTATGTTTTCTGCTACTTCTTATACTGTTAAATAATGTCATAGCCGCAAAGGCAATAACATATATATAGAAAATGCGGCATTTTTCAACCAGCCCTGCAAAACTGCGCATCTCTGTTGTGGTCACAAAATACAGAATCAGTTCTGACAATGTCATCAACAGTAAAATCATGATCAGCTTGCTGACTGTCTCTCTGAAATACAGTTTTAATACAGAAAACACCTTATTCATCACTGTTTTCCTCCCAATGCCTGACTATCAGCTCCACTGCCTCATCCTTTGATATTCCCATCTGTTTCAGAGAAGCCATCATTTTTCTTATTTCATCGTTTAGTAGTTCTGCTTTTATTCTTATAATTCTTTCATTATCTATTGTGATAAACGAACCAGACCCCTGAACCGAACTGATCAGTCCCTCTTCTTCCAGTAGTCTGAAGGCTTTCTGTACCGTCATCGGATTAATTCTAAGCAATGCTGAAAGATACCTTCTGGAAGGCAGTGAATCACCATTTACTATTGTCTTTGCCACGCAGCCTCTTTTTATATGGTTTACAATCTGCAGATAGATAGGTACCCCCTCTATGGCACGAAACCCTTCAAATGAAATCACAAATTATATAATATTTTCCTTTCAACTGTATTATATAAGTAATACACTTTTCTGTCAAACCAAATGAAAAGAACCTTAATATTCAGGTTCAATTCAAGTTTCTAATTCCGCGTCCTCTTCTTAATGGTATTGATCAGCCATACTCCTGACTCCTTGAAGTCTTCAATGGTAAAATCCCTGGTTTTCAGGGAATCCCTGTTCAGACAGGCGCACGGTTCAGTTGTACGGGAAAAGTTCCACATCACATAGCTGATGCCGCTTTCCTCCAGAAGATCGATCCAGAGATCACCCTGCCGGGTATCAACCGGGAATCCTCCGCTTGAAGCAGTCACACCGAATTCAGAAACAAACAGCGGAACACCCTTTTCAACAGCTCTTTTTACTCTGTCACGGGAATCCTGTTTATGACTGGCCGAATAGAAGTGCAGCGCATATAGCAGGTTTTCATAATTCAGAGGATCAGAAGCCGGTGAATCAACATCTGATGACCAATTAGGAGTACCGACGATGATAACTGAGTCAGGGTCATTTTCTCTGATTATCGGTATGATTACATTGGCATATTCCTTTACATCATTCCAGGTACACTTGTTTGGTTCATTGCAGATCTCATAAATCACATTGTTATAGTCTTTAAATTTCTTTGACACTTCATCGAAGAATACCTTCGCTTCTTCAATGAACTGATTTGGATTGTTGTCTTCCAGAATATGCCAGTCAATAATTGCATACATGTCCTGGTTTTTGCAGTATTCCACACTATCGACTACATCCTGCATCAAGGAAGGCTTATCCCCTCCGGTACAGTAACCGGCATTGCCGACACCCCACGTATATAAGGCAATTCTGTAAACGTTACAGCCCATAAAATGGGATATTTCCTTAAATGTATCATCGCTAATATACATATGTGACAGTGCCACACCGGGATTGGATACACCTCTTAGCATGACAGGCTCCCCAGACTGTGAGCACAGTTTACCGTCCTTTACCTGCAGCAGTCCTGCTGAAGACGGACGGTCTTTGCCGTCAAAGGATTTCTTTTCTGATGGTGTACAGCCTGTTATCGTTAACAGACATAGCAGTAATATCAGTATTTTCTTCATACTTTTCTTTCCATAAGTGCCCTGTTATAACAGGGCACTTGTTTACAAATTAATATTCGAGGTTATGCTGATCTTCCTTGGAGAAGACATGAGCAACATCACCGGTGAAAGCCAGATTCAGCTGTTTGCCGTCATAATTGACCTTTTTGCCCTCAGTAGGAACAATACAGATGACATCCTTACCGTCAACGGTCATATGCAGATGCAGTGAAGAACCCATCAGTTCAGAAACTTCAACCTGACCGTTAATGCCTTTTTCAGCTATGGTCAGATGTTCAGGTCTGACGCCGAGAGTTACAGGCTGAGCCTTCACATCTTTTGCTTTCAGACGTAACTGCTTGTCTTCTGCCAGCTTAACGCTGATGCCCTTGGATTCAACATAGTAACTTCCTTCTCTGATAACAAGTTCACCATCGAAGTAGTTCATCTGCGGAGTGCCGATGAAACCTGATACAAACAGGTTAGCAGGATGATCGAAAACTTCCTGAGGAGTACCTATCTGCTGAATGTAGCCATCTTTCATGACAACAATTCTGTCACCTAAGGTCATGGCTTCGATCTGGTCATGAGTTACATATACGAATGTAGTATTGATCTTCTTTCTTAACTTGATGATCTCTGAACGCATCTGGTTACGTAACTTGGCATCCAGGTTACTCAGAGGTTCGTCCATTAACAATACTTTTGGATTTCTGACGATGGCACGTCCAATGGCAACACGCTGTCTCTGACCGCCGGATAAAGCTTTAGGTTTACGGTCAAGATACTGGGTAATATCCAGGATTTCAGCTGCTTCTCTGACTTTTCTGTCAATTTCTGCCTTGTCAACATGTTTGATTTTAAGAGAATAAGCCATATTGTCATATACCGTCATATGAGGATACAGAGCGTAGGACTGGAATACCATGGCAATGTCTCTATCCTTTGGTTCAACATTGTTAACCAGATTACCATCAATATAGAGTTCTCCACTGGTAATCTCTTCCAGACCGGCAATCATACGAAGTGTTGTTGACTTGCCGCAGCCTGATGGTCCAACAAGAACGATAAATTCCTTGTCCTTGATGTCGAGATTGAATTCCTGAACAGCTACAACACCTTCGTCAGTGATCTGAAGGTTGATCTTCTTCTCTTCTTCGCCTTCCTTAGGCTGCTGACGGAATTTGCCTCTGCCTTTTTTCTTGCTTTCGTTATCTGTATAGATTTTCTTTATATTTTTAAGTAAAACTTCTGCCATAATTATTCTCCTTTATCCCTTAACACTTCCGGATGTTACACCCTTGATAATTGATTTGGACAGTATTACATATATGATCATTACCGGTAAGATTGCCATTACCATCAGCATGTATACCTTACCCATGTCAAACTTAGTAAAGTCAGCACTTCTTAATGTGGCGATCATTACCGGAACGGTCTTTTTCTGCAAGTCATTCAGCAGTAATGAAGGCATGAAGTAGTTATTCCATGATCCGACAAATGAGAAGATCATCTGTACGGCGATTGCCGGTTTCATGATTGGCAATACGATCTCGTTGAAAATTCTGAATTCATTGGAACCATCGATTCTGGCGGCTTCGACCATTTCCAGAGGCAACGTAGCTTCCAGATACTGTCTCATATAGAAGTAGGTTGCCGGAGCTGCAATGCTCGGAATGATCAGCATCCACAGTTTATTGGTCAGATGATATTTAAATGCCAGCTGAATGAATCCAACAGCTGATACCTGTGAAGGAATCATCATGATTGCCAGAATGAACAAGTGAACGGCCTTCTTGTACTTGAAATCGTAAACGTATGTTCCATATGCCGTAAGTGCTGAGAAATATGAAGTAAGGACAGCTGACAGTGAAGCAACAATGAAACTGTTTTTCATGCCAATTGGAATACTGATATTGGTATCATGCCATGCATTTACCAGGTTCTTAAGTGTATTTCCTCCTGGAATCAATGTGAAGCCGGCCTGCAGCTGTGCATTTGAACGAGATGCATTAATGAACATCAGGTAGAAGAAGAACAGACACAGGAATGTCAGGAATATCAGAATTCCATATACTACCACACGTGAAATGAATAATTTGATTGCAGCAGTCTTATTGATATCTTTTTTCATGTCTTTTTCCTCCCTACTTCTTACTGATCGTCTTGAAGACGAAGGTAGACAGAATAGCTGTCAGGATGAATAACAGTACTGATACTGCACCAGCCATACCATAGTTCTTAGAAATGCCTAAGAAAGTATTAAGATACATAATCAGAGTCATTGATGTATTATTTGGAGTACCAATACCATTTGTTAATACCTGCGGTACGTCAAACATCTGAATACCGCCAATCATGGATGTAATGAATACATAGATGAAAATCGGCATCAGTAACGGCATGGTAATATGCAGGAATACCTGCGTGGAAGAGGATCCATCCAAGCGAGCTGATTCAAACAGGCTTTCATCAATGCCCTGAATTCCAGCCATTAACAGAATGGTAGTATTTCCAAACCACATCAGGAAGTTCATCAGAGCAATAAGACTTCTTACAGTCACCTTCATGGCCAGAAAGTCAATTGCCTGATCGGCCCAACCGGATGCCAGAATGATCTGGTTAACAGGTCCAACCTTTGAAAACATGGCGAAGAACAGCATTGAGAATGCGGATGCCATGATTAGGTTAGGCATGTATATGACAGTCTTGAAGAACTGCTGTCCTTTGACATTCAATCTGGTACTGGTGAAAAACAGCGCCAGCATCATCGCTACCACAAACTGCGGTACAGCACCCATGATCCACAGGATAATTGTATTTCCTGTATATTTGATGATTGGAATAAAACCGGAAAGATTTGTTGAGAACAGCTTTGCGTAGTTTCCAAATCCAACGAAATTAGGTCCGATGATGTTAAGACCGTCACGATAGTATTCAAAAAAGCTGTTATAAATAGTCAGAATCTGCGGATATAGAGTAAAGATCGCATACACGACAAAGAAAGGGATTATGAAAATATATCCCCACTTGGCATAGGATATGGATCTTTTCTCTGCTGATTTTAGTTTTTTATCCATCTTTATACCTCTCTACTTCTCTTTTTCTTAAATAAACAATCAGCCATATGTTTATTTAAGAAACTGTGGCAGGCTCCAATAAGCCTGCCACAGAACCTAAACTAATTATTATCGACTATTATTCAACAGTGATGCTTGGATAAGCAGTCTTAATGTAATCCTTGAAGTTAGCAATTGCTGTATCCTTGTCTACTTCGCCCTTCAGGTATTCCTGGAAGTACTTCTGTAAACCTTCGTTGCAGCCCTGGTCATATGGTGTAATATGTTCGAACTTGATGTTCTTAGCTAATTCTGCGAAGATTGTTACATCGTTCTGATTGCCTAAGAAAGCATTGCCATATGTTGTATCAGCAGCGAGCTTGTTGTTAACAACCTGGTTGTTAGAGAACTGAGCTTCGTCTCTGACTAACTTTTCACATACATCTGCATTGTTGATGAAGGTGTTCATGATATCAGCAACCATTGTAGGGTTGTCTGTGCCTGCAGCTGCGAGCATCCATGTGCCGCCCCAGAAGTGAGCCTGAGGGCCCATGCAGATAGCCCAGTCACCGAAGCATCCCTTTTCAGGATCCTGTGCATTGCCCATGCAGAAGTTGAAGTACCAAGCTGGGCCGAAGAAGCACATTGACTTGCCTGAAGCGAACATTTCGTTTGTCTTTTCAGCATCCCATACACCGGAAGCGTTTGCGGCATAGCCTTCCTTGACATACTTTTCAGCCTGTGCCATCCATGCTTCAATGTTAGCATCGAATGTTAACTTGCCGTTTTCAACCCAGGCAGAAGAAACGTTGTTTGAGAATACACGGTATGTATCCATTGGTGTAGCGATCATGTTGTAGCCTTTTTCCTTAGCTGTTGCAGCTACTGCATCGAACTTATCCCATGAAGATAATGCTTCCTGAACTGCAGTTGGATCATCTGTTCCTAAGACTTCCTTAGCGATTGAACGTCTGTAGATCAGAGCTGATGGGCAGCACTGGAATGAAACGCCCTTTACAACACCCTTTGAATCAGTAGCAGCCTGTACTGTGTACTGGTAAGTATTTGAGAAATCAGTAACGCCAATTGACTTAACGTCCATTGTTGCTGAAGAGTCAACATACTTGATGATATAGTCTGCTTCAGCCAGGAACATATCTACTTTGTCATCAGCTGCAGCTGTTTCCTGAGCTAATAATGCAGCATCTAATGCATCCTGATAAGCCATGTTATCTGATACATAAGTTGTACGCTTGATTGTGACATCACCCTTCTTAACATTGAAGTCATCAATCTTTTCATCAGCATAGTACTTGACTAAGAATCCCCAGAACTCATCGTTCCAAGTCCAGAGATTAAAAACTTTTCCTTCTTCTGCTGGTTTTGGTTCTGGATCAACTGGCTTTGTGCAAGCTGCCAGTGAAACAACCATTAACATTGCGAGAATAGCACTTAATAACTTTTTCATATTTTCCTCCTTCGTTAATAAGCTTTCTTTATTCCTTTTTTATTGCGTGCAGTTTTATCAACCGCTTATTGCCTTATTTCCTTTACCGTATTGCCTTCAATCAGTTTTCCGGCAACTACCGAATGTTCACATATCCCTGTTGGGTTTTCAATTGCATCTACCAGTCTGCGGCAGGCGATCCTTCCTAAGGAAACCGCATCCTGTTCATATGTTGTCAGCCCGACAAATTTGGCCATCCTGATTCCGTCGTATCCGATTACCGAGATTTCATCAGGCAAAGGATTCTTTTCCTCACCCATGCGTGACAGTGCACCGATCCGTGAGTAATCATCCGGGAAGATGATGCATGTTGGTCTGTCTTCCAGTGCCAGCAGTTCCTTGGCTTTTTCATAACTCAGATCAATGTCATGATACTTGGCTTCAATAACATAATCCTCATTAACAGTGATTCCCATTTCTCTCAGGGTACTGTAATATCCCATGACTCTTTTTTTAGTAACATCTGTTCTTTCACCGTGAATGAAGGCAATTTTCCTGTGCCCTTTGGAAATGGCATATTTTACCAGATCTCTTAATCCCTTGGTGTTATCTGATATAACTGAAGAACAGTTGTTATAAGAATAGTCGATGGAAACCCGCGGAATGTCCGAATCAACCAGTTCAAGTACCTGCGGATCCATGAAATCAGCGGAGACGATGACAACACCGTCGAAATTTCTGTATTTACAGTGCATCAGATAAGTTGAATTCTGACCTGCAAACCTGTTGTTTATGAAGGTAATGTCGTAACCGCTCTCTTCAGCTGCCTTCTTGAAACTTTCGAGGATCTCTGAGAAATACTCGTGGGCAAGGCCGGCAGACATGCGGTCAACGAACAGTACTCCGATATTGTACGTTCTGTTTGTCTTCAGCGCTCTGGCTGAGGCATTCAACATATACCCCATCTCTTCAGCTACTTTTCTGATCCTGTCTCTTGTCGGTTTGGAGATATCAGGTTTATCGCTGAGAGCTTTGGAAACCGTAGCAACTGAAACGCCACAACTTTTGGCTATTTCTTTCATTGAAACCATAGTTTACTCCGTTTCCCGATTTACTTAATCGTTTTCTTAATTTCAGCATAGCTCATTTTCGTATTTTGTCAACACTTTTTTTGAAATCGTTTACATTTTTTGAATTTTCGGTTGTTTTTCGCTTTAAAATGCATTATTCTTAAGGTGAAATCACTTAAACGTTACGTAATCGTTTACGTAAAAGATACGAAAAAGGAGTTGTTTATATGAAGTTTGGACATTTTGATGACCTTAATAAGGAATATGTTATAGAAAAATACGAAACTCCATTGCCATGGATCAACTATCTTGGCAGCGACAGTTTCTTTACCCTGCTTTCCAATACAGCCGGCGGCTATGCCTTCTATAAAGATGCCAGATTAAGAAGAATAACAAGATATCGTTATAATAATCTTCCTCTTGATCAGGACGGTTTCCACATTTACGTCAAAGACGGAGATACTATCTGGAATCCTGGCTGGCAGCCTGTTCAGACTTCTCTGGATGAATATGAATGCCGTCATGGTCTGGGCTATTCCGTTATTACCGGTAAGAAGAATGATATATCAGTAAAACAGGAATTATATGTTCCTAAATATGACAATATCCTTTTACAGAGAGTGACTGTAACAAATAAAGCCGATATGGCTAAGGAGATAGATCTGTTCTCATTCGTGGAATTCTGTCTCTGGGACGCCATGGACGACTCCTCCAACTTCCAGAGAAACTATTCAACCGGTGAAGTTGAAGTTGAGGGAAGCGTCATTTATCACAAAACCGAATACAGAGAAAGAAGAAACCACTATGCGGTCTTCTATGCCAATAAGCCTGTTGATTCATTTGACACTTCAAGAGACAGCTTTATGGGTGTTTACGGATCGCCAAAAGCTCCGGCAGCCGTAGTTAACGGCAAGTGCGGTAACTCCATTGCCCATGGCTGGCAGCCTGTGGGGGCTCACCATTTCCACTTAAATCTCAAAGCCGGCGAAACATACAGTGTCATAATCGGCTTAGGTTATGTTGAAGTTCCTGTTGAAGAAAAATTCATTGCCCCTTCCGTCATCAATAAGTCCTATGCTCATGAATTAATGAATAAATATATTACTGATGAACAGTTCGATGCCGGTATGGCTGAACTCAGAAAATTCTGGAACGAGCTGTTATCAGGTTTTGAAGTAAAGACTGAAAACGACAATGTTAACCGCATGGTCAATATCTGGAACGCCTACCAGTGCATGGTAACCTTCAACATGTCCAGATCTGCTTCCTACTACGAATCAGGTATCGGACGCGGCATGGGTTTCAGAGATTCCTGCCAGGACCTGCTTGGTTTCGTTCACATGATTCCGGAAAGAGCCAGAGAAAGGATCCTTGATATTGCTGCCACTCAGAAAGAAGACGGTGGGGCTTATCATCAGTACCAGCCGTTAACCAAAAAAGGCAATTCTGACATTGGTGGCGGTTTCAATGATGACCCGTTATGGCTGATTGCCTGTACTGATGCCTATATCCGTGAAACCGGCGACTGGGCTATACTTGATGAAATCGTAGACTTTGACAACGATCATGAAAAAGCGGCACCTCTGCTTGAACATCTGCGCCGCAGTTTCAACTATACCTTGAATAATCTCGGTCCAAATAAACTGCCGTTGATCGGACGTGCTGACTGGAACGACTGTCTGAACCTCAACTGCTTCTCTGAACATCCGGGTGAATCATTCCAGATCACCGGACCTTCTGAAGGTCCTGTTGCCGAATCAGTATTCATCGCCGGCATGTTTGTCAAATACGGCAGAGAGTACGCCAACATTCTGAAGCATCTTGGAAGACGTGAAGAAGCTCAAAAAGCATATAAAGCTGTAGAACAGATGTCTGAAACAGTACTCGACAAGGGCTGGGACGGTGAATGGTTCTTACGTGCCTATGATGCCTTTGGACAGAAGATCGGTTCTGAAGAGTGCGAAGAAGGCAAGATATTCATTGAACCTCAGGGTATGTGCATAATGGCAGGTATCGGTGTTGAAACAGGCCACGCTCAGAAAGCTCTTGACGCCGTCAAGGAAAGACTTGATACAAAATACGGCATCGTTCTGCTGAACCCTGCTTATACAAAATACAGACTTAATCTCGGTGAAATATCCTCCTATCCTCCTGGATACAAGGAAAATGCCGGTATCTTCTGCCATAACAACCCATGGATCATCTTTGCTGAAAGCATCATGGGTCATGGCGACAGAGCCTTCGAATTATACAAGAAGACCTGCCCTGCCTTCCTGGAAGAAATATCCGAAATTCACCGTACTGAACCTTATGCCTACTGTCAGATGGTAGCCGGCAAGGATGCCCCTACTTTCGGCGAAGGCAAGAACTCCTGGTTAACAGGTACTGCAGCCTGGACATTTACTGTCCTGACTGAAGGAATCCTCGGTATTCAGCCGGACTATGATGGTCTGACAGTTGATCCGTGCATTCCTCATACCGTAAAGCATTTCACAGTTAACAGACTGTTCAGAGATACCATGTATCACATTACTGTAAACAACCCTGATGGTGTTCAGAAAGGTGTCAAGGCCATTAAGGTTAACGGCAACGATGTTCCGGTTGGGCCAATTCCTGTAACTGACCGGAAAGAAGTAACCGTTGAAGTCACCATGGGGTAAAAGACGATCCATCATCGTCTTTTTCTTAAAGGAGATCAAAAAATGAACTTCATAAATGAAACAGCCAGAAGTGAAAAGATGACTGCCTTGCAGAAAGCAGAGATCGTTTTCGGTGGCAGACTTCAGAAAAGCACTGATTCAATTTTTACAGACGCTTTGAAAAATAAGGTACTGACAGTAACAGGATTACCTTTCTACATGCCGGTCGCATCTGCTCTGATAAATGATCCGCAGCTGTATTCCCTGTTGGGAAACACAGACAAGTATACATTACTTACAATTGGCGAAGGCATTTCTCTTCAGTATGATAACGAAACTGTCACTTTATCACAGCAGCAGAAATCCAGAATAAAGGAGATTTACGAAAACGTACTGGCTGCCTGCGGCAGACTGGATGAAGAAGGAAATCTGATCATTGATCTGAAAAGTCCTTCAGTAGGTACTCACTACAGCGTGAATCTGCTGTTAGGTGACCGTGAAGGATACAATGATCCCCTGCAGACTACACCAAAGAGCGTATTGGACAGATTCGGCCGCGGCTCATTCCGTTCCTCTCAGGAAAAACAGGTTCTGGCTACCAAATATGAACTCAATCCTGACATTAACGGTGAAACAGCCAACAGACAGTTCTACATTACTGAAAACGGCAGACAGATTTTCTATTCTCTCGATGTTAACAACAATGTTTCCAAAGCATATTGCATACATCATAACAACTATACAGAAATCAGATATATTACAGAATGCGGTCTGGAAATAACCAGAACCATCTTCATTCTTCCGCAGCAGAAGGATTTCCCTTCTGCCGTTGAAGCACAGCGCATAGCTATTAAGAATAATTCTGATAAAGTCAGAGATCTGCATATTGTGGTTACCGGCATGTTCGGCATAACTGATCCAGGTACACTGACCAGTGATATCATATATGCCAATGTTGTTGTGGAAAGCGAAACATTTAATCTTAACGGCAGACCTGTTGCCGTTGCAGCTCATCATAAGCCAAAGGACTGCAACAGAGAAAAAAGATTTGCCATGATACTGACAAATGGCGAACCAATGGATGAATATTCCAGTGATGTCAATGTCTTTATTGGTTCAGGCAGCTATGACAGACCTGCCGGTCTGGCCCGTCTTTCAAATTCCTACAGCCGCCGCGGTGCCTGTTTCTTCGCCATGGCTAAAAACATGACGGTAAAACCTGATGAAACAGTAAATACCGATGAGTTTGTCGGCATGTCTGAGGATAAGGAAGATGTCAGACAGGATTTTGATACTCATCTATTCAATCTGTATACCAGATACTGTGTTCCTGAAAACTTAACAGAAACACTGGAAACTGTCAGAAAAAACATTCGCAGTTACTGCAGCTTCCTGGCTGTTAATACTGATGACAGTGATCTTGATGCTTATCTGTCATATAACATGCCTTTCCAGGTACTGTATCAGACCTTTATATCCCGTTCTTTTGCCTGGACTCAGAAATCATACCGTGAAACAGGATTCAGAGAAATACAGGATATCTTCGCTTCCATGTATTACCTGCACGCCAGCGGCAAAGATGAGCTGATCAGAGAACTGTTAGGTTCCTGGATCCGTAATGTCTTTGAATTCGGATATGCTTATCATAACTTTACAACCAGAGGCAAGGAGCCTGGCATGTGTTCAGACGACCAGTTATGGTTAGTCCAGGCGGTATACCGTTATGTCAGACTGACAGGTGACTCTTCATTCCTGTTACAGGAATTTGAAATGGCAGGTACTGATAAAAAGAGAACCCTGCTGGAAACCATAAATGCCATCATTACCTATTCCGGACGCATATCCGTAGGCAAGCATCATCTGCCATTACTGGATACCGCTGACTGGAATGACACGCTCAGGCTTGATAAGAACGTATATCATGGTCCGGAAAAAGAAGAAAAATATTACCAACAGCTGAAAAACAATAAGCAGGAATTCGGTGTACCATTTGAAAACACCCAGAGTGAAAGCGTCATGAACGCGTTCCTGCTGGTTATAGCTGCTGATCAGGCAGCTTATCTGGCAGACTGTGTAAAGAACAGTTCAGTTAAGAAACTGGCTGAAGACATAAAAAAGGAAGCTGTCACAAATATCAGACAATATTGCTGGAAGGATGATTTCTATGCCAGATGCCTGATGAATGATGACAGAAAGTATAAATATATCGGTTCTACCGATGATGATCTGTCACTTGATCCTGAAATTAACGGATCATATTATCTGAACTCCTTCAGCTGGGCTCTGCTATCCGGTGTTGCCAGTGAAAGTGAGATCAGTTCAATGCTCGACATCATTGACAGATACCTGAAAACTGATGCCGGTCTGAAACTCTGTACCCCAATCAATTATGATCTGCTGGGTGTAGTTACAGGCACCTCATTCTACTTCCCTGGTGACAGAGAGAATGGCGGTGTATTCAAACATGCAGCCATGATGGCAACCGTTGCTTCTTTGCAGGCTGCCAAGAAAATAAAAGACCCTCAGCTCGCTGAAAGACTGAGGGATCTGGCCTTCTTCATGATTAATAAGACATTGCCATACAGGACGCTGAATGATCCGTTTGTGCTCAAGGGAAACCCACGTTTCTGCACTCAGTATAACAACTCTGAAACCGGAGAAAACATAGGGCCAATTCTCTCAGGAACAGCCTCATGGCTGACACTGGCCTTATTCGAAGTGTGCGGTCTTAACTTTGCAGGTGACAGACTGGAACTTGATCCAATTGTTAACAGACCACGCTTCAGCTATGCGTTAAACATCAATGGTACCACGATCAAAGTAGACATTGATGCAACGAATAATTACCGAATAACTGCTTCAGCAGAATACCGTCTGGACGGCAAACCAATTTCCTCCTCTATTCTTCTGCCGACAGATGGGAAAGTTCATGAGATAAAAGTTATTCTATAAAGAAAAGGAAATCAAATGATTTCCTTTTTTCTAGAAATAAGTCACATTAACGGTTTTATTAGCTTTTCTCAGCACCTCTGCCAGTTCTTCCATCAGTTTCATCTTCAGGGTAATACTCAGGCTGCTGTTATTCTGGTGAGCTGAATTCACCGCGCATCCCATGAAAAAGTGGATATCGGTAGCTTCCTCAAGCAGAATGCTGCTGATCAGGGAGGCACCGTCATTTTTATAGTTCCAGCTGAAGTATCGGGAATTCTTATCAGCAAAGTCTCTGGCATATTCAAGTACGCGGTTCAGCGTGATCATGCCTTCCGTAACCAGATCTATGCCTTCTATTCTTGAAATCGGCGGAATGCCTTCATCACCAATCTCACTGTTTACGGCTTTGATCTCACGGTCAAGATAGCGTGCCACTATGGATGCCGTCGTGCCGCCGCAAACCACATGTTTTCCTTTGCGGGAAAGAAACAGTGAAACCATTTTACCGTCATCTTCAGGATTAGTAGACGGACCAACCATGACATTGACCATTTTACGTTCTCTGATTTTAAGAACCGCACAGGTCACATCGTCAGTTGGCCTGCCATTATACAGGTTATTGCTGCGGTCGATAATATATGTAGCCAGACTCTTGGCAGAGAGTGAATCTTCATAAATGCTTTCGGCAAACCGGGTGATCTGCGGCAGGCCCCAGCCAAAATTAAGGGTCTCGCCTATACCGGCATATAAAACTCCATCACTCATCATGAAGACTGAGTCATTTTCCCTGGCTTCAAAGCTGCAGCTTTCAATTCTTTTACCATGGATTTCAGACACAATATATTCCGGCTGCCATGCTTTTCCGTTTCTTATAACAAAAGGTGTTGGATTGTCGTAATTATATATCTGGACCCAGCGGTTCTCCTTCACATAAACCACGGAAAAGGTCGCATAGGATACACCAAAATCCTTTGATACCGGTAATGTTGTTATGACCGTCTGAATACAGTCGGAAATATCCATCTCATTACCTACCATCTTGCTCATCATGGTACTGGTAAGAGTTGAAAGAATGTTAGCCTTTACTCCTGATCCCATTCCATCAGCCAGAACCATGACCATGGAATCATTCGGCAGCTTACTTGTCGTAACAAAGTCGCCGCAGAGAACTTCTCCAACATGATTCATTGAAACATAGCCGTAATCAGAAAACATATTATTCGTCATGCTTCACCAGTTCCTTCAGTTTTTCCAGAGCCACTTTGGTTTCGGCAACAGTATCACCAAGCAGTGAAGCTATTTCATGAACGCTGGTCATGTTCTGTTCCAGCAGAGAATCCGTAATGCTGATGGTATTATCAACCAGATCCTTATGAGCCTTCCGGCTCTTTTCTTCTTCAGTAATATCTTTCATTACACAGACCAGGACCTTGAATTTCCGGTCATAGGCAATCGTCTTTTCAACATATCTGTCATATTCGGCCAGATATTCTCTCCTGGCGAAAATCTTCTTTCCGTCAAGAGACTCATAGAAATCAGATGGATCCATTATCATGGCAACATGCTGGCCTACAGCTTCTCTGGCATCATCCAGCCCAAAAATGCGGCACATTGAACGGTTCAGCAGCTGTACGTTAAGATCCTCATCCAGAACCATCAAGCCATTTGGAGAATTGCTGACGATAGTATCGGAAAGAGATTTGCTCTTTTCCATTAACAGAGGCAGACACATATCGATATTGGCACGGCCTCTGATAATCGCAATTGCCTTGTCACGGCAGCTGTCATATCCGCAGCAGCCGCAGTTCAGACGGTCTTCCTTGTGAGCTTTATGCATCTTATTGAGCATCTGTTCAATTTCAGCTTCTGACGGCATTATCTGAACTACCTGTTCAGCCTGATAGGCGTGCTGAATATCTTTTGAAGTGGTTTCGCCGTATTCAAAATCCTTCTTACCGGCATAACGGTTAATACTTACAAGCTTAGCTGCAATGCTGGCTTTTTTCTTACGGACTACCGGACCGTTGATGCAGCTTCCTGCGCAGGAAGACATTTCAATAAAACACTTATGCAGCTGACCATTTCTTATGTCTTCCAGTGTATGCATACAGTTTCTGAGACCATCAACAACGATGTATTCGTAATCTTCCCTTTCACAGGCCATTGTATCAATGATTCCACCTGCTTTAGGGAACAGACGTGCCTTGGATTTATCAATGGTTTCAGCTGTCTTTTCAGTATCCAACGTAATATTTTCATCTTTCAGCCATTTATCGAATTCCTCAAACGTTAAGACCGCATCGATATAATCGCTGTGATCAGCTTCATCTTTCTTGGAAATGCATGGACCGATGAAAATGACCTTAACATCATCACCGTAACGTTCTTTTATGTTAAGTCCATGTGCCTGCATCGGAGTCAGAACATCGGCCAGATAAGGCAGGCATTCCGGATATCGTTTTTCAATCAGAAGATTTATAGAGTGACAGCAGGATGATATGACAACATCTCTTCCTTCATTTATCATCTCGTCATAGGCTTTTTTGACGATGGTTGCTCCGATAGCGGTTTCCTCCACCGCAAAGAATCCCAGTTTCAGCAGAGCTTCCCTGATAGTTGAAATGTCAGTATTGTCATAATAAGCTACATGTGATGGTGCGACTGATGCTACCACCTTATACTGTCTTAATAATCCTTTTGCCTTGAGAATGTCATTTCTGACTTCTTTCAGCTGCTGTGGACAGATATTGTAGCAGGTTCCGCATAGAATACATTCCTCATGTATGATGTTGGCGCGATTGTTTTCAAAAGAAATAGCCTTGATCGGACAGCTTCTAATGCATTTGTAACAGTTTTTACAGTTGTCAGTTTTACTGATAAGACAATGTGTTGCCATATTCTTCCTTAACTATCCTCCCCATTAATTTTCACTTTGTTTCGCTTAAATTATATCTTATTTAGTCTATGATTTGTATGAAAGGAAAGTCAAATACAAAAAAAGCTGTAATTTGAACAATTACAGCTTTATTCTTTTACAGTATTTCGTCTACAGTCAGGATCATCTTCATCAGAAGCTTGATACCGGCCATATATTCATCTATGCAGATGTTTTCATCAGGCTGGTGTGCTGAACCGTGTCCTTCAGGAAGAGCTGGTCTTACAGTTTCTTCTTTTCTTAATACGATACCGGTCGCAAATGCTCTCGGTAAAGCACCGGCATAAGTTCCGCCTTTGCCGATGAGGATCTGTTTCTCACTGTCGCCTGTTTCATCAACATAGACCTTCTTGATAGCCTGAATAACCGGTCCGTTAACATCCAGAGCATAGCCGTTGCTTCTCTCGATTATTTCAGTACTGAAGTCATTTTCTTCACACTTGGCTGTGATATTGGCTACCAGACGGTCATTTGAATCAGTAACGGCTCTGCGACAGTCATTTAACAGACTGACAATGCCGTTTTCAAATCTTAATACTGTTCCTGAGGAAACAGTCTGTCCTGAAATTTCATCAATGCAGTCAATACCCAGGAAGCTTCCATAGTAGTCAGCGTTGATATTGTTCAGGAAATCAAGGATCTTCTTGTCTTCTTCCTTTAATCCAGGCAGTTTTACCAGAGCATCTGTCAGTACATAAACAGCGTTCAGACCTCTTTCAGGTCCGGCAGCATGAGTTGTAACACCATGAGCAGTGATTTCAATGCCCTTTTCAGTTTCCACAACATCAAAGCCTTCAGGCAGTTTGTCATATTCAATGGCTGTACCCTTTTTCAGAATACATACAGCCTTATTAGGAACGATATTGAATGCTGAACCGGCATTCAGCCATACGAAATCATCAGATAATGGTTTCTTTGAAATAACAGCATATCTGACACGGCCGAATTCACCGCCGACACCTGGGAATCCGGCATCAGGTACAAAGGTAAACTCAGGAGATTCATAGTGTTCTGTAAAGTATTCCATGTCTCCCATGCCAACTTCTTCATTGGTACCCAGCAGCAGAACCAGATTGTGTTTCAGATCGGCACCGGCTGCGCGCATAGCCTTCATGATATACAGACCACCGATAACGGCACTCTTGTTGTCACCGACACCGCGGCCGAACAGGAAACCGTCTACAACTTTAGGTTCATATGGCTTGGTAATAGTCCAGTCTTCACCGGCAGGTACAACGTCAGTATGTCCCAGCATACCAATGCTCTTTTCCTTGCCAAGGTCATATTTAACTTCGCCTACATAATATTCATAGTTATGGGTCTTAAAGCCTTCTTCTTCACCTCTGGCCAGCATATGGTCAATAACCTTACGGCAGCCAGGGCCAAACGGTGCAACCGGATCACCTTCCAGGGATACACTTTCGATGCTGCTTACAGCCATCAGATCCTTAACGATATTATCTCTGTTTTCATCAATGTAACTGTTCAGTTTTTCAATCAGTTTTTCGTTCATATATTAAGCCCTTTCTTTTTCTTAATATCTTATAACAGCTTTATTACTTCGTCCAGCACATCGCTCATATGCTCATCAACGAAACCAAAGTCCTTTCCGCGATAGTTCCAGGCCGCTCTTCCTATGCCGTATTTCTCAAAAGTCTGATGGATCATCTGATACCATCTGACGATATCAGCTGTATCGACTCTGTCTACTACGCCATATTCACCGCAATACAGCCGGACATTTCTTTCTTCTGCAACTTCCACAGCTTCCTGAAAAAGTCTGCTAAAGTATTCACTGCTTAACTGTGCTGCAGGATCAAAACCTTCTATGCCTACATAACGGCCATCCAGCAGTTTTTCTGCCCACTTCTTTATGTCCCCGTATGTCAGATCAGCACCGATTCTGAAATCCAGATCCATTGTCGGTATCCAGTAAGCCCCTTGATGGGTGAAAATCAGCGGTTCATAGCAATGAAAGTTATAAACGACGTTTTCATCATGCGGCCAGCAAAGATCTTTCAAAGCTTCAATGCTGTTGTTATAATAGCCGCCAATCAGGATTTTAATATCCGGACATATTTTTCTGATTCGTTCAATGCATTCAGTGGATATTCTGTTCCAGGCATCACAGTATTCCTTATCGGTAACTTCATTCAGCAGTTCAAAAGCCAGGTGATCTTTATATTTACCGAATCTCATAGCAAACTGTTCCCACAGCTTATAGAATCTTTCCTGATAACTGACATTTTCAAAAAAGCCTTCTTCTTTTTCCCCAAAGTCAAAACTGAAACCGAAGGTTTTATGCAGATCTAGCACGGCATTCATTCCGTATTTAATTGCCCAGCTTACTCCCTTATCAATATATTCGAATCCTTTTTCCCTGTAATTTCCCTGCTCATCTTCAACCAGGTTATAGTCAACAGGAATGCGTATGTGATCAAGTCCCCATTCGCTGATCCTTTTAATATCTTCTTCCTTTATGAAATTATCATAAGTCTGTTCGGTATTGTCACACTGTGACAGCCAGCCTCCCAGGTTTATACCACGGGTATATCCTTCAAACACTTTCATTGCTGTAAGCTCCTTTTTACCTATTTTACTACAAAAAAATATGCCCTGTGTAATAAGGCATATTTACTTAATTATTCCAAGATGTTCCAGCAGGATCTTTGCTCCAATTGAGATAAGAATGATACCGCCAACTATCTGAGCTCTGTTGCCAAGCCAGCCGCCGAATTTTCTGCCCAGAGCCACACCGGCTACCGAGAAACAGAAAGTGGTTACTCCTATCAGTGATACTGCTCCCCACAGATTCATCTGCAGGAAAGCAAAAGTCACACCTACTGCCAAAGCATCAATACTCGTAGCAATAGCCAGAAGCAGCATTTCCTTGAATCCAACTTCATCAGTTACACTTTCCTGTTCACCTGATAATGCCTCTCTGATCATGTTACCGCCGATTATCGACAGCAGAATAAAGGCTATCCAGTGGTCTATGCTGACAACCAGAGATTCGAAGGAAGCAGCCAGATAATAACCGGCTACCGGCATCAAAGCCTGAAACAGACCGAAATACAAGCCGCAGATAATTGCTTTTCTAAGGTCAAACTTTTTCATGCAGAGACCTTTGCAGACAGACACGGCAAAAGCATCCATTGAAACACCTACAGCTATAACGAATATATCAAACCACATCTGTTCAGTCTCCTTATAAAACAGTACTATATAAGTTTAATCTTTTGCTATTCATAAAGCAAATAAAAAAGATAACCATCTCTGGTTATCTTAGTTTTCTTATTCAACTATTTCGCCTTTCTGCATTCTTCTGTCATGCAGATCCTTGGTTACCTGTTCCTTCAGAGACTGAGGATACTTGATGAACAGCAGAGGAATGATATACAGGGCAGCACCAATAGCAGGACCGATCATGAACAGAGGCCAGATCCACTGCTGGAACTTGGCAGATACACTTGCACCGGCAGCTATGGCTTCAGCATCATATTCCAGCCATGTCAGCAGGAAACCGGCAATAACTGTATTAAGAGCGGTAGAAATCTTATCACAGAAGGTCTGAGCGGCAAATGTAATAGCCTCAGCACGCTTTCCGGTCTTCCACTCCATGTAGTCAATTGAGTCACCCCATAAGGCTGTTCTGGCAATACCGAACATCTGCCCCGGAATGCTTCCCAAGGCAAACAGAATCGTAACGATCCAGATACGGTTGCCTTCAAAGCCAATCAGGAAAGCGACAACTCTGGTGACAACGCTGATGACGTTAGCCCAGATCAGGACATTTCTCATGCCTCCAACTTTCTTTGACAGGCTTGTAACAAGGAACATGCCTAAACCGGAGAACATGTAGGCAATACCCGTCATGATGGTCATGACAGTCAGACCGCCGATCTCCTTGCCGAATAATGTTGCCTTAACGCTGTGTTCAAAGAAATAGGCACCAGGCACTGTCAGAGACAGACCGTTAAGAATATTTCCAAGTAATACCAGCATGACGATCTTATTGCTGAAGAGCATCTTCAGGTTTTCACGGAAAGACTCAGTCTTGGTTTCTTCCGTTACATGAATTCTTTCTTTTGCAGAAGCTGACAGAATACTGATGATCATGCCACCAAAACCGAATATGACAGCGGCACCGAAGTAGATCTTCTGAGGACTCATGCCCTGGCTTCTTAACATATCCATGATAGTTGGGAAGACACCGACAACGGCGAAACCGATGGCAGCCAGGATTCTTCCTAACTGAGACAGCTTTTCTCTTTCTTCAGGTACATCTGTCATGACAGAAGTCATTGACCACATGCTGACATCCTGAATCGTAAAGATCATATCATAAAGCAGATAGAATATCAGAACATAGATGGCTTTAGGAATATCTCCCTTAAAGCCCCAGTCTGTAAACAGCATGATTACGATTATACCTACCACAATTGGTGTCAGGCGTAAGAACGGTCTGAATTTCTCCCCGTTTTTAAAAGTGTGGCGGTCAATCAGTGTCCCCATTAACGGGTCATTGACACCATCCCAGATACGGGCAATACCTAAAACGATACCAATGACTTTTCCTTCAATGTAAAGTACGTCTGTACAGAACACGAAGAACCAGCTCATCATCAGTGCACATGACAGGTTCTGACCGAAGATACCGAAGGCATATTTCCACGCTTCTTTCTTACTGACGCGTCCGCCTTCAGTCAGCATTTTCTCACTCATAAAATTATCCCCTAATCTACTCAGCCTATATAGCTGAGACATGAAATTTAACACAAAAAGAAACAGGACAACATACACATACGTTGTCTTTTTTACTTTAATTCAGGTTATTTTAAGTATTTGTGTTTCATCAGGTCAACTATTTACAACTTCATAATAAAATAGATAACTGTTTTTCTCAAGGCTTTCCTGTGAATTACAGTTATCCATTAAATACTTCTATAAGTTCCAGCGATCTGATATTCATGAATCTTATCGTTATATCATTAACTCTGACGTTTCTTTCATATGTATCAATACGGGTCACCTTACCTTCAAGTTCCCTGTAATATCCCCGGTCATAATACACGATTTTTACAATATCACCTTTCTTCAGCACACTGAAACACTGATTCAGCTCATTCAGTTCATCCTCGGAAAGCTCCACCTTCTCATCCTTTATTCTGGTACTTTCCTTGATCATGTCACCATATCCGCTCAATGCAGCAAATGGAGCAAACTGCGCTGCACGCTGCCGGTTGCTCATATGAAAACGATTGGGAACACCTTCATATTTGGTATTAATAATGTCATCATATTTTCCCATTATCCTGCCTCCGACTGCGTTGAATATACTTGATTTATATTCTAGTAACTTTAATATAACATTAATCTATTCTTTTGGCAATCTCCCAGGCCAGATAAAAATATTTCAGACGGGAATCCATTTCCAGATTTCCCAGTATTCTCCTGCTCCAGGAAGAATCAAGTGAATCAGCAGCATAGACAAACTGATACAGTTCAATACCGCGGAAATCACACATAGCCTGCAGCCGGCTGCATTCCATTTCAACACATATACAGCCCTGTTCAACGCGTTTATTACGGTTATTAACAGTTTCACGATAAAAGGCATCAGTAGTCCATGTTTTACCCTTTACATAACCGACTTCCAGCTGTTCCATCATCTCAGCCAGTTTATCAGCATTTTTAACGGTTATGAAATCGGAAGCCGGAGCATAATGATAGCTTGTTCCTTCATCCCTGTAAGCTTCATCCGGTATTATTACCCTGCCTGCAGGCAGATCAACCAGTGATCCGCAGGAACCAAATACTATGAAGTTACGGCAGTTAAACAGCGTTCTTATTTCTTCCAGAATCGCTGTTGCCGCAGGAGCGCCAATGCCGCACAGTATCACGCCTATATCCGTATTCCTGATCCTGTATATAGGATTTTTGCCCGCAGCAGAGCCGACCTGCAGCACATCATGAAGTATTTCAATCGTTCCCTTCTCATAAAGCGATTTTATGAGATTACAGGAGAAAGTCACGATGAAAGTACTGATTCTGAACTGGGCAGCCAGAATCAGAGCTTCCTGACTGATAGCATCCCGCGGTGATATCATGGCAGGGCTTCTGTCATCAAAGGCCTTGTCTATCATAAAACTACTCCTCACCTTTCCTGATTATCGTCCAGTTACCAATGTCACGGTAACCCAGTTTCTTATATATTCTGGCGGCAGCTGGATTTACGTAGAACAGACATGGCATTTTCCCTTCCTTCAGCAGATCATTGGAAAGCCTGCCTACCACTTTGGAAGCATAACCTCTGCCGCGGTAATCCTCATCCGTACCAACACCGACTATCATGGCCAGTCCTTCACATTCAGCTGTTGTGGAAGCCAGAGAGACCAGCTTGTCATTGACCTTTATGCCGTAATATCTGCCGGACTGTGTCTCAAACTTCTCCATTATTGAATCCCGGGAACGTGTATTCAAGGCAAATACGCTGTTGCTGAGTTCAAGTATCTGACTGACATCTTCAGCACCGAGCCTTTTCACAAGACCGTCATCAGATACCTCGCACGGATCACTGAGGCTGGCAAAATGACAGTAGGTACTGCAGCCGAAACTGCTGAAATCATATTTCTCCAGCAGTGCCGTTTCACCGGATATATTGTTGACCTCATATTCTCTGAGCAGTTTTTCTGCAAACAGTCTGTCAAGCCTGCCATTATATGACTGCAGACACATGTTATCACGGTAAACCAGATAAACACTGATTATTTCACCGTTCTCTTCTTCCATGAACACATGCTGAAAATCACTTTCAAACCCGAAGTTGTGAATGTCACCGATAAAGAACAGATTAAGACAGGAATCCCTGTACAGGTATTCCAGCAGTGTTTTTCTGTCTACTTCCGCACATTTTCTTATCATCTCATTTCTCCTTTCAGCATGTTTTTCTTAATTGTAACATCATTGTCATCTATGTAAAACAAAACCGGCTCAGCCGGTCTGTTACTTTTCAGTTATTTCATCAATTGCTTCCCTGATGTATTTCAGGGTTACGGTATTAAGCGGATATCTGATTACACATCCCGGTGAGAGTATGTGATGAACTCCGCCCATTACTTTCCAGCAATGCTGTATCTGTTCTCTGATCCGGTCATGATTGCTTTCAGTGATGTCTCCTCTTATGATTCCGCCCATCAGACACTTATTCATCTTCCTGGCTTCTTCAATGGTCGGCAGCGATTCACCGGCATGCCAGTTGAAGATATCTACCGGATATTCCTTAAGAATATCGTACATGATATCTGAGCCATGACAGTGTACTGCATCGGCAAAGCCATCACTGGCTTCCAGAACCTGCTTATCATAGTATGCCCCAAACTCCTTGAACACTTCTTCAGAGCAAACAGAGTAATTACTCATCTGCGTAGCAAAGTAGACGCCTGAAGCCCCAAGTCTGATGGCTTCCTTTACCAGTTCTACTGTTGATTCGGTAATAGCCTGCAAAGCCTTATGTATATCTTCAGTCTGTCCGGTAGCTATATGCTCCAGCACCTTTCCGCCGCACAGTTTATTGGCAGTGGTAAACGGTGAGAATACGGTAAACAGTACCGGAACTTCTTCATCTTTAACCATATCCAGTAACAGTTTCAGAGAATACAGTTCCCTTTTCAGAGCTACTGACTCATCAATTGAAACAGGCTTGATTTTCTTCCAGTCATCAATGGTATTCACCGGAGTAGAAACAACTTTGGAAACACCGCCTTTTGCTACTTCGGAATAGTCGACTATACAGCCGAAATCTTCCACGGCATACATGCCGTTATTCATGGTCTTGATCAGATCAATGTCATATTCCTTATAGAACTGATATGTCGTTTCTGCCAGTTTAACCGGATCAAGGTCAATTCCCGGCAGGTGTGTCCACATGGCATATGGCTGTCTGTCAGTCTTCAAACCGTTAACAGCGTTATAAATACGTTCTTTCTTTGTAACCATTAATCCTCCAGCATGATATGCAGAATTTCCAGGTCCGTACTCTTCATTCCTTCACGTCCCATTCTGCCGACTGCCTTAACAGTCTCGTCATCATCACTCTTTACAATACCTTCACCCGGTCTGTATCTTAAGCCTTTCTCAGCCATTTTCATGCCCTGTAAGGCTGCTTCAATACTTAATGATATCTTACCGGCACAGCTGCTTTTGGCGCCGTCACAGACCATTCCGCCAATTGTAGCCATGGCGTTTATCATGGTATCAGCAATCATCTGGCGGCTCCCGCCTTTAAGCCAGCAGATACCGCATCCTGCACCGGCACCGGCACTTACTGCACCGCAATAAGCACTCAGATAACCGATGTATTTCTTCTGATGCAGAGCCATCAGATTAGCCAGTACCAGAGCTCTTAAAAGCTTATCATGAGAAACATTCATCTCTTTAGCATATTCGATGACCGGTAAAGAAACCGTCATGCCCTGATTACCGCTTCCGGAGTTGATTACTACCGGCATGGCGCATCCGTTCATACGGGCATCACTTCCAGCAGCCGCTGCTGCTCTGGCACGTATAACAATACTGTCACCGTATTCATCCAGCAGTGTTCTGCCTACTTTTTCGCCCCATTTACCGGTTAATCCTTCCAGTGATATGGCGGTATTGTCAGCTATCTGCCTTTCAATTGTTTCCCTGACATCATCAAGATCAACTGTTTCAGCATATTCAATAATGTCATTGATATTCATCAGATCAGTTTCAATGCCCACAACAGCATCACGGTCAAAATCCTGACTGTAGATAACTTCATCATTCTTTACGATTTTGGTAACGTTGGTATGAGTCTGAGCTATTTCCACTTCGGCAGTGTTATAGCCTTTTCTGACTTTTATCAGTATATACAGAGGAGGTACTTTTTCTGCCAGGATCGTTTTTACCCTGATATGCTCAAGCGCATCGTACAAAGCCTTTCTACCTTCATCATCCACATGGCTGATGACCTGCAGACTGGCATTTTCATCACCGGCAACTATTCCCAGTAAAGCTGCTGCTTTAATGCCCTTTAAGCCGCCGCTGTTAGGTACTACAACAGCCTTAACATTCTTTACGATATTGCCGCTGCAGTATATTTCCACTTCTTCAGGTATTTCGCCCAATACACCTCTGGCTTTGGCTGCTGCCAGTGCCAGTGCAATGGGCTCTGTACACCCCGTTGCTTCAATCAGCTCCCGTTTTAACAGAGCAGTGTATTCATTATAAACTTCCCTACTCAGCATTGAGATAACCTTCTTCCTCAACTACTTCCTTCATTAAAGTGAAGACATATCTGTCAACATCCATAGGTAAAGCACATCCCGGAGCAAACACTACTCTCTTATCCTTGCTTTCATTCAGAACGGTAAGCAGACGTGAACGGAAGAATTCCTTAAGTTCATTGCGGTTATTGTCATCGTTATAATAGTCGTAGTGTCTGGCCAGACCTGTAATCAGCAGTTTATCAGTCATTTCTCTGACTTTTGCTACAGTACTGATGGTATCTGACTCCAGTCCCGGTACACAGTTTTCCCAACTGTAAGCCTGAACATCATATAACATGGCCTTGTCAAACATCAGATTATTTTCGCCATGAACATGCAGAACGTTGAACCAGGTTCTGTCCTTAATGTAATCCAGAAGTTCCAGATCATAAGGTGTACAGAATTCATCAAACAGTTCAGGAGTAATAACGTTGGTAGTTATGTACTGATGGGCATAGAAAATACCGTCAATATGAGCCTCATTGATCAGAGCATCAAGATAGTTCTTGTTTGTCTCAACAAGTTTTCTTAAAGCCTCATGAACTTCTTCCTTATGGTTTTCCAATAAAGGAATGGTCTTGTTATGAGTGCCCCTTTCCATCATTTCCTGTAAACAGGTCAGCGGGGTAAATATAGTTGCGATTACCGGCTTTGTTCCCTTATAGTGCTCTACAAGATTTTTGGCAATCGCTACTTCTCTTTTAAATACCCAGTTATCCTTTGTCAGAACCGGCATGGCCTTAAGTTCTTCCAGGTTTGTTATTGGATAACGGTGAATCGTACCGTTCCAGTGTGTCGGATCCTTACTTAACGTAATGTCTGCACCAAAGGCTTCCGGTACATAATGGCCGGTTGTCATGATCTTGACAAAGTCCCAGCCGCAGTAATCAGTAACCATGATGGTGGCTCTGGTCATGTCGGTAACATTGTGATCTACGAAAGGCATGTGAACCCAGCCGGCAACGCCAATGCGGTCAAACGGCTGATGGTTGATCATGGCCTTTATGCGTTCGGTAGAAGTCATCATAAACTGTTACCTCCTGACTATCCGCCCAGATAGCTCTTGATTACCATTTCGTTTTCCAGCAGTTCCTTACCGGTACCGGTCAATGAAATTTCACCGGTTTCCAGTACATAAGCTCTGTTGGAAATTTCCAGGGCAGCCATGGCATTCTGCTCAACCAGCAGAATGGTGGTTCCCTGTTTATTGATCTCTTCGATGAGAGCGAATATCTGTTCTACCAGAATCGGGCTTAATCCCAGTGACGGTTCATCCAGCATCAGAATATGAGGATTGGACATTAAGGCACGGGATATGGCCAGCATCTGCTGTTCACCGCCTGACAGGGTACCGGCCAGCTGTTTCTGACGGTCCTTGATCTGAGGGAACAGTTCAAATACCTTATCGTAATTCTGCTTTATCAGATTCTTATCTTTTACAGTATAGGCACCCATTAACAGGTTTTCTTCAACGGTGAACTTAGGGAAGATCTGTCTGCCTTCCGGACACAGAATGAATCCCTTCTGTACTCTGTCTCTTGGAGACATTTTTGTTATGTCTTCACCCTGGAAAATGATCTCTCCCTGCTTAGGCTTCAGGGTTCCGGCCAGAGTATTCATTAACGTACTCTTGCCGGCACCATTAGCTCCGATAAAAGAAAGTATCTCACCTTCATCAACATAGAAAGAAACACCGCGTAAGGCTTTGATATTGCCATAGTATGTATGTAAGTCTTTAACCTGCAGTAACATTGCGCTGTACTCCTTTCTTTCCCAGATAAGCTTCGATTACTTCTTCGTTGGTCTGAACTTCTTCCGGTCTGCCTTCACAGATCTTGGCGCCGTGGTTGAGTACGACGATCTTATCGGAAATATCCATGATAAGCTTCATGTCATGTTCAATTAACAGAATGCCTTCTACCTCATTAAGAAGTGATCTGATGAACTGGCTTAATTCCTTCTTTTCAGCCGGGTTCATGCCGGCAGCAGGCTCATCAAGCAATAACACTTTCGGATGTGAGGCTAAGGCACGGCCTATTTCAAGTTTTCTCTGCATGCCGTAAGGAAGTGAAGTAGCTTTTTCAAAAGCGGCGTCTTCCAGTCCTACCTTTTTCAGAATTTCCATGGCTTCTTCCCTGGCCTGCTGCTCACATCTGTTCTTCTGAGCATTAGGGAACAGAGACAGGAATGAACCGTATTCGATCCTGTGCTGCATGCCTACCAGAATATTATCCAGAGCGGTCATGTTAGAGAACAGTCTGATATTCTGGAAAGTACGGCTTAAGCCTTTCTTTACAACCAGGTCAGTGCTGTTGCCGGTAATGTCTACCGGTACTTCATTGCCCTTTTCATCCTTTTCATAAAGAATGATCTGACCTGATGTTGGAGTATAGAAACCTGTCAGCATATTGATAACTGTTGTCTTGCCGGCACCGTTAGGACCGATAAGAGATGTGATCTTGCCAGGTTCCATATCGAAACTCAGATTATCTACGGCAACCAGGCCGCCGAATCTGATCGTAAGATCCTTAACACTTAGTAAACTCATGTCTAAGCCTCCTGTGCCTTCTGGCCTTTTCTGTTGAACAGAGCGTTAACTCTGCTCATGACAGCATTCTTCATCTTGGTGCCAGGGATCGAATGGTTGATCCACATGACGATTACCAGTACCAGACCGTAAGCTATCATACGGTATTTGAACAGGAATTCAAACTGTCTCAGGTATTCAGGCAGAATCTTAAGGAACAGAGCACCGACCATCGTACCGGCGAAATTGCCTAATCCGCCGATAACAACCATACTGATGCACTCAAATGACAGATTGGCATTGAATGTTGCCGGTTCAACATATGACATCAGATGTGCATACAGAGAACCTGCTATACCCGCAAAGATCGCTGAGATCGTAAAGACGATGACCTTATACGGGAATATCTTAATACCCATGGCTTCAGCAGCGATCGCATCATTACTGATTGCTCTGAGGTTTCTGCCCAGTTTGGAATCAACCAGCCAGTTCATTATGATATATGTCAGAATGACAAACAGCATCGTCAGATAGAAGAAT
>JAFRAB010000033.1 GCA_017405675.1 Erysipelotrichaceae bacterium
CCTGCCCCTGCGAAAATAGCAAGTTGCCGGTTTTTTTGTGCTTTTTTATTATCTGCTTAGAGTTTCTCTTAGATATACTCTTATCTTTATTTACTATTGATTTTTACGCTTTCTTCGCTGAAAACAATAGTATTTTTTATTATATTTTGGTATTATAAATTGTGCTGATATAGGAGGAGATATAAATGAGCCAGAAATACGTTTATTTGTTTGAAGAAGGCAATGCAAATATGCGTGAACTATTAGGCGGCAAGGGTGCTAACCTGGCAGAAATGACCAACATTGGCATGCCTGTTCCTTATGGTTTTACTATCACCACAGAAGCATGTACACGTTACTATGATGATGGTGAAAAGATTGCCGATGATATCCAGGAAGAAATCTTATCTTATCTGGAGAAGTTAGAAGCAAAGAGTGGTAAGGTATTGGGCAGTGAAGAAAACCCATTACTGGTTTCTGTCCGTTCAGGCGCACGTGCAAGTATGCCTGGTATGATGGACACAATTCTTAACTTAGGTATGAATGATAAGGTTGTTGAAACTGTTGCCAAGAGCACAAACAACCCTAGATTCGCATATGACTCATACCGTCGTTTCATCCAGATGTTCTCAGATGTTGTCATGGGTTTACCAAAGAGCACATTTGAAGTTATCATTGATGAAATGAAGGAAGCCAAAGGTGTTAAGCTTGACACTCAGCTTGATGCTGATGACATGAAGGAAATGACAGCCAGATTCAAGGCTTACTATAAAGAAAACATGAACGCTGACTTCCCTCAGGATGCCAAGGTTCAGTTAATGGAAGCCATCAAGGCTGTATTCCGTTCATGGAATAACGACAGAGCTATCTACTATCGTCGTATGAACGACATCCCATCTTCATGGGGTACTGCTGTTAACGTACAGATGATGGTATTCGGTAACATGGGCGATGACTGCGGCACAGGTGTTGCATTCACAAGAAACCCGGCTACCGGCGAAAAGAAACTGTTCGGTGAGTTCTTAATGAACGCTCAGGGTGAAGACGTTGTTGCAGGTGTCAGAACACCTATGACAATTGACAAGTTAGCTGAAACTTCACCTGATGCATATGCACAGTTTGTTAACATCTGCAATAACCTTGAAGCTCATTACAAGGATATGCAGGATATGGAATTTACTGTTGAACATGGTAAATTATTCATGCTGCAGACCCGTAACGGCAAGAGAACCGGTGCTGCTGCCTTAAAGATCGCCTGCGACATGGTTGATGAAGGCCTGATCGATACCAAGGAAGCTATCTTAAGAGTAGAACCTGGTCAGCTGGATTCATTATTACATGCTCAGTTCGATGCTGAGGCATTAAAGAAAGCCAAGGTCTTAACCAGAGGCTTAGCTGCTTCACCAGGAGCTGCTACAGGTCAGATCGTCTTCACTGCTGAAGATGTAATCAAGTGGAAAGAAGAAGGCAAGAAGACTGTCTTAGTCAGACTGGAAACATCACCGGAAGATATCGAAGGCATGCACAATGCTGAAGGTATCCTGACTGTCAGAGGCGGTATGACAAGCCACGCTGCTGTTGTTGCCAGAGGCATGGGTGCCTGCTGCGTATCAGGCTGCGGCGAAATCGTCATGGGCGGTAAGGAAATTACAGTTAACGGTGTTACCTTAAAAGAAGGCGACTGGATCTCAATCGATGGTTCTACAGGCTGTGTTTACGGCGAAAGAATCCCTACAGTTCCAGCTACAATCTCAGGTGACTTCGAAAGATTCATGAACTGGGCTGATGAAGTCAGACAGTTACAGGTCAGAACAAATGCTGATACACCAAAGGATGCTGCTCAGGCATATGCATTTGGTGCTCAGGGTATCGGTCTGGTTAGAACAGAACATATGTTCTTCGAAGCAGACAGAATCAAGGCTATCAGAGAAATGATCGTTTCAAAGACAGTTGAACAGAGAAAAGCCGCTCTTGCTAAGTTATTACCTATGCAGAGAGGCGACTTCGAAGGTATCTATGAAGCAATGCAGGGCAACCCTGTAACAATCCGTTACCTGGATCCACCTCTGCATGAATTCGTACCAAAGGAAGACAAGGATATCGAAGAACTGGCTAAGGAAATGAACATGTCATTCGAAGAGCTGAAGGCTGTATGCGATGGCTTACACGAATTCAACCCTATGATGGGTCATCGTGGATGCCGTCTGGCAGTAACATATCCTGAAATCGCAGAAATGCAGACACAGGCTGTTATTGAAGCAGCAATCAATGTTCAGAAGAGACATCCTGAATGGAAAGTCGTTGCTGAAATCATGATTCCATTAGTAGGCGAAGTTAAGGAATTAAAGTTTGTCAAGAACATCGTAGTCAAGGTTGCTGATGACGTTATCGCAGCTTCTGATACAAAGGTTGAATACCATGTTGGTACAATGATCGAAATTCCACGTGCTGCATTACTGGCAGACGAAATCGCTGAAGAAGCTGAATTCTTCAGTTTCGGTACTAATGACCTGACTCAGATGACATTCGGTTTCTCAAGAGACGATGCAGGCAAGTTCCTGAATGCTTACTATGACAGAAAGATCTACGAACAGGATCCATTTGCCAAGTTAGACCAGAACGGTGTCGGCAAGTTAGTTAAGATGGCTGCTGAATTAGGCCGTAAGACACGTCCTAATATCAAGTTAGGTATCTGCGGCGAGCACGGCGGTGAACCAAGCTCAGTTGAATTCTGCCACAAGGTTGGCCTGACATATGTTTCATGCTCACCTTACAGAGTTCCAATCGCAAGACTGGCTGCTGCACAGGCTGCTGTAAAGTATCCAAGATAAACACGGAAAACAAGGATCGCAAGATCCTTGTTTTATTGTGATCAGTACTAAAGACTGGAGCGATCCGGTCTTTTTCTCTATAATATAACAGTACAGGCGGTGATAAAGTGATATTGAATCTCAGCGGCAGAACTGATGTCTGTGCTTTCTATTCTGACTGGCTAATGAACAGACTGGCAGAAGGGTATATAGATGTCAGAAATCCTTTTTATCAGAAAATGGTGAGCAGGATCATGATCGATGATGTCGACCTGCTGTTTTTTACTACTAAAAATCCGATACCTATGCTGGATAAGCTGAAAGACATTAAGAAGAAAGTTTATTTTCATGTAACCTTAACAGCTTACAAAGAAGATATCGAACCTGGTTTACCTCCGAAAAAGGAAATTATTGCTGCTGTAAGGAAACTGTCAGAAGAAATTGGGAAGGATAATGTTGTCATCAGATATGATCCTGTATTCGTAAATGATAAATATACCCTGGAATATCATGTTAAAGCTTTTGACAGGCTTTGTGAGCTACTGGATGGATACGTCGGTAAGATCCTGATTTCCTTTATTGACGAATATAAAAATGTGCGTAAGAACTACGCCATCCTGAATTATCGCCAGCTTACAGATAGGGATTATGAAATAATAGGGACACAGTTCAGTCAGAGTGCCGCCAAGCATAACATAGTGGTTCACACATGCGCTGAAGAGAGAAATCTGACTGAATATGGCTTTATTCATGATGAATGCATGTCCAGAGAACTGGCATTTAAACTGACAGGCAAGACATTTAAAAGATGGAATGCGAGAAAAAACGTTCCATGCCAATGCGTGGAGATGGCTGATGTCGGAGTATATAATTCATGCAGGCATTTCTGCCGATACTGTTATGCTAATTTCGACGAAAAGGCAGTAAAGGAAAACTGTGAAAAGCATAATCCGAAATCGTCATTACTCATTGGCGAACTTAACGAAGATGATATTATAAAAATCAGAAAATAATGTGTTTTCGCGCTATTTAACGGGCAATCAGGTGGATAAAGCGGTATTTATATGCTGAAATACAGTAAAATAACAGGCGTTTTATTTCGCTTGGTTTAATGTTCACCTAATGTTCACAAAATCGTCACATTTAAGATTAATAATATAAATGGAAATTAATCTACAAATAATACTTACCCCAGTTATTTGATTAATTTCCACCACTACCACCACAGTTTATTACCTAAACTTTTGCAGATATATCAGTGATTTTTAAAGGCGTCTTTATGGACGCCTTTTTATATTGTAAGGTCCGCATACTTCACCGCGGATGATTTTTTCCTGCTGCTCGCTGTCCATCAGCATACAGTATACGACAGCAGCCTTATATTCCAGTTCACGATAAGGTTTTATGATCTGTGAAAAATGATTTACGATTTTGACACCCTGTTGCTGCAGCTGCTTAAGATAAGCCTGACCGGTCCGATTGTATGCCAGAGGTCTGAGATGATCATATTCAGGAAGATTGTTCATGAACGGTCTGTTGTTCTGTACCAGCAAATGACACAGCGTTCTCTGGATGCGTGAGGTGGTATAGCGCTTGGTTGTAGCGTTGTTTATGAATGAAGCGTAATCCCGGCAGCTGTTAGCCTGTTTGACAAGATGGTTTTCAATGCCTTCATCCATAAGGAAAATCTCTCTCAGCTGTTCCAGTGGCGTGGTCAGCAGCAGAGTTCTTATGTATGGATAAAGCTTTTCCATCGTTACCTCAGGATAAGTGCTTAGCGTATCTGCCATGACTGTATAACTGCTGACGTCTTTGCCCTCATTAAGCGCTTTTCTGATGGCCATGGCGCTGGAAATCGTTCCGGTCAACTCCGGATTATCATATTCATTTGTTCTCTTTATGGAATAAGGAGTAATGTCAGGATAGTTCTGCAGTGCTTTTAAGTATGAGATAGCCAGTATGTCATTTGGTCCATAACTGTCAGCCATGAAACCATAGGAAGCAGGATAGGAGTATCCGGCTTTCATGTTCTCTTTGAAATTGTCTATGTTGAAACTCATTTCTGAGATTTCCTTTAGTTCTTCCAGGTTGTTGGTTTCCGATCCGAATACTATTGAATCTGCTTTGGCCATGGCCAGCAGTCTTACCGCGTTGGCACCGAAATAGGTCGCTGACTGTAAAGCAAAAGGGAAAGGAAGTTCGATGACCAGATCGACTCCGTTGGCAACAGCTGTCTTCGCTCTCTCCCATTTGTCGATAACAGCCGGCTGGCCGCGTTGGACAAAGTTGCCGCTGCAGACAGCAACAAGAACATCACATTCCGTGATGCTGCGGGCCTGCTGTATATGATATATATGTCCATTATGGAAAGGATTGTATTCTACGATAATACCTGTTACTTTCATGTGTTTTTCCCGCTTTTTGCGATGTTACTTCCATTATATACAAAAAAAACCATTTTTCGTATAATAGAGTTTGAAAGAGAGCTGTTAACAATGATACAAAAGAAAAAAATTGAATTCGTCAGTTCCGCTGACGGATTAAAACTGTTTGCCAATATTTATATTCCGGACACTCCGAAGGCCATCATTCATGTCATGCACGGCATGAGTGAGCACAAGGAAAGATATGATGAATTCTGCAATATTCTGGCCCGTCTTAACTGCGTTGTCGTGATCATGGACCACAGAGGCCATGGCGAAAGCATCAGTGACAGGATCCCTCTGGGATACTTTGCTGATAAAGACGGATGGATGACAAACCTCAAGGATCTTAATGCTCTGGCCAAGAAGATCATGGAACAGTATCGCCATCTTCCTTATTTTGTAATCGGACATTCAATGGGCTCACTGTTTGCCACATCCTACCTGAAGAGATTTGAAGACATGATCTCAGGTGTTATTTTCAGCGGCATGCCGGCCTGGAACAAACAGATACCGATGGGACGCAAACTGGCAGCAGCCATGTGCAAGATCAACGGTCCTAAGAACCATTCAAAGACGCTTGCCAAAACAGCCAGCCCGTTTAACTCAGCCATCAAGAATCCGCGTACGGAGTTCGACTGGTTAAGCTACAATGTTGACAATGTCGACAAGTACATTGAAGATCCGCTGTGCGGCTTCCCGTTCACCAACCAGGGATATTGCGATCTTATGGACGGCATGATCGATGTCTTCAGCAATAAGGACTGGCGCGTTCTGAAAAAGAATCTGCCAATTCTGTTTGTCAGCGGACAGGATGATCCTTGCAGTAACATTCCGGAAGGATTCAAGTATTCACTGGATAATCTGGCAAAGGCCGGTTACACCAATATTGAAGCCAATGTCTATGAAAATATGCGTCATGAGATACTAAACGAAAGGGAAAGAAAAATCGTTTACAAGGATATTCTTTCCTGGCTTGATATCCAGATAAAGGCTCTGGACGAAAGCGAGCAAAATTAAATATTTTATATTATATAACAGTTGACGTGACAGTTTGTTTGTAATAGAATAATAAGGCTGTAGAAGGAGCGTAACGATGAAATATTCACGTAAAGATTTACTACAGTTACCTGAGCGTCATCTGTCGTTTGACGAAGAAATAGTTTTTGAGGAGGATACTTACAAGAAGTTCCCTCGTATCAGAAAGCTCAGAAACGTCAGAGCGAAGGGTGATGGTGATTATGATGCTGCTGATCAGCGTCTGTATATCAACTTACGTGTGACAGGTACTATGACCTGCCCATGTGATATAACAGGCGAGGATGTTGATATCGATTTCGATTCAGAAGCAGACGAAATAATCAGTTTTAACAAAAAGGATTTTGAGAACATTGAAATCCTGCAGGCTGAAGGTGAATACATAGAGTTGTTACCTATAATCTTCAGGCAAATTCTGGTAGAAGTTCCGATTACCGTCGTCAAGCCCGGTGTGATCGATTATCCAAAGGGTGAGGGATGGCAGGTCATGGATGAAGCTACCTACCAAAAAAACAAGGCAGGCAAGGTAAATCCTGCATTGGCTGCACTGAAGGATTATATACCGCAGGATGAATAGGAGGTGTGACAATGGCAGTTCAACAGAGAAGAGTTTCAAAAACACGTAAAAACAAGCGCAGAACACACTACAAGTTGGTTGCTCCAACCTTGGTAAAATGTCCAAACTGCGGCGAGTATAAGTTGCCTCATCACGAATGTGAGTGCGGACAGAAGTAATCAGTGCTGAATTGGAAGGAAAGAACATCGCAGGATGTTCTTTTTTTGTTTATAATTAAGGCAGAGGTTATGTAATGAGAAAGATTATCATTGTTTTGCTGAGCCTGGTAATGTTACTGACCGAAGGCTGCCAAAAAGACAAAGAACACGGCGGTGAAGGGGACGAAACGGTAATTAAGGATTTTGATTACGATCAGTATCTAATACGCCCGGTACGCTATCCGGAAGCTAACTACTATCCTGACGAAAAAGATTACATTAAAGACGGCGTCATGGATACGGAAGGTCTCAGCATAGTCTATTCGGCTTTTGCCGGAAGAAATTCAGACATTGAAACAAACCGCAGCTTCAACAGAAAGCTGATTCCTTTTTATCAGAACATGATGAATATAATGCTGCTGAATGATAAGGGAAATAATGTCTTTTCGCCGGTTAATCTTTTCTATAACCTGACCGTACTGGCGGGAATTACTCAGGGTGAAACCAGCCGGGAAATATATGATGTCCTGGGGATCGATCCGGAAACGGCTGTTGACGATTACCGCCGCCAGTGGAAGGATAATGTCATTACCGGAAAATGCACCCTGAATTATGCCAATTCCATCTGGTTCAGTGACAGCCTGCATCTTAATATGGATAATATTGAGCAGTTAGGTGCTGATTACCATGTACCGGCATATAAAGGTAAGACAGGAACAAAAGACTTTACCTCCGCGTTCCAGTCGTGGATCAATGATAATACCGGCAAACTGCTGGGTAACTATATCTCAGATCTTAAACTTGATGAGAGCGTGCAGATGGCCATGGCTTCAACGATTTACTATTCAACGGGCTGGCATGAATCGTATCTTCCGGAGAATACAGCCAGCGAAGTATTCCATGGGGCTGCTGAAGACGAAACTGTTGAAATGATGCACAAAAGTGCACCGATGACATATCTGGAAAACAGCGTGTTCAAAGGATGTATTGAGCAGACTGGGACCCAAAGTGAAATGATGATCATGCTGCTGCCGCAGGAAGATGTTTCATTTGAAAGGATGTTTGCCAGTGAAGAATTCCTGGATCTGATATACGGAAGCGATCCGGGAGAGGCTGGCGCCTCTTACTGCATGGTAAATATATCTCTGCCTAAATTTGATGTTTCAAGCCGTTACGATATGGAAAAGATCTTATCGCAGGTCGGAATAAGAAAGATTTTTGAAGGCTATTCTGATGCTTTTGGAAAACTGGCTGATGAAACCATAAGCATCAGCACCATCGAACACGCCTGCCGCCTGAAAGCGGATGAAAACGGACTTGAAGGTGCCGCATATACAGTTGAAATAGATATAGGTGGAACACCGCCGGAAAGCGTGGATCTTAAGTTTGACCGCCCGTTCTTCTTTGCGGTGAAAACAGCCTTTGATAACACGATATTCTTCTGCGGAATAGTTAATCAGGCATAGAAAACATACATAATTATTCAAAGATTCAGGAGGCTTAAAGGCCTCTTTTTCTGTTGGCTGAATTCATGCGCTACTTGAATTACATTCCTGTTGAAAAACGCCCTTTTTCTGTTTACAAAAATTGCTCTATTTTATACAATGGTGGTGAATAGATGGGAAAAGTGTCGAATAGTGGGGAAAATCTAGATGTTTTTAGGTGAATATAGAAACAAAATGGATGCCAAGGGCAGAATTGCCGTTCCTGCGAAATTCCGTGGTGAACTGGGTGATTCTGTTATTATTAACCGTTATTACAATGACGGCTGTTTGGCTATCTTCAGAGAAGACGCTTGGATAGAAAAGTATACTCCGGTTATTTCCCGGCCGGACAACAGAAAAGATGCACGTATGATGAACAGAATCATCACCTCAACTGCTCAGAACACACAGTTTGACGGGCAGGGGAGAATCCTGGTTCCTTCATCACTGATAAAGATGGTCAGTCTTGAAAAAAACTGTGTCTTCATCGGTGCAGGTGACCATGTGGAATTATGGCCTGAGGAAGCATGGGACAGACTGAACGCCGGACTCACAGATGAAGAAATCGAAAGAATAACAGAAAACGTCTGATGGAACACTACAGTGTACTGCTGAAAGAGGCCATCGAAGGACTGAACATAAAGCCTGATGGAATTTATGTTGACGGCACTCTGGGAAGAGGCGGTCACAGCAGCGAAATTCTGAAAAGGCTTACAACAGGGCATTTATACAGTTTCGACATTGATGATGAAGCATTTGCCTATTCTGAAAAGAGACTGTCAGAAATCAGTGATTCATTCACGCTGATCAAAGCGAACTTTGCTGACATGAAAAGTGAGCTTAATCAGAGAAATATAACAGGAGTTGACGGAATACTGCTGGACATTGGTGTTTCGTCTCCACAATTTGATGAAGATTACAGAGGTTTTTCTTACCGCTATGAGGATTCCAGACTTGACATGAGGATGGACCGTAATCAGAGTCTTGATGCCTATAAAGTTGTGAATGAATACGAATATGGTGATCTGGTCAGGATCTTCTTCCAGTACGGTGAAGAATCCTATGCCAAGCAGATCGCCAGAAAGATAGAAACAGAAAGAGCTAAAGCTCCTATTGAAACAACGGGACAGCTTGTTGAAATCATAAGAAGTGCATTGCCTCGGAAGGTCGTAAACAAGCATAAACATCCTGCTAAGAAGGTTTTTCAGGCAATCAGAATAGAAGTCAACAATGAGCTAGAAAACCTTGCAGAAGGGCTGAAAAACGCTCTGGATTTACTAAACCCATGTGGAAGGTTGGCGGTCATAAGTTTCCACTCCCTCGAAGATCAAATTATCAAAACTACGTTTAAGAATGCCAGCCAACCTCCACATATTGATAAGCGAATTCCGCTTAAACAGGATGAGATCCGGGAAGCGGAATATGTGCTTATTACCAGAAAACCTATTACCGCCGGTGAACGGGAACTGAGCGAGAACCGCCGTTCACACAGTGCCAAGCTGAGAATAATTGAAAAAAGAGGATAAGTTTTATGAAGAAGGTCATTAAGAAAAGAAAAACATTAAGATTAACCGGTATCGTATTCGTTATGTTTATGGTAAGTTTTGTTGTGTTCCTGGGTTCCAGCATTTTCTTAAGATCTTATAACGTATCTATGAACTATACGAAGTATCAGCTTGAAAATCAGATTGCTCAGCTTAAGTCTGACAATGAAACTTTGAAATTAGAGATTCGCGATCTGGGAAATTATGATAGAATAGCTAATATAATCAATGCAGAACATATGACTGTAAACGATTCAAACGTCAGAGTCATAGGCGATTAGGGTTAGCTCGATGAAAAAAGGAAACGTAAAGATTTTACTTATATGTCTAGTTATGGCCATCCTGAGTGTTGGCCTTTTATACAATATAGTGATGCTCGATGTTAAGGGATACCATATTCACAGCGGTATCAACCTGAGTGACTATAACGGTATTTCCTATGTCTCTGACGAAAGAATACCAGCATCAAGAGGACGTCTTTATGACCGCAATGGCGTTCTTATTGCCAGTGACATGGATGCATGGGATGTCATTGCCTATGTATCACCTGACAGACCGGGTAACAAGCTCGGCGTTTACTACGTAGATGATAAGGAATATACTGCCGATGTTCTGGCAGACATACTTCATGGCGACAGAGAAGAGATCCTGGCTCTGCTGAATCAGGATGTTTTCATGACGTATTTAGGAACAGCCGGCAGATGCATAACACGTGAACAGAAAGAACGGATCGAAGCCCTTGATCTTAACGGTATCGAATTTGTCAAGGTATCTTCGCGTTATTATCCTCTTTCACCGTTCTCTTCACATCTTATTGGCTTTGCCAGATATGTCAGAGAAGATGATGGTGGCAGCAATGTCATTCAGGGACAGACCGGACTGGAAGTCAGCCTTGATGAATTCCTGATCGGAGTTGAAGGCTCACAGTCCTATTACCGTGCCACAAACGGCTCACCGATCGTCGGTCAGCAGACGGATTATACAGCCCCGATCAACGGCAAAGATGTTTATCTGACTATTGACTCACGTATTCAGACAGCCTTCCAGAAAATGCTGGCCAAGTCAATGAATTCAGGCTTCAGCGGAGAGCTTTCATGGGGAATGGTCCTGGAAGCTCAGACCGGAAGGATCCTGGCCTATGATACATATCCTACGTTCAACCAGAACGATGTCGATATTGACAGCTATCTTGATTACAACTCCATGGTTTCATACGAAGCTGGATCAGTAATAAAGACTTTTACCTATGCTGCAGCACTTGATGCCAGCAATCTGAGCCTGGATGACACCTATAACGGTAACAGATACTATGTGGGCTGGCCGGAAAACGGTCATCTGACACGTGTCGGATATGAAGGTGCACCTGGATGGGTAAGCACCATTCAGAACTGGAATGACATCAACCCGGGCACTGTTGACTTCTGGTACGCTTACAGTACATCCATGAACTCAGGCGTTCTGACTTTGCTGGAAAAATACATAGATATTGATACCTATAAGGAATATCTGTATAATTTCGGCTTCTTCAAACCGGTTGAAGTTTACGGAATCATCAATGAAGCAGAAGGTATCGCCAACCTTGATCATCCTCTGGATATAGCTACCAGTACGTTCGGTCAGGGCTGCGGTTATACTGCCTTACAGGTAATGCAGGCATATACCGCATTCTGTAATAAGGGCAAAATGATAAAGCCATACATCGTCGACAAGATCGTTGACAGCTATACGGGGGAAACTGTTTATCAGGGAAAGACCGAGGTTGTCGGTGAACCGATCAAGCCTGAAACTGCCGATACGATCCTCAAGATGATGCAGAATACGATCGATACTGACACCGGCGGTGCCATGTTCGTATCAAAAGATCTCTCTGCGGGCGGCAAGACCGGTACGGCTGAAGTTGCTGAAAACGGTGTCTATGGCGGAAAGTACATTCACAGTATCGTTCTGACATTCCCGGCCCAGAATCCTGAATTACTGGTATACGTATGTTATAAAGACAGATATGCATTCGCAACGAATCAGAAGCATGTACAGGAACTGGAAAAGACATTAAGTGAAATCTACAGCATCAAGCGTGATAACATAAAGGATGAACCAACGGAAAACACACGCCGTGAATTCAGAAACGGCATGCCGAATCTTGTTAACCATACACTGCAGTATGCCAACAAGAAACTTGCTGATGTTCAGGCTAATATGATCCTACTGGGTAACGGGAACACCGTTATTGCTCAGTATCCGGCTGAAAACAGTACTCTGGTATCAGGACAGCGCATTATGCTGCTGGTCAATAAGGAGAATCTGCAGATGCCAAGCATGATAGGCTGGTCGCGAAAGGAAGTTACGGCTTTCTGGGAACTGACAGGTATTCAGGTTACGCTGGACGGTTCCGGATATGTTACTTCTCAGAGCGTACCGGTTGGCGAAAGTATCAATCAGGAAACCCGGATCACAGTTAAATTGGAATAATTAGTTAAACAAAAGGGTATTATGGTGATATAATGCCCTTTGTAAAATAAGGAGTATTTGTTATGGCAGTAAAAATGATTCTGGCATTTGTAATAGCACTGGTTATGTGCCTGCTCGCTTATCCTTTAGCGATACCGGCACTGCATAAACTTAAATTCGGACAGTCGATCCGTGAAGAAGGGCCAAAGAGCCACATGGTTAAGACGGGAACACCGACTATGGGCGGTCTGGTTTTCATCGCGGCCAGCATTATGGCTACACTGATCGTCATTCCGCAGTCATTCAGAGAAATCAACCTGATCGTTGTCATCCTGGCGTATGTCGGTTACAGTGTCATTGGCTTTATTGACGATTTCCTGATCGTAGTAAAGAAAAACAATAAAGGGCTGCTGCCAAGATATAAGTTCTTCATGCAGTCAGTTCTGGCCGTTATTTTCTATCTGTTTTACAAGGATGTTAATGACAGTACCATCATCATTCCGTTTATCGGCAAGAGCCTGGAACTCGGCTGGTTTTACATGGTACTGGTTTTCTTCATGTTTACCGGCACCAGCAATGCCGTTAACCTTTCAGATGGTCTTGACGGTTTAAGTTCAGGTCTTGTCATCCTGGCTACCATTCCGTTTGTATACTTCTGTGTCAGAAGCAACAACATTTCAATCGCCATCTTCCTGTGTGCCGTCATAGGCTCACTTATAGGCTATCTGCGCTTTAATCTGCATCCGGCCAAGATCTTCATGGGGGATACCGGTTCACTGGCTCTGGGCGGCCTGCTGGCTGCCGTAGCCATGGTTACCAAGGAAGAGCTGGCTCTGGTTCTGATCGGCGGTGTCTTTGTTCTGGAAGCACTGTCAGTAATCATTCAGGTTGCATATTTCAAGGCTACACACGGCAAGAGAATTTTCAGAATGTCACCTATACACCATCACTTTGAATTAGGCGGCATGCCGGAAACAAAAGTCGTTTACATGTTCTGGAGCTGGGGAGCAGTTCTCTCTCTGCTCGGTATTCTGATGGGAGTGCTGATGTAATGAAAACACTGGTAATAGGAGCTGCCCGTTCGGGTCTGGCTATTTCCCGATATCTGAATAAAAGAGGGTATGAGGTCTATCTGACTGATGTCAAGTCCATCGCTGAAAAGCGGCAGCTGGAAGCTGACGGCATAAAGGTATACGATGAAGGACATCCTGATTTTCTGAAGGATATCGATTACGATCTGATTATTAAAAATCCGGGAATCAAGTATACGGTTCCTTTTGTGAAATACTTTGTTGATAAAGGATGCCCGATTTACAATGAAATGGACATCTGTCTGCATGATCAGCCGCAGCACCGCTATGCTGCAATCACCGGTACCAACGGCAAGACTACGACCACAACATTACTTGGTGGTCTGTTAAAAACGCTTAATCCAGATAATGCTTATTGCGGTAATATCGGCATTCCGGTCGCTGACGTCATTGACGGTCATGAAAATGATACTCTGCAGCTGGCCATAGAAGTTGGAGCCTTCCAGCTACTGGGGCTTGAATACTTCCATCCATATGTTTCAGTTATCATGAACATGACAACCGATCATGTCGATTATTTCGGTACTGAAGACGCATATTACAGATCCAAGGTGCTTGTATATAAGAACCAGGATGAAAATGACTATTTTCTCAGAAATGTCGATGATGAAAATGTACTTAAGTATGCACAGAATATCCCATGCAGAATAATAGATTTCTCTCTGGTCAGAGATGATGTTGATCTCTGCATCAGAAATAACAGAGTTTATTATGGAGATGTTGAACTGTTTGATCTGGCCCATTTCAGACTGCCGGGCATGCATAATGTTCAGAATGCCATGGTTGCCGGATGTATGGCCTACCTTATGGGGGTTAAGCCTGAAGTCATAAAGGATTACATTGAAAACTTCAGAGGCGTTGAACATCGCATAGAGTTTGTTAAGGAAATTAACGGAGTCAGCTATTACAACGATTCCAAAGGGACAAATGTTGATTCAACGGTTATGGCCTTGAAAGCCTTTAAACAGCCTGTTCATCTGCTGGCTGGGGGATATGATAAGAAAACCGGATATGACGGACTGAAGGATTATCTGGGCAATGTCGTTCAGATATATGCATACGGCGATACCAGAAATCAGTTCCTTAATCTGGGTGTCAGAACAGTGTTATATGATAATCTGCATGATGCTCTGTCAGCAGCAGCCAGGAATGCCAGAAATGGACATGTTGTGCTGCTGTCACCGGCATCGGCATCATGGGACCAGTATCCTAACTTTGAGGTTCGCGGAGAAGAATTCAAGAGGATCGTACTGGAAGAACTGGATAAATAAGAAAGCCTGAAAGGCTTTTTTTATTTTAATCTTTTGGTATCATTTGTTTACACCTCAGTTTTAATAGAGTATAATTATCAAGTGGTAAAAATCAGGACAGTTATTTTGAGAGCCTGCATTACCATGAACTACAGTCAGAACAGCAAAACGTTATTAAAATAATCTGGCAGGCTGAAAAAACCTGCCCGTTTATAAATTGAAGTAGGAAAACGACGGCTGACTGACAGTAAAACTAACGGAATGTAATTCCATCTGATTATGGTTCTGATAGATTTGTAGAGGGTGATTAACATGAAAAAGAATAGTCAGAAATTAGTGATGTGTATTATAGGAGTGATCCTGGCCTTATGCATAAGCATTTTTTATGGACCTAAGGCTAAGCGGAATCAGAATGTCAGTCTTGATTTCGCAGACGGAAATCAGCTTGTTTACAGCGTTTCATCAAGCGATGATGAAGTGATCAGAAAAACAGCTGAGATCCTGGAAAAGAGAATCAGACGGTATGGTGCTGCTGATACAGAGTGTATCATTTCCGGTTCCAACATAACCATCAGCTTCACAGGAGTTGAAGATGTTGAGGCTATGAGAAGCAATATCACTAGAAAAGGTGAGCTGACAATGAGAAACAGCGACAACGGACTTATCATGGATGCATCAGTGCTGAATGCAAATGCGCCAATTGCCTTAAGCAAGGGTGATGACAGTACTGTTCTTATTCTTAACGTTGCCGATGAAGATACATTCTATGAAAAGACAGCCAATCAGGCTGCCGCAACCAATAAGTACATGATCTTATGGGTTGACTTCAATGAAGCAAGCGACAGTTATGCTACGGAAAGTGCCAAGAACAATCCTTCATATCTGGCTGCTGCTACCGTAACTTCCGGTATCAAAGGATCATGTTACATTAATACTCACCATACTTATGACGAAGCCTTCAAGCAGGTCGTTCTGGTTTACTCAGGTGCTTTACCGGCAACTGTAAGTGAAACAGCATTCAATCAGATAAGTGCCAGATACGGCAGCTTTGACAGTGTCTGGACATTCACTTTGATTGCTTCATTATTGGCCGGTGCTGTTCTGTTATATGAATTCGGTATTGCCGGAGTTCCAACCACGCTGATGCTGCTGGTAAACGCTGTTCTGTTCAGCAATTTCACAGCATTATTAGGCGGAACATTTGACAGCTTCCAGCTTATCGCATACATCCTGTCAGCAGCTGTAGCTCTGTATATGATGTATCAGTTACTTAAGGAATTCAAAAACGGTCTGCTGCGCGGACGTAACCTGCAGGTTTCTCTGGACAATGCCTTAAATGTCAATGCCAGAAGCATGTGGGAAACAGCCATTGCTCATATCGTTTTAGGCGGTCTGGGTTTCCTGTTTACCGGAAGCGACATTCGCCGGTTTGCCGGAAGTGCCCTGATCGGCGGCATCTGCAATCTGGTATTATATGTTCTGTGGAACAGATTAATGCTTTCAGATATGGTTGCCAGCGGATCATTCACAGATCTGAAACTGTACAGAGTTAATCCGGCTGAACTTCCTGATGTTGAAAAAGGCGAAAGCTATCAGGAAAAGCCATCAATGTTCAAATTTGATTTTGCACGCATCCTGAAGGGCAATGTTCCATACATCGCTTATGGTGTTGCCGTTGCCGCAGCACTGTTATTAGCCGGTTTTGCTGAAAGAGATCTGGTATTCAAAGTCCTGATCATTGCCGCTGTATTTACAGCTCTGGTAACTGTATATGTCGGCTTTGCGTACAGGAGTCATTATGCATATATGCCTCTCATGCTTGTAGCTGCAGCATGTCTGCTGACTGCAGTAACAGTTATCTTCAATGATGGCAGATTTGCCGGCATCATCCTCTGCGGATGTGCTCTGGCAACAGCACTGCTGTTCAAGCTCATCAGTTCATTACGCCGGGAATTCAAAACGATTTCCAGAGAAAAGCTGAACGATGACAAGGTATCTAAATTCGTTAACGGTCTGTTAAACAGATACAGCGACGGTTTCTGCCGCAGTGCAATAGCTGTAATGGTATTACGGCTTATCGTTTCCATCATCAGCAGGAACTTCATCATCTGCGTCATTACTGTTCTGGCAGTTGCCATTGCATATATTGCAGCAGTATTACTGGGCGGTAAGTTCTGGATGAACGAAACAAAGAAATACATGGCCAGAAAGCCAAGAAAGTCAAACAAGAAAAAAGGAAATAAAGAACGTTCCGAAACAGTTATTTTCGGACTCAACGAAGTCAAATAAATAACAATAGAAAGAGGAAACCATGGAATACAAGGTGATCAATACTGACGATTACAGACAGATAATGAGTGAATATCATGTTGGCTCATTAACTGCCAAGGCGGTCAGTTCCATGAATTACACACCACAGGAAATGGCTTCCTTTTTTCATGAAAAGGAATATCCGGTCTACTGTCACGAAAGTCTGGAAAAAATAAAGCAGATCCTGGAAGACGCTTTGGCGAATAACAGAAAAGTCTTTATTTACGGTGACTATGACTGCGACGGTATATGTGCCACCACGATCATGGTCAAGACCCTTAATAAGATGGGGATTGAAAACGGATATTATATTCCTAACCGAGCCCGGGAAAATTACGGGCTGAACTGTGAGAGAGTCCAGCAGGCCAGTGACAGAGGATATCAGATCGTCATGACCGTTGATAACGGCGTCAGTGCCCATGAAGCCTTACGGCTGGCCAAAGAGCTTGGAATGACGAGAATCGTTACCGATCACCACATCATAACTGACGATGTTGACTGTGAAGTATTATGTCATCCGTCTCTGTTTGATGAGGATTACAGATATCTATGCGGAGCAGGAGTAGCTTATCTGATCGCTGATTATCTGGGACTGGCAGACGACAGCATTAAAGCTCTGGCGATGCTGGCTACCATCAGCGATGTCATGCGGCTGAAGTACTTCAATGTCAAACTGGTTAAACAGGGATTGGAAGTAGTTAATAACCACAGATATCCTAATATCGATATTCTGGGACGTGACATGAAATATCCAGTTACTGAAAGAGAAATCTCATTTAACATAGCTCCTAAGGTAAATACCACCGGAAGACTGTTTGATCTCTGCAATCCAAACAACACTGTCAGATTCTTCCTGAGTGAAGATATCAGAACCATGACCATGCTGGCTGGGCAGATAAATGAACTGAATGAAAAAAGGAAAGATCTGGTTACTCAGCAGTATCAGATCATCATGAATGACTGTGATTTCAGCAAGCCTTTTATAATATATTATAATGAAGCTCTTCACGAAGGCCTCATAGGCCTTATAGCGAACAAACTGCTTTACGAAACTAATAAGCCGACCGTCATCCTAACGAAGTCCAACGGCGTTCTTAAGGGCTCAGGAAGGAGCAAATCCGAGCTGAACCTGATGAATCTGCTGAGCGGCTACGATTATTATGAAACTTTCGGCGGTCATGCCAAGGCTTTCGGTATTTCGCTTAAGCCGGAAAACCTTGCAGAGTTTGAAAAATACATTGATGAGAACTATGTACCTGAAGAGGTGGCAACAGACTGCCTGGAAGTTGATGTCTCAGATCTGACACGTGAGAATCTGGATGAGCTGTTCAGCTATGCACCATTCGGGGAAGGCAGACGCATACCTGTTCTCAAGGTGAACTGTGACAGGTATCTTGATTTCCGCTCACTCAGTACCCCGGATAAGCTTAAATGGCAGCTGAATGACTGCATGAGTGTCATGAAAATGAATGACAGTAAAGGTTATGGCTATTACGCGGGAGCGGAAAAACTGTGTTTCTACGGATCGCTGTCTGCAGGTATTTTCAACCGCCGAACCAACTATACTTTATGGTGTGATTCTGTTGAAATACTATAGTAAAAAAACAGGAAATTATTGTATAATAATTAAGTATTTTCCGGAGGAAAGAAATATGAGATTAGAAGATTACATTGCTGAAATCCCTGACTATCCTGTAGAAGGAGTACTGTTCAGAGATGTTACACCATTACTGAATGATGGTGCCGCTTTCCATGCAGCCTGCAAACAGATCATTGCCTTCGCCAAGGGCGTTGGTGCAGAAGTTCTGGTTGGACCGGAGTCCAGAGGCTTTATTTTCGGCTGTCCTGTAGCTTATGAACTGGGAATCGGATTCGTTCCTGCCCGTAAGCCTAACAAATTACCACGTGAGACTGTTTCATATGAATATGCTCTCGAATATGGAACCAACACGCTGGAAATGCATCGGGATGCCATTAAGCCGGGACAGAAAGTCATGATCGTAGATGACCTGCTGGCTACCGGAGGAACAATTAAAGCTGCCATCAAGCTGGTAGAACAGCTGGGCGGTGAAGTCGTTGGCTGTGCCTTCTTAATTGAACTGCTTGATCTCAAGGGAAGAGAAACGATCGGCGACTACAAGGTCACATCACTTATTAAATATTAATCGAAGAGCAATCTTCGATTTTTGTTAGAAAGGAGGGTATATTCATGAAAAACAAACTCGTTGTAACAGATGAAATGTTTTTTGATCAGGTCCGTACGTATATCAATGACCCTGATTCTTTAGCCATGATCAAAAAGGCATATGAATATGCCCGCGAAAAACATAAGGAACAGTTCCGCAAGAGCGGAGAACCTTATTTTGTACATTTACAGAATGTGGGCTATATCCTTGCTACACTGCACGCCGGACCGCAGACGATATCGGCCGGTCTGCTGCATGACACCATGGAGGACTGCAACGTTCCAAAAGAGGAAATAGCCAAGGAATTTGACGAAGACGTGGCCAATCTGGTAGAAGGTGTTACCAAGATCGGACGACTGGCCTTTAATGACGACAAGGAATATGAGGCAGCTAATCACCGCAAGATCTTCATTGCGATGGCCAAGGATGTCAGAGTAATCATCATCAAGCTGGTAGACAGACTGCACAACATGCGTACTCTGGAATACACCAGCAAGGAGTCACAGGTACGTAAAGCATCTGAGACTCTTCAGGTATACTGTCCAATCGCTCACAGATTGGGCTTCGGAGACATCAAGAATGAACTCGAAGACCTCTGTTTCTATTATCTTGATCCGGTGCATTACCATGAAGTTGCATCTCTGGTAGAAGCCAAGAAACGGGAACGTCAGCGGATGGTTGACAAGATGATCGGAGAAATATCGGAGCTGCTGAATGAGCATAATTTCAAGTTCCGTATTTTCGGCCGTTCAAAGCATCTTTACAGCATCTATAAGAAGATGACCACCAAAAACAAGAGATTTGATGAGATCTTTGACCTGTATGCCATCCGTATCGTTACACAGACTGAACTGAACTGTTATGAGATACTTGGTTATATTCATGCTAAATACCGCCCGATGCCTGGCAGACTGAAAGACTATATTGCCATGCCGAAGGTGAACATGTATCAGTCCATTCATACAACCATTCTGGATGCTGAAGGCAATATCTTCGAAGTTCAGATCAGAACTGAAGAGATGGACAGCATTGCTGAGCAGGGTATTGCGGCACACTGGAGCTACAAGGAAGGCCGTCTGTATAACTCCGAAAAGGAACAGAAGGAAATTGAAAACAAGCTCAGCTGGTATCATGACATGATTTCCATGATGGATGAATCCGAGCTGGAACATCCTAGCGAAATGCTTAATACTATTCAGAAGGATATCTTTGAGGCTAATATCTATGTAATGTCTCCGAAAGGCAGAGTTATTGAGCTGCCGAATGGAGCCACTCCTCTGGATTTTGCCTACAGAATACATACGGAAGTAGGACATAATGCGATAGGATCGATCGTCAATGGCGCCCTGGTACCGCTGAATACACAGCTTAAAACAGGCGATATCGTCCAGATAAGAACTTCCAAGCAGGCCACCGGTCCTTCAGAAGACTGGCTTAAGATCGTCAAGACCTCTCATGCCAAAAACAAGATCAAGAACTATCTGATCAAGGTCGAAGAGGAAAAGCGTAAGGAAGTCATGGCTAAGGGTGAAAAGATCCTCGGCGATGAAATCAAAAAAAGAAACCTGGAAGAAAAAGCCTATTTCGACAGGGCTAACCTGGAAAAGGTTGCCGGAATGTTCAATCTCTCCAGTTATAATGACCTGATGTATGCCATTGGCATGAAGTCAGTATCACTTGTTCAGGTAATGGAAAAGCTTACCAACCAGAAACGTTCGGCTCTGGAAGGCTTCGATATTACCAGACTGTTCCGGGGCAACAGACGTACCAGACCGGCTGGCAGAACGGGATTGCAGGTTGAAGGTGTGGATAACATGAAGATATCCATTGCCGGCTGCTGCATGCCTGTGTATGGTGATGATATCGTTGGTTACATTACCAAGGGTCAGGGTGTCAAGGTACACCGCAGAGACTGTCCTAATATCGTAGGTCAGCAAAGCAGACTGATAAATGTGCGCTGGGAAGAAGACGATACGACCAAGCAGTATGACTGCTGGCTGAAAATTGACGCTTCAGACAGATCATATCTGATCAGTGATATCGTAACGGTCGTTGCCCAGTACAAGGCAGGACTGATGGGCATAAACTCTGAAGTACTTCCTGACAAGGTCAATGTTACCGTTGACCTCAAGGTCAGGGTAAACAATACCGAGCAGCTGCATCTGCTGATGACCAACATCCGCAAGCTCGACAGCGTAGACGGTGTTGAAAGGATAATAAAGTAAGTTTTCAGCTGTCTGGCTGACAACAATTATATATTTGAAAGAATCTGCTCTGTATGTTAATATATACTCAAATCCGATGACCGGGAAAACTGTCAGGAGACCTTTGCAGAGAGAAGGCGGCTGGTGAAAGCCTTCAGGAAGACTGATGGTAAGACACCCGTGAGGAGACTGGATGAAATAACAGTAGTTCAGTCCGTTGGACCGCGTTAAGGTTTTGAGGTATAGAAATATACGAAGTAAGGTGGCACCACGTTTATAACGTCCTTATACAGGACGTTTTTTCTTTAAAGGAGGCGGAAATCATGGCAAACAAGTTTCAGATGCCAAGAGGAACACAGGACATAATGGGTGAGGATGTTTCATTATGGCTGCAGGTTGAAGACATCATCAGAAAGGAATGCGAAAAGTACGGTTATCAGGAGATCAGAACTCCTGTCTTTGAACATACCGAGGTTTTCAAGTTTCAGAATGATTCCAGTGATATGGTAACAAAGGAAATGTATACCTTCACTGACAGTGGTGAAAGGTCACTGACGCTCAGACCGGAAGGAACAAAGGGAATTGTAAGAGCCTTTGTAGAGCATAAGATGTACGGCAATACGGCAGAGTTCCCTTATAAGCTGTTTTACATGGGACCTATGTTCAGATATGAAAGACCGCAGAAAGGCAGATACCGTCAGTTCCATCAGTTCGGTGTTGAAGCAATAGGAGCCAAGTCACCGCTTCTTGATGCCGAGACAATTGCTCTGGGCTATGACATTACCAGAAAAATGGGAATCAGGAGTGTTCAGATCCTGATCAATACTCTGGGCGATGACGAATCAAGAGACCGTTACCGTACAGCACTGAAGGAACATTTCAGACCATATCTTCCGGAACTCTGCGAAGACTGCAGAAGAAGATTTGAAATGAATCCGCTGCGAATCCTGGACTGCAAGGTTGACAGGGAACATCCTTCATTTGCAAATGCTCCAGTCAGCCAGGATTACCTGAATGACATTTCCAGAGAATACTTTGACAATGTTCTGAAGGCTCTGGATGATCTTGGTATCCCGTATGTAATTGACAACAGACTTGTCAGAGGACTGGATTACTACAGCAATACAGTATTTGAAGCCGTACCTGTCGATGCACAGGGACAGCAGGCAGCCGTATTTGCCGGCGGTCAGTATGACGGTCTGGTTGAACACTACGGCGGCGGCCAGCTTCCTGGTGTCGGTTTCGGAATGGGTCTGGAAAGAATGATCTCTCTGGCCCGTGAAGAAGGCGGCATTGCTCCGGAAGTGAAGGCAACAGATGCCTATATCATCAGCATGGGCAATGTCGGATCATATGCCCTGAAAGCCACACAGATGCTGCGTGACGAAGGTTTGAAAGCTGAGACCGACTATCAGGGCAGATCATTAAAAGCCCAGTTCAAGGCTTCTGACCGCGTCAGGGCAAAAGTTCTTGTGATAATAGGTGAAGATGAATACAAAAACAATCAGGTCGTAATCAAGAATACGGAAAGCAAGGAACAGTTTACGACTGATTTTGACAAACTGGTGGAAACTGTGAAAGGAATAGTGGGTAAGTAATATGAACAGAACACATACAAATGGTGAATTAAGACTGACGGATGTCGGTAAGAAAGTTACACTACTGGGCTGGGTCGCCAAGAGAAGAAATCTCGGCTCACTGGTCTTCATAGACTTGAGAGACAGATACGGCATTACACAGATAGTATGCGGCGATGAGCTGACTGAAGCAGTCAGAACCGTCAGAAGCGAATACATTCTCGAAGTAACCGGTACCGTTGTTGAAAGACAGGATAAGAATCCGAAGATGGAAACCGGTGATATCGAAGTTAAAGCCGAAAAGGTTACGATCGTTAATACGGCCGAATTGCCTCCGTTTATCATTGCGGACGAAAGCGATGCCCTGGAAGAAACCAGACTGAAATACCGCTATCTGGACTTAAGACGTCCGGTACTGCAGAAAAAATTATTTACCAGAGCCAAGATCGTAAAGGCCATGCATGAATACCTGGATGCCAATGACTTCATCGAAGTTGAAACACCGGTACTGGCCAATAGTACTCCGGAAGGTGCCAGAGACTATCTGGTTCCGTCAAGAGTTCATCCTGGCTGCTTCTATGCCTTACCGCAGTCTCCGCAGCAGTTCAAGCAGCTGCTGATGGTTGCCGGCTTTGAAAGATATTATCAGGTTGCCAGATGCTTCAGAGACGAGGACTTAAGAGCTGACAGACAGCTGGACTTCACTCAGCTGGACATCGAAACAAGCTTCCTGTCACAGGATGAGATCCTGACTCTGACTGAAGGCCTGCTGAAAAAGGTCATGAAAGATGTCAAGGGAATCGATATTGAAACTCCGTTCAGAAGATTCAAGTATGTTGATGCCATGAACATGTACGGTTCAGATAAGCCTGATACCCGTTTTGAAATGAAGCTTCAGGATCTGACCGAAGTATTCAGAAATTCTCAGTTCAAGGCCTTTGCTGAAGGACTGGGTCCTAAAGGAGCAATCAAGGCCATCGTAACGGATCACTGTGAGAATTATTCCCGCAAGGATCAGGACAAACTGACTGAACTGGCTAAGAAAAACGGCGCCAAGGGACTTGTTATTCTGAAATATGAAAATGAAACCCTCGAAGGCAGCGCCGCCAAGTTCTTCACTCCAGAAGAGGTCAGTGGCATGATCAGCACATTAGGCGTTAAAAACGGCGATCTGATCATGATCGTATCCGGTGAATGGCGCAAGGTTTGCAGCGCTTTAGGTGCCTTAAGAAGTCATTTCGGCAAGGCTCTGCATCTTTATGATCCTGAAATCTTCGACTTCCTGTGGATCACGGAATTCCCGATGTTTGAATGGAACGAAGAAGACGGAAGATACTATTCAGAACACCATCCGTTTACCAGACCTATGGATGAAGACCTTCCATATCTGGACAGCGATCCTGAAAGAGTACGTTCATATGCCTATGACGTGGTTCTTAACGGATATGAGCTGGGTGGCGGTTCCTTAAGAATCTATGACTGCAACATGCAGCAGAAGATCTTTGAACTGCTCAGTCTGACTGATGAACAGATCAAGGACAGATTCGGTTTCTTCATCGATGCCCTGAAATACGGTACACCGCCTCACGGCGGACTGGCACTGGGGCTTGACAGAGTGGCCATGATACTTACAGGCTCAGAATCTCTGAGAGATGTAATTGCCTTCCCTAAGAACGCCAATGCCAAGGATCCGATGAGTGATGCACCTGACAGAGTAGACAATAAACAGCTTGAAGAATTACATATAAAGATTGTTGAAGAATAGTAAATTTTGGTATAATAAAAGTGCCAGAAGTGTATATGCATTTCCGACACGAGATTAAAGGGAATCCGATTGTTGAACAATGGTGTTGAAAGCCTTTAAATAGGAATCCTGAAGTTGTTCACAGGGTACCCACCTGGCTAGCAGGGGAACGATCTTAAAAACTTTTGGTAAAAGGGATTGAGAATAATCCCTTTTTTCTATGCTCAAGCATTGATTTCTTAATCAAGTTTTGTGCTTGTAAAAACAGTTCTTATTCAGTAGAATATATGTAGTTATTTAGAAGAGAGGGGATTATATGCCACCAGTAGTTACTTCATTATTATACATACTGTTAGGTGTTCTGATTGGCGCCATTGGCGGATGGTATTTCACCCGCAAACAGATAGAAAAACAGCTGAAGGAAAACCCGCCGGTAAATGAAAAGATGATCAGAGCAATGTTCATGCAGATGGGCCGCAAGCCATCTGAAGCTCAGATCAAACGGGTAATGAAAAGCATGAATCAGGCACAGTAACACAGCAGTATGCTGTGTTTTTGCTAGGAAACAGCAGTTTGTTTTCAGCAAATATGTTATTATGGTCATAAGGATTTATTAGCTAAATGAGATTTCTGAAGTTATTGATAGTCATGATGATTGTGATTGCCGGATTTTCCAATTCGGCTGTTTTGGCTGAAGAGGACGGTGACTTCACATATGAAGTCAGTGACGGAAAAGCTGTGATAACAGGGTATTCGGGAGACCAGAACCACCTGTATATTCCTGATGAGATATCAGGCTATCCGGTCAGGGAAATAGCTTCTGAAGCCATAGACTGTTCTTATGTAACACGTCTGGAAATACCTTCCTCGGTAAGAAAAATACAGCAGGGGGCCTTTTATAACTGTCAGAGCATAACGGTTCTCAGTTTTCCAAACAGCACAGACGGCAGTTACGGTTTCGATAAAATGGTTTCACTGGAAAAACTCATTATTACCAATGGAACCGGTGAGTCATTTGACTATGCAACTGCCAGTGCCACACCTTGGTATCAGAGCTGTCGTAACATTTATGAAGTGGTTCTTGATGACAGGATCTCCGTAATAGGAGATTACATGCTTGAAGGACTGCTGAATGTCAGTCATGTTACAATGCCTTCCCGATTAAGACAGGTTGGCAGAAGAAGTTTCTATAACTGGCTTTCATTACAGAATCTCCAGCTTCCGGTATCCCTGCAGATAATAGGAAAAGAAGCCTTCGGTTGCGATCCTATTGTGAGATATGACAGATCAGTGATCGTTCTGCCGCAGAATATCATAAAAATAGATGATGATGCCTTTGACTTCAATAACATTTATTATACCTACAAGGGCAGTGAAGCTGATAAGTACCTTAAGGACAGACATATAATACATAAAATCATTGATCTGGGTATACCTGACAGCATGGCAACTCTGGAACTGGGAGACAGCGGAATGTTTGTGCCGTCCAGAATACCTGATTTCATGAAGGAAGATGTGGTCATCAGCTGTGACAACAATGACGTTCTGGAACTCAAGGAAGACGGCTACTATGTTGCTCACCGCAAGGGAACAGTTACGCTGACGATCAGTACTGAAAGCGGCTCGGTTTCCAGAAATATAACAGTCAGAACTGATGAAAAAACGGACACTTATTATTTAAGAGTGCCGGTTGAAAGCTTCTGCCATCTGATGGGACAGGATCATTTTGATCGCATAACCAGCAGCAATCTGGAAGATGTTACCTATCAGTGCGAAGATGAAAAAGTCACTATTCTGGAAGATGGCCTGATGAGAATAGCTGAACCGGGAAGATACAGGATAAATGTTCTGCTGAATGACCGCCGGATCGGCCTTTATCTGATAGATGCCTATAAAGCGGTTGAAAGAATAGAGCCTGGCATGGACAGTTTTGTCATGACGGTAGACAACAGATACAAGTTTGTTTCCGATGTTTATCCTGAAGATGCTGATGACAAGACACTTTACTACTTCAGTGAAGATGATTCAGTTGTCACGACAAATCTGACAGGATCTCTGCTGGCCACAGGCAAGGGAGAAACATTCATCAATATCTTCTCCCGTGACAATAACGCTGTTGCCAGAGTAAGAGTAAAAGTGCTTGATGACAGCATGAATGTCCCGGTCAGTGCCTTCCCGTTAATGATCGGCAAATCTTTTGATCTTAACATTGATGGCAATGATCTGACATATTATTCATCTGATGACAGCATTGCCACTGTCAGCAGCAGCGGTATCGTTACCGGTATCAGCACCGGAAACTGCTATATTACCGTGGGCAATGATGATGCCGCCAGAACGATCGATGTGGCTGTATATGAAGCTACGGGATATGGAGTGGACCTTTCAGAATGGAACAACTACATCTCAGAAGATAACTTCGTACAGATGAAGAGATCGGGAATTGAATTTGTAATCTTAAGAGCCGGATACAGTGATGATTATGAAGACTACATGTTTGAAAACAACTACTACAATGCCAAAGAGGCTGGACTGGATGTAGGTGTATATCATTACATAACTGCTCTCGATGCTGAACAGGCTGTTGTCGAAGCTGAATCAATGCTGGCCTGGATCGAAGGCAAACAGTTTGAATATCCTGTTATTCTTGACATTGAGGAAGAGGAACATAGAAGCATGTCATCCGCTAACTTCAATGCCATAGTTGATGCATACTGCTCAACAATTGAAGAGGCCGGATATAAGAGCATGATCTACAGTTTTGCATCTCTGCTTACAAGATGCAGTTCGGATAATCTGAGTAAATATGACATATGGCAGGCTCACTGGGGCGTAACATATCCGTCAGTATTTACCTCAAGATACACCATGTGGCAGTTTACCTCAGAAGGTAAGGTTCCGGGTGTTAAGGGCAATGTTGACATGAACATTTCCTTCTATGACTATCCGACATATATAAAAGAAAACCATCTCAATGGATATTAAAAATCACCGGTAACTGAATGTTGCCGGTTTTTTGTGCTAGAATATTTATTATGCTTAAAAGAAAGTATCTTTGGGGTCTTGTTATCCTTTACCTTATGTTCATATTTGGAAATTCACTGCAGACAGGTGAAGTGTCTGGCAGTTTGAGCAGACAGATTGCTGAGGCAGTAGCTCAGTTACTCAGGTCACTCAGTATTGTCATCAGTGATTTTGATCTGCTTCATCTGGTGATCAGAAAGCTGGCGCATTTTACGGAATTCCTGGTGCTGGGCTTTCTGGTACAGTGGGTAAACAGCCATCAGCCTCTGATGGCGGATAAGAAGTATGTATTCCTGTTGTTTCTGCTGGCTGGCTTTACAGATGAATTTCTGCAGCTGTTTGTGGACGGAAGAGCCGGGATGCTGACAGATTCCCTGATTGATTCCTCAGGTTATGTATTAAGCTGGATCATCGTTATGCTTATGAAAAAAACTCATCGCTGACTGCGATGAGTTTATTTTTTCTTTGTGAGTGAAAATTTGTTTTCGGTGTGATTTAGCAGACGCTGTATGTTGGCTTTATGCTTGTAAATGATAAACACGGTAAGGAATGTGATCAGAATGCAGATCCTCTTGTCAGGGTTCATGCACCAGCATACGATCGTAGCTGAGATGAATGCACACATTGACCCCAGTGAAATATACTGCGTAGACAGAGCCAGAGAGGCAAAAACGAACAGAGGGATCCCTACCTGGAAGGCAAAGTATCTGAATGATGTCAGCGAAATGGCCAGCAGGATACCGGCGCTGGTAGCCACACCTTTGCCGCCCTTGAAACCGGAGAACAGCGGATAGCAGTGTCCGATGACCGTAAATACTGCGGTCAGAAGGGCGAGTGAAGGGTCAAAGCTCTTTAAAACCATGTAGGCAATGAAGCCTTTCATGGCATCAAGAACTGCCACGAGATAGAATACTTTTGTGCCCAGAACTCTACCGGCGTTTGTGGCACCAAGATTGCCTGAACCGTGCTCACGGATGTCGGTTTTATAGAATACTTTTCCGATTATCAGAGCCCAGGGAATTGAGCCCACAATATAGCCGATCAATGCGAATAAAATAGCTTTTAATAACATGTTTCATCACCATAAATATGATACCATATCCAGCTAAATTTGGTATAATATTAAGGTGAGGTTTTTTGTATGCCTGGAAAAGATTATAACGAGCAAAGCATTCAGATTTTAAAAGGCCTTGACGCAGTAAGAAAGAGACCTGGCATGTATATCGGGTCTACCGACTACCATGGATTGCATCACCTGGTATGGGAGATCATGGACAATGCCATGGACGAAGCACTTAACGGTTTTGGCAAGGTGATTAAAGTCACAATTGAGAAGAATAACGTCATCTGTGTGGAAGATGAAGGAAGAGGTATGCCTGTCGGCAGACACGCTTCCGGTGTTCCGACTATACAGGTTATTTTTACTGAGCTTCATGCCGGCGCCAAGTTCTCCAGCGACAGCGGTTATAAAACAGCAGGCGGACTGCACGGTGTCGGTGCTTCAGTTGTCAATGCTCTGAGTGAATGGCTGGAAGTTACCACCTGTTATAAGGGCGGCATTTACCGCATGACTTTTAAGAACGGCGGCAGTGTCATCGGCAAGCTTGAAAACCTCGGACCGACAAATAAGACCGGGACGAAAGTCAGATTCCTGGCTGATAAGAAGATTTTCGGCCGTGTTGAATATAATTATGAGACCATCCTGGAAAGAGTCAGAGAAGCTGCTTTCCTGACCAATGGTCTGAAGATGGTCATTGTTGACGAAAGAAAGAATGTCAAGGAAGAATTCTGTTACGAAAACGGCCTTGAAGCTTTCATCAAATATCTACATGAAGGAAGAGAAGGGCTTTCTCCAATTGTCACATTCAATGGCGGAACCTCAAAGATCGGTGTTGATTTTGCGTTCCAGTACACTGACGGTGTTTCTGAAAACAGCTACTCTTTCGTAAACCATGTCAGAACTGTAGACGGCGGTACGCATGTCATTGGTTATAAGACAGCTTTTACAAAGTGTTTTAATGATTATGCCAGACGTACGGGACTGCTTAAGGACAAGGATGAAAACCTGGAAGGCGGAGATATCCGTGAAGGCCTGACGGCAGTAGTATCACTGACGATTTCCGAAGACCTGCTGGAGTTTGAAGGCCAGACAAAGGGCAAATTGGGAACACCTGAAGCCCGTAATATCGTTGAAAGCGTTATTTCAGAAAAGCTTTCCTTCTTCCTGCAGGAAAACAAGGAAATGACAGATGGTCTGATCAGAAAGATGATCAGAGCTTTACAGGCCCGTAAGGCTGCCCAGAAAGCCCGTGAGGAAGTACGCAACGGCAAGGGCAAGAATCAGAAACGGGAACGTCAGATCTCCGGAAAACTTGCTCCTGCACAGTCACGTAACGCCAAGAAAAATGAACTGTTCCTGGTTGAGGGTGACTCAGCCGGCGGCAGTGCCAAGCAGGGCAGAGACTCCAAGTATCAGGCTATCCTGCCTTTAAGAGGAAAGGTCCTTAATACGGAAAAAGCCAGTGAAGCTGAAATTCTCAAAAATGAAGAGTTAAGCACACTGATATATACGATCGGTGCTGATTTCGGTGCCAAGTTTGATGTTGAAAGCAGCAACTACGACAAGATCATCATCATGACAGATGCTGATACTGACGGTGCCCATATTCAGGTACTGTTATTGACTTTCTTCTACCGTTACATGAAACCGCTGATCGATGCGGGAAAGGTTTATGTTGCCTTACCGCCTTTATACAAGGTTCAGAAGGGTAAGGATGTTCATTATGCCTATAACGATGATGAACTGGAAGAATTAAGAGAAAAATACGGAAAAGTGGAAATTCAGAGATATAAAGGTCTGGGTGAAATGAATGCTGACCAGCTCTGGGATACCACAATGAATCCTGAAACCAGAACACTGATACAGGTTAATATTGATGATAACTTCGCAACTGACAAGAAGTTCAGTGTTCTTATGGGGGACAGACCGGATATCAGAAGAGAATGGATCGAAGATTTCGTAACATTCACTTTGGAAGACAAATACCAGCTGGAGGGTAACTGATCATGGCTAAACAGGTTGAAAACGAATACATGAGACTTACTCTCAACGATCTTATTTCCGAGAGATACGGCGATTATGCCAAGTATATTATCCAGGACAGAGCCTTGCCTGACGCCCGTGACGGTCTGAAACCGGTACAGAGAAGAATTCTGTACGCCATGTACCGTGAAGGAAATACTGCTGATAAGGCGTTCAGGAAGAGCGCCAAGACAGTAGGTATCGTTATCGGTAACTATCATCCTCACGGTGACAGCAGCGTTTATGAGGCTATGGTCAGACTTTCCCAGTCATGGAAACAGAATTATCCGCTGGTTGAGATGCACGGCAATAACGGTTCAATCGATGATGACCCGCCGGCTGCCATGCGTTATACCGAAGCCAGACTGGCCGGCCTGAGCAGCACTCTGCTGGAAGATATTGACAAGGATACCGTAACCTGGTCACCTAACTTCGACGATACGGAAAATGAACCGACAGTACTGCCGGCAAAATTCCCTAATCTGCTGGTAAACGGAGCAACAGGCATTGCAGCCGGGTATGCCACCAACATACCTCCACACAACCTGCGTGAAGTAGTTGACGGTACGGTTTACAGGATCAACCATCCGAACTGCACTCTTGATGAGGTCATGCAGTTCATCAAGGGACCCGACTTCCCAACCGGCGGCATTGTTCAGGGAATCAACGGCATCAAGGAAGCGTTTATTTCCGGCAAGGGCAAGGTCGTTGTCAGAGGAAAGGTCACCATTGAACAGAATAAGACCAATAACCAGATAATCATCACTGAGATACCTTATGAGGTCATCAAGATTAATCTGGTTAAAAAGATAGACGATATCAGATTTAACAAGGATATTGACGGCATCACGGATGTCAGAGATGAATCAGACAGAAACGGTCTGAGAATAGTCGTTGATGTCAAGAAAGACGCTAATGCTGAACTGATACTGAACTATCTGTATAAGAATACCGATCTGCAGGTCAATTATAACTACAACATGATCGCAATAGTTGACCGCAGACCTACGCAGCTGGGACTGCTGCAGGCTCTGGATTCATATGTGGCATTCATGAAGGATGTCATCAGAGCCCGTTCCCATTATGAATTCAATAAGAGAATTGACAGATGCCATATTCTGGAAGGCCTGATCAAGGCAGTCAGCGTTCTTGATGAAGTAATTGCCATAATCAGAGCTTCCAAGGATAAGGCTGATTCCAAGAAAAAACTCATTGCCAGATTCGGCTTCTCTGATGTTCAGGCTGAAGCCATTGTCAATCTGAGACTTTACAGACTGACTAATACGGATATCTTTGAACTGAAGAATGAATTCGGCCGTCTGGTTGGCGAACTGAAGGAACTCAAGGAAATCATTGAAAATGACACCAAGCTGAACAAGGTTCTCTGTCGGGAAATGAAAGCCATCGCTGACAAATATGGCAATGACAGAAGGACTGTCATAGAAGATGAAGTCAGTGAGATTCAGATTGACAAGACTGCCATGATCGGCAATGAGCATATAGTCATAACCTTATCAAGAGACGGCTACATCAAAAGAGTATCGATGCGTTCATATTCATCCAACGACTCATTTACCGGTCTGAAGGATGAGGACGAACTGATCGGATACTGTGAAGCCGATACGCTTGATACCTTGCTGGCATTTACTGAGACCGGAGAATATGTATCACTGCCGCTGTATACACTTTCTGAGTATAAATGGAAGGATATCGGCGATCATATTTCAAAATACGTCAAGGTCAACAATGCCGAAAAGTTTGTCGGAGCCTGCCTGGTCAAGGATTTCAATACCTATGCCTGGATCGTCAGTGTTTCCAGAAACGGCATGGTCAAGAGAACGATGCTGCCGGGCTGGAAACTGCAGAGAACTTCCAAGAGTTCTTCAGGCATGAAGCTGGTTGACGATGACAAGGTCGTATCCGTACTGCTGGCTTACGAAAATGATGAGATAACATTCATTACCAGAGACGGTTTCGCTTCAAGATACAGAGTTGATGAAATACCTCAGGTCGCTACCAAGGCCAAGGGTGTCAGAAGCGTGAAACTTGTCGGCGATGATTATGTAACATGCGCAGCCATTATCAATGATTCCGTCAGTGAAGTTGTTTACCTGACAGAACGCAGCGGCGGCAAGCGCATTAAGAAAGATGACATTGAAGAGACAAGAAGAGCTACCAAGGGTATGCTTATTGCCAAGAAGAATAAGACCAATCCGCACAGTGTCAGATATGTAATAACGGGCTCTCTCAATGACAGCCTGAATCTGAACAACAGTGAAGGAGCTCTGAACTATCTGTTCAAGGATGTCACTCTTATGAGCAAGGATGCCAGATTCTCAAATCCGATAACAACAGGAAGCTGGTATCATATACTGAACATTCAGGAAGTGAAGATTATTGATATACCTGAGGGTCTGTCGGACAAGAGTTATGAAGAAATAACTTTGGAGGTGTAAGATGAAATTTTTCAAGAGATTAATAGTACTTCTGATCGTTTACCGGCTGGCAGCTGCCAGTACTTTCGGTATTGTTACCTGGTATTACAAGATCAATCTGCTGGATAATCCTGATCTGCAGCTGTATGGAGGCATAGCTGCCGGCATACTGTCACTGCTGACAGGACTGCTCCTGGTCATCGTTAAAAAGAAAAAGAAACCTGCAAAGACTCTTCCTAATGAAACAGGCAAGAAGATTGAAACGGCCAGTGTCGTAACTCCTGGTGCCGATAACGGACTGATGGTTGACGAGATACCTCAGCAGCCTGATCTGCCGGCAATGCCTGAGTATGAGCCTCTCGAAGAAGAAGCAGTGACTGAGGAATATGAACAGCCGGATGAAGCTGAAATTGAGGTAAATGAGCCTGAAACAGTTAACGAGGAAGAATTTGTTGCGGAAACTGTTGAAGAGGCAGTTCCTGCTGAAGAGATCCCGGCAGAGGAAGCAGAACCGGAAATGGAAATGATCCCGGAACCTGAAATTCCGGAAGATACTCAGGAAATCGTTCTTGAGGAACCTGTTTTTGATGAGATCCCTGAAAATCAGAACGAGGAAGAAGTTATTGATTTCATGGCAGCCACCAAGACCATGCCGGTCATTACTCCTGAAGAAGAGACTATGGAAACTGTGTCTGCTGAAGCTGAAGAACCTGTAGAAAATACTGAAACAGAAGAACCGCAGGAACAGTTACCGCAGACTGAAAGTGATGATGCAGATGTGGCTGATGAAAAACCTGAAGAACCTGAAAAGGTTAAAAAGATATTTGTTGATGATACAACACAGATCATTTCTACAGCCAGTCTGAATGACTATCTCAAGAAGATCAGAGAAAACAGAGACATTGAAGTTACAAATGCCAATGCGATAAAGAATGACATAATCCTGCCATTGGGACCTAGAGAGGCTGTTGTTGAAGAAGAAGAGATACCGGCTGATGAAGTAGTAGTGGAAGAGGATGTAACTGAGGCACCTGTTACTGAGATGCAGCCTCTGCCGCAGGAAGAAATGATTCTCAAGCCTCTGGAAGAAGAGGATGAAAAAACAACAACATTATCAAGAACACAGGAAAACTACATTACTCAGAGCACACTGTCATATATTGATGAGTCCGGAAAGCCGCAGTTCAGAGTAACTGAGGAAATCAAGACTGTCAGAGAACGGGATGAATCTCAGAAAAAGGGTTTTGAAGGCTTTGACGTCAAGGCCGAAAGAGCTGAGAAGTGGGCAAACTTCCTGAACGGAATCATTACCATTCTGGTAATAGCTATCGTATTGATTCTGCTTTATTACCTGTATAACAGATTCTTTGCTTAAGATGACAGAAAAAAGATGTATTGGCTGCGGAGCCATATTACAGAATAACGACAGTCAGGCACTTGGATACGTGCCTGACTTATCTATGGATTACTGCCAGCGCTGTTTCAGACTGTCGCACTATGACAAGCATGAGAATTACAGCGATATAACGGCTAACCAGGATCTTAGCGCTCTCGAATCACTTGAGGGTATATTTGTATGGATCGTGGATGTTATCGATTTGGAAACATCACTTAATTCACTGTTTATTGATTTCTTCAGAAACAGGGATTTCATGGTTCTGGTCAATAAATGCGATCTGCTGCCGAAAACAGTTACCGCAGTGAAAATAGGCAACTATGTCAGAGACCGTCTTGAAAGTCTGAACCTGCACCCGCTGGATATTCTGGTCAGGGGAAAAAGCAGAACTTTCAGAGAGGAATTCATCAGTCTGCTTGAAAGTCAGCAGAAAGACATTATCTTTACGGGAATTGCCAATGTCGGCAAGAGCACCGTCATAAATGAACTGCTGGGACAGCAGCTGCTGACTGTTAACCGCAACCCAAGCACAACACTCTCTGTTAACAAGATTGATGCTGAGTTTGCGGTTCTGTATGATACAGTTGGTTTGGTAGCCAAGGAAAGCGTACAGTCATATCTGGCTTCCGGTGCCCTTAAGAAAGTTGTACCGGACAGCCGTATAAATCCGGTCATTTATCAGCTTACAGGTTCACAGTGCCTTTCCATTGGCGGGCTTGTCAGAATTGACCTTCATGACTGTCAGAATGTAACAGCTGTGCTGTACTGTTCAAATTTGCTTGATATTCACAGAGGAAAACAGGAAAACGGTGACCGTCTGTGGCAGAAGCATTATAAAAAGGAACTTACACCGGTGCTGAAGGGTGTAGGACGTTTTGAAAGCATGAAAAAAACAACAATAGACTTCAGCAGTGAAAAGAAAGATATCTGTATTGCCGGTCTGGGATGGCTTTGCATAACCGGAGAATACAGCAGTATTGATGTATATACCGGGAAAAAGATCGGCATTTATGAAAGAAAGGGGTTGATCTAGATGCTTAATAAAGCACAGAAACAGTATTTGAAGGGGCTGAGCAATACCCTTAAGCCTCTGGTTCAGATTGGAAAAAACGGTCTGAATGAAAATGTGATCAGCTCAGTTGATGAAATACTGACTGCCCATGAAATGGTAAAGATCACGGTTCTCAATACCTGTGAACGGCCAGTCATGGAAATGGCTCTGGACATTGCCAGCAATACCAGAAGTGAGATCGTCTCACAGCTGGGAAGAAAGATAGTTTTATACCGTCGCAATCCGAAAAAGCCTGTAATTGATTTGCCAAGATGAAAAGAGTAGGTCTGTTTTACGGTGATTTTGATCCTGCTACCGTAAAAACAGTTGAATATGCGGCTGCTCAGATCAAAAGTAAAAAGCTTCATGAGGTATGGTTCGTAGTCAGTGAGGGAGTAAACCTCAGAGAACGTATTGCCATGCTGAAGATGATTGCCAGCCGCCGGAAATTCAGGATCTATACCCAGATCTCACTTAAGGACAGACGATATGAGTTTATCGATATTACAGATCCGACTCTTGAAGTGAAAGAACTGAAGTTTTCAGATCTGAAGCTGCTTACCGGCAGACAGAAAAGATATATGACAGCACACGGATTATATCTTGAGAGCATCTCTAAGTCTGTATTAAAAGAGAAAAGATGGGAGCATGTAAGACGAGTGGCACGGCTCTGCAGTGCCTTTGCGATTGGAAATCACCTTGATCCGGAAAAGGCTTATGTTTCCGGTATTCTGCATGACATCGCCAAGGAGATGAAGGAAGAGGAACTGAAACCCGTAATGGATATTTACTATCCTCAGCATGAGCACTATAACTATCATGTCTGGCATCAGTACGTTGGTGCCGTAATGCTTGAAAGAGACCTTAAGTGCAGAGATAAAAAAATCATCAGGGCTGTAAAACATCACTGCCTTGGTGATGATAAAGATCCTTACAGCATGATGCTGTACTGTGCTGACAAACTGGATCCCGGCAGAGAATATGACAGCAGCCGGGAAATAGCCCTGTGTCAGCAGAACATTGAAGAAGGGTATCGCACTGTAATGCAACAGCAGCAGGAATACCTTAGAAAAGAGGGAGTTATATGATTGGACTGATCACTGCCATGAACTGTGAACTGGAAGCCATAAGAGAGCTGCTGGAAAACGAAAAGGAAGAAACCTATTTTTCACAGAAGTATTACAGCGGAACTATCAGCGGTAAGGAAGTAACAATGGTTGAAGGCGGAGTTGGCAAGGTTGCCAGTGCCATTACATGTACCAGATTGATAGAAAAATTCCACTGTGACATGATCCTGAACATAGGGACAGCCGGCGGCATCAAGGACTTTGAAAATGTCCTGGACATGGTAATCGTTGACCGCATGACCTATCATGACTGGGTCTCTGAAACCATCAACAATCTGCCAAGCAACTTTGTTAATGCTGAGTACGTTTTCAACTCAGATGAAAAGCTGGTTGAAACAGCGCGTAAGACAGCTGACAGCATTGACGATCACAAGGTCTTTGTCGGCAGCATCGTCTCAGGTGATGCATTCATCTCCCAGGACAGCCAGGTTGAATTCATTCAGGAACATTTCCCGGAAGCCATAGCCTGTGACATGGAGAGCGCTTCCATAGGACATGTATGTTCAATGTATGATGTACCTTTTGTCATCATGCGTTCATTAAGCGATATCGTTATCAAGAAGGATAATGATATCGATTTTCTGACATACGTAAAAAAGGCCAGCGAACGAGCCGCGGCCTTTACGGTAAAATTCTTAGCTAATATCTAATCAGGAAGCAGATCGTTGGCTGTCAGCCAGCTGACTACTTCATCATAAGAGAGACTGTTGGTGTTACTCCATTCCAGAGCAGATACGATCTGGAGCACGTTGTCTTCCGGCTTAATGCGGACGAAGGCAGGTGTCTGGTAGAAACCCCAATGGTTTTTTGTTTCGGTTTCAGTGCTTTCCAGGGTGTCCATATTGCAGAAAACAAGCTTGTCTATGGCTTCAATCTGTCTTTCTTCCAGGATCCTGGCCATTATCTTATTGAAAACATAAATGGAGTTTGTTCCGTAGCTCTTATAGAACATGACAAAGCATTCTTCTTTGGAATTAATAATGAAGTCATCAATGGTGTTCTGATTGTAAAGCGGTGAGATCTGATAGTCTATCGTTTCAGGAATATACTCAATAACATCAGGTGCATATTCCTGGTAAACACGGTAGACACCGAATGATACCAGCAATAATACAAATGTGTAGAAAACAGCTCTTTTGATCATAATTTACCTCAAAGACTATATTAGCAGATTTTCCAGGACCTGAACAGAAAAAAAGATATGGTGCAGACCATATCTTAATAGTTTTCAAATACTTCCTTGACGAACTGATTTGTTTCCTTTTCAGTATCAAAGGTGGCCAGATACATATAGTCTCCCATTGTGCCGGATAAGGCTTCCGCAACCGGACCTTCCATCCTGATGTGAGAACCGTATTTTTCGTAAATCTGATCATGACTCAGAACATAGTTCTTGTTGTTTCTTCTGCCGGCGAAGACACAGAACTGAGAGTTTTCCTTAAATCTGTCAGTCTTGTCAAAGGCTATCATGTCAGCATAAATTTCATATACGTCTGTTCCGTTGGCGAAATTCATCATGGTAGGTGAAATGCCGCCGCTAGGCCTCATGTTTACTTCCAGGGCAACGATATCTCCTTTTTTGCCGAGATACTGATCTTTGGTCAGGTAGAAGAATTCAAGATGAGTGAAACGGTTTTTGACGCCAAAAGCCTTCAGCGTCTTACGGCCGATTTTCCGCAGCTTTTCAGGAACCTTGTTTCTGATGTAGAAGACACAGTTATCTCCGTTATTAACGATATCCATCAGGCTGTTAGGCGTGATATTACCGGTTTCAAATATCGGATCGCCATTGGAATCACAGATGGAGTCAAAGGTAACAACCTGTCCGGTAATAAATTCTTCCATGATATATAACTGGTCATCCTTGGTGTCCAGGAAATTCTTCAGATCTTCATCGCTCTTCAGCTTATATGTATGGCTGGCACCGACACCGTTGTCAGGCTTGACAATGACAGGATATCCTACTTCATCAATAAATGCTCTGCAGTTGTCAAAGTTATCGACCAGATGATATCTGGCAACCGGAACACCGGCTTTTTTGTAATTTTCCTTCATTTTTGATTTGAACTTGACGGCAGGCATGTCCTCGATCTGGAATCCTGAAGTAATGTTGAAATCCGTACGCAGCTGAGCATCTCTTTCCAGCCAGTATTCATTGTTTGATTCCAGCCAGTCGATGCGTCCGTATTTATGAATGAAATAAGCTACAGCGCGGTATACCTCATCATAGTTTTCCAGAGAGGAAACCTTGTAATACTCATTCATTGAGCCTTTCAGTTCATTTGTAAGATTGTCATAAGGGCAGTCACCGATGCCCAGAACATTCAGTCCGTTGTTTTTAAGGTGATAGCAGAAACTCCAGTAGTTCTCTGGAAAGTTAGGCGAGATAAATATAAAATTCTTCATGTTATGTGCCTCCTAATCTTCTAGTAAATATGGCAGGAAATACGGGACCTGCTTATACCACCACGGCCAGTCGTGGTTAACATCATAACCCCAGTAATCTACCCAGATGTTTATTCCCAGCGCTTTGAAACGCTGATCTACAAAGTGTGTGCTCCATGGTTCTTCCCAGGCTCCCTGACCAACACAGACAACAGCTTTATTGCGGTTATAGCGTTCAATGAAAGGGTGGTCAGGCTGCATGTTGGCCATGTAGTCAGTAACTGAATTTTCGTAGACGACTTCATCCATGTAGTCGCCCAGGAAATAAGAAGCGTTATATATGCCGCTTAAGGCCAGGCATCTGTCAAACAGATCCGGGAATCTCAGGTACAGGTTAAGAGCGTGAGTGGCTCCCATTGAACATCCGAAAGTCATGATTCCAGGATAGCCGTCCCAGCCGTTTTTTTCGTTGACATAGTCTCTGATGAAAGGCACGACTTCTCTGGTAATATAGTTGATCCATTCCTCATGATGACGGATGCGGTAGAAAGGATTGCCGGTCTTATCGCTCCAGGTTTCTATGTCAATGGTGTCAATGGCGAAGACAATGCATTCCCCGTTATCAATCCATGGGCTGAAGATGTCCGTCATATGGAAGTTTTCAAAATCAAAGAAACGTCCGTCCTGGCAGGGAATAAACAGAATCGGTCTGCCATGATGACCATATACCTTGATCGGCATATTGCGGTTAAGATTATAACTGTAATAGTCAAAATAATGTGTTTCCATAAAACCCCCTTAATACAGAATAGTGTTGAGGAAAAACGGAATCTGCTTTTCCCAGGATGATTCACTGTGAATGCCATGCGGAACGATTCTGGTTTCCAGCAGAACGTTTTTATATAATAGCAGTTCCGTAACATCACTGAAGATCTTTCTGATGTAATGACTGTGGAACTCATCCTGCCCATAGTCCATGTACAGAACGGTATCGTCAGCGATTTCTGCGTTTTTTATCATTTCCCTGACATCTTTCGGCGAAAAACCGATGGAAGGTGAAAGGGCTGCGCCTCTTGAAAAGGTATCATTGTAGCAGCATACAGCATACAGCGTCATCAGGCCGCCCATGGAACTGCCGGCAATGAAGGTATATTCACGCTGCGGCAGGGTTGGATAGTTGTCATCAACATAAGGCTTGAATTCATTCACAAACCAGTCCATGGTGATCTTTCCGCGTCCCTTTATTTCTTTCCAGTGTCTGTCTACGAAATCAAAAGGGGAATACTCGGAGAGACGTCCTCCGCAGGGATCCTTTTCACTGTGATGATTACATTCAACGGCAGCTATGATCACCGGTATGTCATTGGTTTCAAAGAAATCAAGCATGCCCCAGCTTTTACCGAAAGAAGCTTCCTCGTCGTAAAACAGATTCTGTCCGTCAAACATATACAGAACAGGGAACAGTGTTCCTTCTTCATAGTTATCAGGTACGTAGACGTAAGCAAATCTTTCTTCATCCCCGGTAAGTTCAGGGATGGTAACTGTCCATTTATCCAGCATAAACTACCTCAAATAATAAATCATTAATATTTTACACGATTTTTCATAAAAATATGAAAAAATTTTCTATTTTTCATGGGAAATGGTAACTTTTGGTTTTCTTTTTTTTTACATATCCATGTGCTATACTTATAAAGATACAGAGATAAGGCTAACTTACGTTATGAATCATAAAGTCAGAAAAAGCAGTTTTGCAGAAAGCACATATTTAATGTATATAGCATTCATGATAAACGGAATCATCGGGGCGCTGTATTATACGCCTTTTTTAGCAATGATCGGTCATGAAGGCTTTTACGTATATGACAGTGCCTATGCCATTTTCTCTCTGTTCCTTGATCTTTCAACTTCAGGTATTCCTGTAGCCATGAGCATGATCGTTTCGGAATACAACAGCCTCGGAATGTATGCCTCGAAGGAAAAGGCCTTCAAGATAGGCAGATACATCATTCTGGGATTTTCAGTGTGTTCCTTCCTGATACTGCAGTTCTTTGCCAGAGATATCGGATATTTCTATCTGCCGGATATTACGGATTCCCGGACCGGCGAACGAATTACTGATGCAATCAGAGTCGTATCTTTCTCATTGCTGATAATTCCAATGATGGCTTTAAAGCGCGGCTATCTGCAGGGACATCAGCTGTTTGTCATATCTTCACGCAGCCAGCTGATTGAACAGATGACACGTATCACGGTTATACTGACAGGAGCTTTTGTTACCATAAAGGTTCTGGGTTACAGTGTCTATGGCGGCGTTCTTGTATCACTGTGGGGTGTAACGATTTCCGGTCTGATAACGTATTATTATCTGACGAAGAAATCTTCATATAATGAAGAGCTTTTCATCAAGGAAGGTGAAGGGGAAAGAGTTGAGCGAACCAGAACGATAATAAGAAAAATCGTCGTTTACTGCGTGATCATTTCCATCGTCTCAATGTCTGTAAGTATCTACAACATCGTCAATAAGAAACTGATCATGGTTGCCCTGACCAACCTTAACTATGGAAGTGATGAGATCAAGGTTATTCTGAATAACGCAATCGGACTTATTCCGAAGATCGGAACGATCGTCATTTCACTGTCACTTGCCATGACCAGCTCCATAGCACCTCATATTGCCGGCAACTATGCCAGACAGGACTATAAGGGTGTTAATGATAAACTGAAACAGGTCGTTTCAATTGTACTGGTCATTGCTGTACCAATGGCTCTGGGCATCATTCTGCTGGCACCGCAGGTTTACTATGTATTCTTCGGATTAAGTGATTACGGTCCGCCGATCTTACGTATTGCCATCGCCTTTAATGTCATCAGTTGTACTACGGCAGTTTTCTCAACCGCCTTACAGAGCATGAATCATGGCAAGCATGTATGTTTCTATACTATTTTATCCATACTTCTGAATATAACCATGGACATCCCGCTGATATACCTGCTTCATAATCTGGGTTTACCGGCATATCTGGGTGCCAATGTCTCCAATATAATTGCTGAATTATTACTGCTTTTACTGCAGATCAGAACTTTATATGCTGTAGTGAATTTTGACTATCGCAGAGCATTCACAATTTTCAAACAGATCGCCATGCCGTTAGGAGTTATGGCAGTGGTAGTTCTCATAATGAAATTTGTGATCCCTGTTCCATTGACACTTGGCAGATTTAGAGTTCTTCTTCTGTTATTTGTTTATGCTCTTGTCGGTGCAGGTGTCTATTTTGCCTTATGCTATAAAATAGGAGCCCTGAAACTGGTGTTTGACGAAGAAATGATCAGTTCCATAACAAAGCGTTTTAGAAAAGAGAAGAACGATGAAGAAAATTAGAGTATTTTTGGCTGTCTTGCTATGCAAATGTCTGCGATTCCGGGCTAAGCTTATTGGCCGCGGAAGTTCGATTCCGGGAAAAATAACCTTAAAGATATTCCCGAATATTCTTGGCGATATCGAAATGCCTGATCTGGTAATTGCCGTCACAGGTTCCAATGGCAAGACTTCCACAGTGGAAATGATCAATAAGGTTCTGCTGGATGGCGGTCTGACAGTGGCATGTAACTCCGAAGGCTCCAATCAGACTGAAGGCGTAGCTACCTGTGTTCTGGCCAACTGTTCGCTTTCAGGCAAGGTAAAGACTGATGTACTGTTACTGGAATCTGATGAACAGTATGCCCAGTATACATTCAGGTATTTTCAGCCTGATTATTTCTTCATAACGAATTTATACCGTGACCAGCTCACCCGCAACGGCCATCCTGAATGGATCGCCAATGTCATTTCCAGAAGCCTTTCAGACAAAATGACTCTGGTTCTTAACCGGGATGATCCGCTGGTTTCTTCATTAGGATACGGCAAGGAAAATGTGATCTATTTCGGCGCTGATCATCTTGACAGTGATACTTACTCCAATGACAGCATCTATAACGACGGACATTACTGCCCGATTTGCAAGCATCCGATGAAATATGACTATTATCATTACAATCACATCGGCAGCTATCACTGCGATAACTGCGGATTCAAAAAGGAAAAGACAGATTATACCCTGACGGAAGCCAACTTTGATGAAGGCTATATTGTCATTAACGGAAAATACCGCATCTCCCTGGCTTTTAAGGGTATTTATCACTGCTATAACACCCTGGCAGCCTTTACGGCTGGACAGATCGCAAAGGTATCTCCTGAGAGTGCTGTTAAGACTTTGAATAACTACAACATGACTTCCGGGCGTGTTCAGAAACTGGTTTTCGGCGGCCGTGAAGGCACTTTACTGGCCAGTAAGCATGAGAATTCCATTTCCTATGACCGTTCCATCGATGTTGCCATAGCTGATAAGGAAAAACCTGATGTCATGATCATTGTTGATGCCATCAGCCGCAAGTATTTCACTTCCGAGACAAGCTGGCTGTGGGATATCGACTTTGAAAAACTGAACAATGAGAATGTTCACAGTGTGGTACTGGCAGGCCGTTACTGCTATGACCTTGCCGCCAGATTTGAATATACAGGCATACCTGCCGACAGGATAAAGGTATTTGAAAGCATTCCGGACGGGGCTGACTGGCTAAAGCAGGATAAAGAACGTCCGTTCTATGTCATTACCTGTTTTGCCGATTCAGGAAAAGTACTGTCATTAAGTGAAATAAAAGGGGTGAAGTTATGATCCGCATACTGTTTTTATATCATGATCTGATGAACCTCTACGGTGATAACGGCAACATCCGTGTTCTGGAGAAATATCTTAAGGACCAGGGCTGTGAAGTTAAAACTGACCGTCGCAGCCTGAATGATGTTTTTGATCTCAGAGATTATGACTTCATATACTGCGGCTGCGGAACTGAGAAAAACCGCAACGAAGCGCTGAAGGATCTTTTAAAGCATAAAAATGAATTAAAAGAGTGTTATGAAAAGGGAACAGTTATTCTGTTTACCGGAATCAGCTGGCAGATGCTGGGAAAGAGCATCGTAACAGCAGAAAATCAGAAACTTGATGGAATAGGCCTGTTTGATTTTACCGTCACAGAACAGTCTAAAAAGCGTTATACGGGTGATGTTCTGGGACGTACAGACATGTTTGAAGAGATTTTTGTCGGTTTCATAAACCGCTGCAGTCGTGTTGATGGACTTGATGAACCTTTCATGAAGATAGAAAAGGTCATTGGCAACATTCCTGATAAGACAGACAGCATTCATCGCAAGAATCTGTTCGGTATCTCACTGAACGGGCCGGTACTGGTAAAGAATCCGCACTTTGCCCGCTATATTGTAAGATTGCTGGTAAAGGACTATCACGAGATCGATTATTACAACGAAAGAAAAAGCTACGAAACAACTATACATGAACTTACTGAAGACCGGGAGAAACACAAATGAAAAAATGGTATCAGGAACGCTACTTTTCCAGAAGAGACTGGATTCTGGAAAATATCAACAGACTTGAGGTCAGCCCTCTGCAGGCCCTGATCCTCATATTAATTGACTATTACAATGAAGGCCGTCAGGTAGTGACAATGGAACTGCTTTCCAGCCAGACTCATGCTGCAATCGAGGAAATCGACAGTGCAATTGATGATCTGTGCCGCAAGGACTATGTCCTTATCTCTACCAAAAACCGCAAGGTATATTTTGATATTTCAGGCGTATTTGAAGACAAACCTAAACTGGATGTGTCAAGAGATCTGTTCGAAACATTTGAAAGAGAATTCGGAAGACCTCTGTCACAGAAGGAAACAATGGCTGTATCACAGTGGAAAAGCAAGTATGATGACAAGATCGTCATAAAAGCTTTAAGGGAAGCTGTGATTCAGGAAAAACTCAACATGAATTATATAGACCGCATTCTGGATAACTGGAGCAAAAATGGCAAGAGTTAAGCCTGACTGCGAATACATATACAGCGAACTGGAAAAGATGTTTCCGGATGCTCACTGTGAGCTGAATTACCAGACGGTATATCAGCTTGCCGTAGCAGTCATGCTGTCAGCTCAGACTACGGATGTTTCCGTCAACAAGGTCACACCGGCTTTGTTTGAAAGATATCCTGATGCTTTTGCCATGGCCCAAGCCTACCAGAAAGATGTTGAAGATCTGATCAGAAGCATTGGACTGTATAAGAATAAGGCCGCTAACCTCATTGCCATGAGCAGACAGCTGGTTGAAGAATATGACGGTGTTGTTCCTGATGATATGGAAAAGCTGGTACAGTTAAGAGGCATTGGCCGCAAGAGTGCCAATGTGATCCTGTCAGAGGGATTTAAGCATCCCGCTATTGCTGTCGATACACATGTTCACAGAGTTTCGGTGAGACTTTATCTGGCAGCTGCGGATGACGATGTAAATGAAGTGGAAAGAAAGCTCATGAAGCAGTTTCCGCGTGAGAGATGGAGCAAGCTGCACCATCTGCTGATATTCTTTGGGAGATACATGTGCAGTGCCCGCAAACCGCAGTGTGAACACTGTCCGTTCAGGCAGTGCTGCCGTGAGATGAAAATGAAAGGGTAGTTATGAAGTATTACTGTTTGGGAATAAAGGGAACGGGAATGAGCACTCTGGCTCAGATCCTTTCAGACCTGGGTAATGAAGTATGCGGTTATGATGATGTCAAGGACTGGAAGTTTACTCAGAAAGGCCTGGAAGACAGAAATATCACTGTTTACTATGATCAGGATCATCGGCTGGATAAGGATATGATCGTAACTTATTCAGTGGCTTTGCCTCTGACTCACCCAGAGTTGGTAAGATGCCGTGAAAACGGACTGCAGATCAGGAAATACAACGAGATCGTTGGGGATGTCACCAGACTTTTCAAAACGATATCAGTATCGGGAACACATGGCAAGACCACTACCTCTTCCATAATCAGACATATTCTGGAGAGTACAATTGGCACCAACTATTTCGTAGGTGCCGGTGACGGTCATGTCAGTATGGATAATGAGTATTTCGTTATTGAAAGTGATGAGTTCAACAAACACTTTGTCACATACTGGCCGACATATACAGTCATTACGAATATTGAAGAAGAACATATGGAATGTTATGACTCTCTGCAGGACATCATAGATACATTCGGTATTCTGGCTTCCCATACCGCTGAATTCATAGTAGCCTGCGGTGACAATGAGAATGTCAGGAAAGTAAAAACAGACCGTGAAGTACTGTATTACGGTTTTAATGAAGATAATGACATTAAGGTCAGGATCCTGGATCTTGGTTCAGACTATTCACGTTTCAATGTCTGTTTTGAAGACATGAATGAGGATTTTGAAGTACCGCTGTTCGGGCAGCATATGGTGCTGAATGCAAGCGCTGCAGTGGCTTTATGTTACAGGCTTGGTATTTCACCTCGGGATATGAAAAAGGCCCTAAAAGGCTTTAAAAACGCCCGCAGGAGAATGGAAGAAACCGTTCTGGATAACGGCGTCATACTGATAGATGACTATGCTCATCATCCTACGGAAATAGCCGCTACGATAGGTTCTGTAAAGCAGAAATATCCGGGCAGAAATATTACAGCCATCTTTAAGCCGAACACATACTCGCGTACGGAAGACTTCACGCAGGGCTTCATAGACTGCCTCGAAAAAGCCGATAAAGTCTATCTGACGGAAATTGATTCAAACCGCGAAAGGCAGGAAGATTATCCGGGAGTAAGTTCCCGTATGATTACCGAAGGAATTGAGGGGGCTGAGATCATTGATGAAAATGACGTCAGTGTCCTGAATGTCAGAGAAGGTGAAGTACTTCTGGTAATGTCCTGTGCTTCGGTAAGCCACCTAATAGAAAACATTGAAAAAAGATATAACAAAAAAGATTGATCAACAATGATGATCAATCTTTTGTTTTTATGGATTCTCCGGGTCCGGAATATCAGGAATATCCGGGATATCCGGCACAGGTATATGCGCAGCTACTCTGACTGTTGTTGAAACAGTATTTGAGTTGACAGGAGCAACCATGTACTTGTACATACATGTAGCTGTAAACGTCTGCTGTTTTTCTGTCTGAGTAGGTGAGAATGTAATTGTATTTGTAGCCGAATCCTGGGTCATTACAACAGTGCCTGACGGATCAAGAAGCTCGAAGTGATATCTTACCGGTCCGTCTACTGCTGTATAATTGAAACCGTTGGTTTCCTTTGGCTTTCCTTCAACCAGATATTTGTCCGGATATTCAGGAACAGTCAGTGTTATCGTATTGGTTTCCTTATCGTATTTGGCTGTGATCCTTTCGATTGAACCGATCTTAGGTTCAGGATACTTGGCCAGATTGGCAAACTTGGATAATACCCAGGTACTGTTAGCGCTGCCGCTTGCATATGAAGGTACAGCTGTGAATGGCATCAGACCGCGAACATGTGTCAGTGAGACAAGATCACTTGGTCTGTCCATGGATTTCTTTGGTGCTCCGAATGTGTTTTCCAGAGCTACCAGGAAGCTGTTGAACATTCTGACGTCATAGTTTGAAGATCTGTACCAGGCCGGAATATAACCTTCCCGCGGTGAAATCTTGGAATGGTCATAACCCCAGACGGTTGCGATGGCATAGTCTGCAGTTCCGCCGATCAGCCAGCAGTTCTTAAACCGGTCTGTTCTGTAATATGGATCAGGCAGTGAAGCTGTTCCTGATTTACCGAATGTTGGATAATATTTTCTCAGGCCTTCGTTTCTGTACCATGTCAGACCCGGGTCTGTAGCCAGCTTAGGGTTAACTGTCAGAGACATCAGGTAGCATGTTTCCCAGGCAGCACCAGGAGAGATTACCTGTACACCAGGAACGTCAACAACGATCGGTTCCTTAGTGCTGTTGATATATTCAATCTTTGTAATGGTATGAGGCTTGTGATAAACACCTTTGGATAAGATCATGGAGATGGCCCCGGCTGACTGAACAGGGGATACTGTGAAGTTCTGTGAACCCAGAGCATACTGTTCGTTAACATTATTTGCAACCTCAGGGTCAAATCCCAGAGTATTCAGATAATCAGCGAGTTTTGATTCTCCGATCGTATTGGCAACCTTACGGTAGGTCTGAACGGCACAGGTATTCAGCGATTCAGCAAATGCATACTGTACTGATACCCAGCCATGATAGATTCCGTCATCATTTCTGATCTGGATAGGTGTGCCGCCCCAGTTGATTGAATGGTCATGAATATATGTTGATGTACCGTATCCGGCATATTCAAAAGCTGTAGGGTAGGTCATCAGAGCCTTGGCTGAAGAGGCTGGCTGCCATCTTGAGTCAGTAGCCTGGTTGAACATACGTGCTCTGTCATATCCGCGTCCGCCGCATAATCCGATGATCAGTCCGGTTCCGTTTTCAATAACAGCTGCAGAATAGTTGATATAGGCATCTCTGAAGGCTTCAACTTTGCCGTCTGATACATTATCGCAATGAGTCTGGATAGACTGATTCATGCCTGTATATACCTTAACGGCTGTATCATATGGGTTAATGTCATAGACGTCTTCCAGTTCCTGAACAACGGCATCAATATAAGCCTGGTTAGGAATGGTCTTGCCGTCTACGAATCCTGCGCTCTTTTCGCCGACCAGCAGGTCAGTAACATTGACTTTCAATGCTGTCTTGTACTCCAACTCTGTAATATAGCCATGGTTGTACATCTGATAAAGAACATCAGAAGTACGTTCCTGGCATTCCAGAGGGTTGTAGTATGGGTTGTAAAGGTTTGGAGCGTTGATTACACCTGCCAGCATGGCGGCTTCAACCAGGTTGAGGTCCTTTGCGTCCTTACCGAAGTAATAGTCGGAAGCTACCTGGACACCACGGGCTGTAGAACCGTAGTTAACCTTGTTGATGTATAATTCAAGGATCTTTTCCTTTGGTACCAGTTTATTCAAACGCAGTGAATAATAGATTTCCTGTACTTTTCTGGCAATACCCTGACCGCCGGAACGGTCAGCATTGGTGTCGCCCTGCATAAAGTAGGTGTTCTTTATTATCTGCATTGTAAAGGTAGAACCGCCCTGACCGAAGCTGAATGAACTCAGGTTCTCCAGGATAGCCTTGGTAAAACGCGGAAGGTCAAATCCCGGATGTTCAAAGAAACGGGAGTCTTCTACAGCTACGAAAGCGTCGATAAGGCACTGAGGCATGTCAGCATAGGAAATATTGATTCTGTCTTCCATGCCAAGCATGGCTATTTCATTGCCCTGAGCATCATAGATAAGTGAAGCGTCCTGGCTCTTGAGTTCATCGGGGTTCAGTTTGACATCTGATTTGTTCAGGATCAGCCATACGCTGCTGACACCTGATGCTATACCTAAAATAGCGCAGAAGACAATGAATCCCATGATGCCGTTTATGATTCTTCTTCTGGCTTTCTTTCTTTCATATTTAGTTTTCTTAGGTTTTGTAGCTTTTTTGGAATTCTTTTGATCCACTAAAAGTCACCTCCATCAATAATAGTGTCTACAACATTCAGGTAATTGACCTTTGTAACGAAGTTGTAGGGAATAAGTATACAGTTTTCTTTAAACCATTCATATTTGACTGATCTGGCTGTCTGTCCCTTAATCTTTTCAAGGAATATTTCAGCCGGAACGTAGTAAGTTTCATCGTATACGGCAAACCTGACGATCAGGAAAGCGATACCGCCGTATTTTAACACTTTTGCCAGATGTGTCAACTGATGAGGATGTATCATTGAAAGCGGCATGGAAGTTCTGGAATGGGTTTCCTTGGCTTCGAAGTCAATGTACTTTCCGCGGTATACACCGTTATAGTCAGTTGTTGAAGGCACCTGGAAATAGGCTTCGGTGATTTTGGCGGTCTCACGTGATTTGTAGTCAACGTTTACGATCGTTATCGGGGTAGGTTTCTTGTAGATGGCAGCTCTGTCGGTATCAAGATAGTATTTATTGGTATCGTTGATATCATGCTCAAGAGTCATTCCTCTGCGGGCAGCGGAAATCCCCTTGGTTTCATAGCTGTTTTTTTTGTTCGGATATCCTACCATAAAATCACCCAAAATATTATAATAAATATATCACGCAAATACAAACAATAAAACAGAATGTGGTTGAAATCACAAAATCTTAATAAATTGCGTCAGTATTACTTAATAAACAAGGAGAAGTCAAAATGAGTTATATTCAGGAAGTTAACGATGTCTTATCCCGTAAATACGCCAGCGAACCGGAGTTCCTGCGGGCAGTCAGAGAAGTTCTTTCTTCAATTGAACCGGTAGTTGCCCTAAACGAAGATAAATACCGTCAGAATGCCATACTGGAAAGACTGGTAGAACCTGAAAGAATCATAGTTTTCAGAGTTCCTTGGATCGATGACAAGGGTCAGGTCCATGTCAACAGAGGTTACAGAATTCAGTTCAACAGTGCCATCGGTCCTTATAAGGGAGGTCTGCGTTTCCATCCTTCAGTAAACATCAGCATTCTGAAGTTTCTGAGCTTTGAGCAGATTTTCAAGAATTCCCTGACCGGACTGCCAATCGGCGGAGGCAAGGGCGGCAGCGACTTTGATCCTCACGGTAAGAGCGACAGAGAAGTAATGGCTTTCTGTCAGAGCTTCATGAACGAACTGTATAAATATGTCGGTGCGGATGAAGACGTTCCGGCCGGAGACATCGGTGTCGGAGCCAGAGAGATCGGTTATCTTTTCGGTCAGTATAAAAGACTGAAGAACCTGCACGAAGGAGTTCTGACCGGTAAGGGCATCAGTTATGGCGGTTCCTTAGCCAGAACAGAAGCAACAGGATACGGTCTGGTATACATGGTCAATGAGATCCTTTCCCACAATAACGATACTCTGAAGGGAAAGAGGGTGCTGGTTTCAGGCAGCGGCAACGTAGCTATCTTTGCCATTGAAAAGGCACAGCAGATGGGAGCACTTGTTCTGACCTGTAGCGATTCAAACGGAACCATTTATGATCCGGACGGCATAAAGCTGGATATCGTCAAGAAAATTAAGCTTGAGAGAAGAGGAAGAATATCTGAGTATCTCAATGAAGTAAGTTCTGCCCAGTATCTTGAAGGATCAAGACCTTGGAATATCCCTTGTGATATTGCACTGCCTTGTGCCACTCAGAATGAAATTGAGGAGAAGGATGCGCTTGATCTAGTCAGAAACGGCTGCCGCTATGTGGTTGAAGGTGCGAACATGCCTTCATCATATGAAGCCATCAGAGAATACAGGGAAAACGGCATCATATTCATGCCAGGCAAGGCTTCCAATGCCGGCGGTGTAGCTGTCAGTGCTCTGGAAATGGCTCAGAATTCCCGGAGAGTCAGATGGACCTTCGAAGAAGTCGATAAAATGCTGCACAGGATCATGGCTGATATCTACTCTAAGGTATCTTCTGCAGCCATAAAATACGGCTGTGAAGGTGACTTTATGGCCGGTGCCAACATTGCCGGATTTGAAAAAGTTGCTGAAGCCATGATGGCGCAGGGAATTGTCTGATTTAAGTTCAAAAATGTATTGAAACACCATATTTATTATGATAAAATATTGCCGTTGCAGCTTCGAATGAAGCTTCAACCGCTCTTCATAAGGTTTCAAAGTACGCAAGTCACCTTATTAGGCGAGTCTAAGTAGAAATAGGAGGTGTAGCTATGTACGCAATTATTGAAACAGGCGGCAAGCAGTTAAGAGTTGAAGAGGGTCAGGAAATCTACGTTGAAAAGTTAGATGCTGAAGCTGGTGCTGAAGTTGTCTTCGACAAGGTTGTTCTGGTTTCCGATAAGACTGCTAAGGTTGGTGCTCCATATGTTAAGGGTGCCAAGGTAACTGCAGAAGTCAATAAGCAGGGTAAGGGCAAAAAGATCATGATCTTCAAGTATAAACCTAAAAAAGGTTCTACTCGCAGACGTCAGGGTCATCGTCAGCCATATACCAAGTTAACTATTAAGTCTATTGAGGCTTAATTATGATCTGGGTTAAATATCAGACCCGTAACGACGCATTTGTTTCGCTCGATATTTCAGGACATGCCAGATTCCGGGAGGAAGGACAGGACATCGTCTGTGCGGCAGCATCCCTGACAGGTATAGGCCTGCTGAACGCGATTGATGAAATGGAGCCGGACAGCTGCGAATTGATTAAGGAAGACAATCACATCCATGTGCAGGTACTGCAGGACAGTGAGAAGCTTCAGACCATTCTTACAGCATCGTATCATATGTACAAAACACTCGAGTACAGATTCAGCATGTATGTAAGAGTTAGAAAAACGGAGGTAAAATCATGAGATTTGTATTAGATATCCAAATGTTCGCATCTAAAAAAGGTGTAGGTTCTACCAAGAACGGACGTGACTCAGAATCTAAACGCTTAGGTGCCAAGAAGGCTGATGGACAGTTTACCAACGCTGGTTCAATCATTTACCGTCAGAGAGGAACAAAGATCCATCCTGGCGTTAATGTAGGACGCGGTGGAGATGATACCTTATTTGCTTTATGTGCCGGCATCGTTAAGTACGAAAGACTCGGCAAGGATAAGAAACAGGTATCTGTTTATCCGGTAGCTTAATTCAAGACAGTAAGGGCGAGTTATTCGCTCTTTTGTTTAGCGAGGGTGCACGTTGAGTTATGCATCCAAACATAGTATTATTAAAAAGGAAAGTCAGTAGGTAATTATGCATTTTATTGATCAGACATCATTGATTTTAAAGGCTGGAAATGGCGGTGACGGTATCGTCTCTTTCAGGCGTGAAAAACATGTTCCTTTAGGGGGACCTTTTGGCGGTGACGGCGGTAAGGGCGGCAGTATTATTTTTGAAGTTGATACGCATAAAAGCACGCTGCTGGACCTGCATTTTTTAAAGATGATAACAGCACAGTCAGGCGAAAACGGCAAGACCAAGAAGATGCATGGCGCTGACGGTGAGGATAAGATAGTCAAGGTACCGTTAGGTACGGTTGTAAGAGATAAGAGCGATAAGCGTATTATCGCCGACCTGACCCATCCGGGTCAGCAGGCCGTAATAGCCAGAGGCGGCAAAGGCGGCCGCGGCAACTTCCATTTCAAGTCTGCCCGCAATCCGGCTCCGGATTTTTCGGAGAAGGGTGAAGAAGGACAGCAGCTGGAAGTTGAAATCGAACTTAAACTGCTGGCTGATGTAGGACTGGTGGGTTTCCCTTCAGTAGGAAAGAGCACCATCCTGTCAGTTGTGTCAGCCGCCAGACCGGAAATTGCTGATTATCCGTTTACGACGCTTGTTCCTAATCTGGGCGTTGTCAGAGTACCTGACGGACGTTCATTTGTCCTGGCTGATATGCCGGGACTGATCGAGGGAGCTTCCCAGGGCAAGGGCCTTGGCTTTGATTTCCTCAGACATATTGAAAGAACCAGAGTACTGATCCATGTATTGGACATGTCTCCTGCATCAGGCAGAGATCCTCTGGAAGATTATGAAATCATTAACAACGAAATGGGTACTTACCGTTTCAATCTGCTGCAGAGACCGCAGATCGTAGTAGCGAATAAAATGGATGAAGAAGGAGCCGAAGAAAATCTGGAAAGATTCAGACAGGCTCATCCTGATCTGGAAGTATTCCCGACTACGGCACTTATTGCGGAAGGATTGCAGGATGTTCTTTACAGAGCAGCCGACCTCCTGGATGTAACTGAACCATTCCCGTTAGAGCAGGATGAAAACATCGGTGTACTCTATAAGTTTGAACCTGAGCCGGAGCCGTTTACCATCAGAAATCTGGGTAACGGTCAGTGGATCGTTGAAGGCGATGAGATCAACCGCCTGTTCTCCAGAACTGATTTTGAAAACGAACAGCAGGTTATGCAGTTCGGAATCGCTCTGCGAAAGCTGGGCGTTGACGCGGCTTTGCGTGAAAAAGGTATCAGGGAAAAAGATACGGTATTCATCAATGACTTCGGCTTTGAGTTTAGTGATATGGAAGAAGAGTAGGTGATAGCTGATGATCAGATTTATTAGAGGAACGGTTTATTCGTTTGGCCTTGACTATGTAATCATTGACTGCAACGGTGTTGGTTATTACATCAGTTTTACTCATCAGGATATGCTGTCACTGGGACAGACAGTTACCATATTTACCTATCAGCAGTTCCGTGAGGATGCTCAGGTGCTGTATGGTTTCCTTGACATAAAGGAACTTGAACTGTTTGAAAAACTGATTTCAGTAAAGGGCTTAGGTCCTAAGACGGCTATGAACATGCTTTCAGCCGCCAGATATACTGATATCATAAGTGCAATCGAAAACGGTGAGGTGGAATTCCTGACCAGACTGCCGTCACTTGGCAGCAAGACCAGCCGTCAGATCATTCTGGACCTGAAGGGCAAGCTTGTTGAAGATGAAAAGGCAGCCGGAACAAAGAATACCATTGAACTTGAAGAAGCTGTATCAGGTCTGAAATCCTTAGGATATAAAGCCTATGAGATCAATACAGTATTGCCGGAACTCAGAAAAAATAGCGGTGCTACCGCTGAGGAACTTCTGAGAGAAGGATTAAGGCTTATAATGCGGCGTAAGGGAGGATAGACATGGACAGACTGATGAATGCAGACAAGAGCATAACAGATGATGAAGCCAGTCTGAGACCTACGACGCTTGATACTTACGTGGGACAAAGCGGCATCAAGGCTAATCTCAGGATATACATGGAAGCAGCCAAGAAAAGAAATGAAACGCTTGACCATGTGCTGCTGTATGGGCCTCCTGGACTGGGAAAAACGACGCTGGCTTACATAATCGCCAATGAAATGGGCGGCAGCATCAGAATAACCTCAGGACCTTCCATTGAGAAGAGCGGGGATCTGGCAGCTATCCTTTCATCAATAAATCCGGGTGACATTCTGTTCATAGATGAAATTCACCGCCTGCCTAAGCAGGTTGAGGAAGTACTGTATCCGGCAATGGAAGACTTTGCCATCGATGTAGTGGTCGGCAAGGATTCTTCAGCACGTACATTAAGACTGGAACTGCCACCGTTTACTCTGGTTGGAGCTACTACCAGGGCAGGCGATATAACCGCTCCTTTACGTGACAGATTCGGTATTATCAATAAACTGGACTACTATTCAACTGATGAGCTGTCACAGATCATCAAGAGGACAGCCCGCGTGCTTGAAACGGGCATTACCGATGATGCAGTCGTGGAACTGGCAACCCGTTCCAGAGGCACACCGCGTATCGCCAACAGGCTTTTCAGAAGGGTAAGAGACTTTGCTCAGATCCTCAGAGATGACGGAACGATCGATCTGGAAATTGCCAATCTGGCACTGGACCGACTGAAAGTAGACAAGCTGGGACTGGACGATGTAGACCAGAGATATATTATGGGCATCATTCAGCGTTTCAAGGGCGGCCCGGTAGGGGTTGAAGCCTTGGCCAACAGCATTGCAGAGGAAATAACGACTCTGGAAGATGTCTACGAACCATATCTGCTGCAGATAGGTTTTATCCAGCGTACTCCACGCGGACGTATCGCTACGACGAAGGCTTACGAGCATTTCGGCATACCTGTGCAGCAGGATCTGTTTTCACTTTAATGGCACACTGTGCCATTTTTTTCTCTTTATATTTATTTCGTGTTAACATATAATAAACGTGGTGATTATTTCATGAAAGTACTTATCGCAACAGGCGGAACAGGCGGACATATCTATCCTGCCATTTCCTTAGCTGATTATCTTGCCAAGAACTATAAAAACATGAGTTTCATGTTCGTAGGTAATTCAGACAGAATGGAAAGCACGATAATTCCGGAATTGGGTTATCGTTTTTTAGGTATTACGGCAGCCAAGTTCAACGGTGCAAATAATAAACTAGGTGCCTTGAAAACCTTATACAGATCTTATAAGGAATGCATCAGGGTCGTTGAAAGCTTTCAGCCTGATATCATCGTCGGCTTTGGCGGATACGTTACAGTTCCGGTTATCATGGCCGGTGTTCACTGCGGGGTTAAGACTGTAATTCATGAACAGAATTCCTTTGCCGGCATGGCCAACAAGGCGTTAAGTCATTTTGTTAGCAAGGTCATTACCGTTTACCCGAATGTTGCTGAATCGTTCCCTAAGCGCAAGGTCGTTAATCTGGGCAATCCGCGTGAAAGTGCGGTTTTGGATCTGACCGTAGACAAGAGAACACTGGAACAGTTCGGTTTTGACATCAGCAAAAAGACGCTTCTGATCGTCATGGGATCTTTGGGTTCCGTAACTGTCAATCAGAAGATGACTGAGATCCTGAGCAGAATGAAGGAAAAGAACTATAACGTTATATATGTTACGGGTAAGAACAATTACGATGACATGATCCGGAAGGTTTCCGAAAGTGAAAATGTCAGGATCGTTCCTTATATCGATCAGTTCAGAGTTGCCAGCGCCTGTGATCTGATTATTTCACGCGGCGGGGCTACCAGTGCCTGTGAATACATGGCTCTTGGACTGCCGTCAATAATCGTTCCAAGCCCATATGTTACCAATAATCACCAGTACTACAATGCCAAGAGCATGGTTGATAACGGTGCCAGTTTCCTTATCGAAGAAAAGGATCTGGACGCTGATGTTCTGCTTGACAAGGTTGATGAACTTCTTGGTGATGACATGAAGCTGCAGAACATGTCAAAAGCCGCCAGGGCAATGTCCCATCCTTATGCAGCCAGGGACATCAGTGAATTACTGTTTAAAGTAGCAGGTATTGAACATGAATGATTTTATATATAAACTCCAGCAGTTCGGCGATGTAGAGGAGAATGTGTCTTTTACACGCCTTACAACATATAAAGCCGGCGGAACGGCTCATTACGTGGTATATCCGCGCAGTATTTTTGATCTGCAGTCCGTTTTGGGACTCTGCAGGGAAAACGGCGTTGATTATAAAGTGTTCGGAAACGGATCAAACATTCTGTGTTCCGATGATTTTTATGACGGTGTCATAATCAGGCTTAACCGCTTCCTTAACCAGTTCCATTATGAAAACAATGAACTGGTAGCCCGGGCAGGATGCTACATCATTGCTCTGGCCTATGACGCCATGAAAAATAACCTTTCAGGACTGGAATTTGCCAGCGGTATCCCGGGTACTCTGGGGGGCTGTCTGTTCATGAATGCCGGTGCCTATAAGGTTTCAATGTCAGATGTAGTTACGGAAGTACAGGTTCTGATGGGAAATGAGATCGTCTGGATCAGCAATGCTGAATGTGAATTCGGCTACCGCAGTTCAATCTTCCAGAAGCATCCTGACTGGATCATTCTGGCTGCCAGGATCCAGCTGACACCGGGCAATAAGGAAGAAATCCAGAAGATCATGAATGCCCGTCAGCGGCGCAGATTTGAAACACAGCCGTTGGATATGCCTTCAGCAGGAAGCGTTTTCCGTAACCGTGAAGAGCATTTCGCCTGGGAATATGTAGATATGATTGGCTACCGCGGCAAGAGCGTAGGCGGTGCCTGTGTGTCTCCTAAGCATTCCAATTTCATAGTAAATGCCGGTAATGCCACAGGAAGCGACATTCTCAGACTTATTGAAGAAATACAGAGAGAGGTTCAGCAGCAGTTTGGTGTTGAACTGATGATGGAAGTGGAGAAATTTAATTGGAAGAAGTAAATCAGGAGATTCTGGAACCAAGAGAAGAATATCAGCAGGAAGTTGAAGCCGGAATAAACATCATCCGTCAGAAGGTTGATCTGGAAAAAGCCAGGAAAAAGCTTATTGCCAGAAAAAAGGTTTATTCCATTCTGCTGCTGGCAGGAATAATCGGATTCATAGGTCTGATGTTTTTTGTTTATCTTCTGACACCGGCTTCAAATGTCAGAAGTGTCAAGATCCTTAATAATAATTATCTTTCAGACGAATATATCCAGGAGCTGACAGGCATTTCGACCAAGAGCGAATATGTGCTGCTGTTCCCTGGTTTAAAGGCATACAAGGCATCCCGAAGTCCGCTGATCAATAATGTGAAGATTACCAGAGGTCCCAGCAAGACCGTAATAATCGATGTTGAGGAAAATCCGATTATGGGCTATCGCTTCAAGGACAACATGGAACTTGTGCTTGGTGACGGATCAATCATCAAGTTTGATCAGAAATATGTTAAGGGAATCACAATATTGCCGCTGTTTATGAACGTAAAGGATGAAAAGGTGGCGCAGGTAGCTACTCAGATGAACCGTCTGGATTTCGATACGGTATCCCGAATCGCCGAGGTAAGGGATTTCTCTATGAGTTATGACAGCGATATGGTAAAATTTGTTATGGATGATGGGTATGAGGTATATACATCACTTGATGGAATACCGTTACTGGTAAACTATCTGGATATCATAACAACGACGACAAGTCCTAACAGATGTGTATATCTGGATTACGATCACAATAATGCAATTGTAAGAAACTGCCGGGAGATAGAAAAAATAGCTGATAAGACTCCTGAAGAAGAAGCACAGCAGAATCAGTCTGAGCGGCAGGAAAGCGAACAGACAGAACAGCAGGAAGCCCCTGCAGAAGGAGAATAGAGAATGAAATCAGATACTAGATTAGGTGGAATTAATGTTTCAGTGCAGGCAGTTGCTTCAATGACCGGTGCCATCGTAAGCGAATGCTACGGTGTTGTTGGCATGGCTTCCAAGAAGTTCTTCAAGGATGGTCTGGCTGTTCTGCTGAGACAGGAAAACTATTCAAAGGGAGTAGTAGTCAAGGAGACCAAGGAAGGTCTTGAACTGGAGATTTATGTAATAATCTGCTATGGAGTAAGAATTACAGAAGTCGTTTCAGAAATACAGAAGAAAGTGAAATATCAGCTTGGTAAGACCCTGGACATGGATATTACTGCTATTAATGTATTCGTACAGGGTGTTAAAGTAGTTGATTAAGGTGACCGCTATGAACACGATGAATTGTACGGAATTTAAGGAAATGCTGGTCAGCGGTGCCAATAATCTGGCCAACCAGCATGAACATATCAACTCACTGAACGTTTTCCCTGTTCCTGACGGAGATACAGGGACTAACATGAATATGACTTTTGGCTCAGGTGTAAAGGAAGTCTGCAAGCTGATGAATGACAATGTCGGCGAAACAGCCAAGGCTCTGGGGAAAAACATGTTAATGAGCGCCAGAGGAAACTCAGGTGTTATTCTGTCTCAGATCTTCAAGGGTATTTACAGATCCCTGGATCAGAAGCAGACTGTAACGGCTGAAGATTTCTGCATCGCCTTCGAAAACGGTGCCAAGGTTGCCTATAAGGCTGTCATGAAGCCTGTTGAAGGAACGATCCTGACTGTTGTCAGAGAATCAAGTGAAGATGCCAGTCGCTATTTCAGCATGAATAAGAACTGCACGATCGAGCAGTATTTCGATGTGCTGACTGAAAAAGCCAGAAAGTCACTGGATAATACTCCTGAATTGCTTCCGGTTCTCAAGGAAGTCGGTGTAGTGGACTCCGGCGGTGCTGGTTATGTGTCAATTCTGGAAGGCTTCAGCAGATATCTGCATGGCAATCCTGTACTGGCACGGGATCAGGAAGCCGCTGAAAGCAAGGAAAGAGGCTACTGCATTGAAGTGATGTTAAAAGTCAGAAACAAGGCTTTCAGCTTTGACAGCTTCAAAAAGAGCATGAATAAAAACGGCAGTGTAATTAACTGCGTTTATGAGGATGATACGGTAAGAGCTCATGTACATACTCTGAAACCTGGTGACGTCCTTAACAGATGTCAGAGTGAAGGTGTTCTGGAAACCATCAAGATCGAGAACCTGGAAATTGAGCATCATGAAACCCTGGATTATACAGTTAAGGAAGTTGAAAACGTCAGATATGCGACCGTTTCAGTAGTAAACGGAAAGGGCATTGAAGATATGTTCCGTCAGTTAGGTGTGGAATATTTCATCAGCGGCGGACAGACCATGAATCCGGCAGCCGGTGATTTCGTTGAACTGATCAGAAACATCCACGCCGACAATGTCTTCATCCTGCCAAATAACGGCAATATCATCATGGCTGCTCAGCAGGCTAAGAAGACATTAAAGGACAGAAATGTTACTGTCATTGAAACCAGAAGCATTCCGGAAGGCTTAAGTGCATGTATGGCCTTCAGCGGTGAGACTGATGTTGAAAGCAATACGGCAAACATGCTTGATGCTGTAGCTGCCGTTAAGACCGGATCAGTCACCAATGCTGTAAAAGATACCAGCTATAACAATGTGGCCATCAGCAAGGATGACTTCATGGGCATCTTCGGAAAGGATATTGTGGTATCCAACAAAGACCTGATGGATGTAACCAGAAAGCTTCTCGATGCCATGATCGATGAGGACAGTTCCTATGTAACCGTTATTTACGGACATGGTGCCGACAAGACCAAAGCTGCCGAAATCGAAAAATACATATCAGATAAATACCAGCTTGACTGCGGTGTAACCGACGGTCAGCAGGATCTATATCCGTTTATAATCGGAGTTGAATAACTATTTGAGTTTCTCAAATAGTTTTTAAAATATGAAGGAAATAAAACTAACCCCTAAAAGAAAAGAAGCCCTGGCACAGCTGGGCATAAACAATACTGAAGATATTATCAATTACTTTCCATACCGCTACGACAGACTGGAATTTCTGGACTATCACCAGTGGGAACTCAACAGTAAGGTCATAGTGGAGGGGGAAGTTTTTTCCCGTCCGAAAGTCGCCCGCTTCGGCCGCGGCAAATCGGTCATTCATTTTGAACTGGGTAACCGGCAGGACGTATTCAGGATAACGGTCTTTAATCAGCCATGGTACCGAAATCTGGAGATCGGACAGCATCTTACGATCGTCGGCAAGTATGAGGGCGGTAACAGGATCCTGGCTACGCAGACGACCAAGGATGAAATGAAAGAGCTTTTGGGAATCAGGCCGGTTTATTCCCTGAAAGACAAAATAAAACCTAAAACATTCAGCAAGCTGGTCAGCGATGCCCTTGAGGCCAATAAAAACGAGATCACTGATTTCATGCCGGCTGACATAATGCGCAAATACAGTTTCATGAACCGTTATGACGCTCTATGCAACGTCCATTTTCCTGATGATGAAACGGCCTTGCGGAAGGCGATAGATACTCTCAAGTATGAAGAATTCTTCCGTTTCCAGCTATACATGCTGTATCGCCGACAGCAGGCCTTTAACAGAGATGAGAGATACCGTAAGGTATTTGATGTCTCCAGAATAAGAGAATTTGCAGACAGGCTTCCGTACACGCTTACGGATGATCAGAAGCGGGCTGTAAATGACATTATCAGAGACATGAAGGGTAACTACAAAATGGGCAGGCTGCTGCAGGGAGATGTCGGCTGCGGCAAGACAGTGGTAGCCTTTATTGCCATGTATGCCTGTTATCTTGCCGGACAGCAGTCCTGTCTGATGGCACCTACGGAAATACTAGCCAAGCAGCATTATGGCAACATGAAGAAGATGTTCGCTGACTATGACGTCAGGATAGCTTTGTTATATTCAAACATTTCAGCTCTGGAAAGAAGAGAGCTTTTGTCTCAGATAGCTTCCGGTGAAATAGATTTTATTATCGGTACCCATGCTCTGTTTCAGAGTGATGTAGAGTTCAGAAAACTGGGCTTGATAATAACTGATGAACAGCACCGCTTCGGTGTCAAACAGAGACAGCTGCTGCAGGATAAGGGAGCAGACGCTGATGTGCTTTTAATGTCAGCTACACCGATACCGCGTACTCTGGCGACCTCACTTTACGGTGATCTGGATGTTACAACGATTACCCAGACTCCAAATGCTGCTAAGAAGATAACTACTACCCTGATCCGTAAAAACAGTTTCATGGAAATTGTGGATCAGATAGAGAAACTTCTTGATGAAGGCAATCAGATGTATGTCGTCTGTGCTGCCATAGATAACAGCAGTGATGTCATTTCCCGCAATGTCAATGACATATATAAGAATTTATCGCAGTATTTTAACGGCAGATACAGAGTTGGCCTGCTCCATGGTCAGATGCCGGAAGAGGAAAAGGACAGAGTCCAGAACAGTTTTGCCCGGCATGAGCTGGACATACTGGTTTCCACAACCGTCATAGAGGTTGGAGTAGATGTCAGGGATGCAAACATCATGATCATTTATGATGCCAACCGTTTCGGACTCAGCCAGCTGCATCAGTTAAGAGGCCGTATCGGCCGTCATGAAAGGGAAGGCTTCTGTTATCTGCTCACTGATACGCAGGATGAAGAAGCGCTCAAACGCCTGCAGGTTATTGTTGAAAACAGAGACGGATTCAAGATTTCATACTATGATCTGCAGTTAAGAGGACCGGGTGACATCCTTGGTTACCGTCAGAGCGGCCTGCCTTCATTTAACATTGGAAACGTTGTAAACGATGCCGATCTGCTTAACAGATCACGTCAGGATGTACAGGAAATCCTTAATAAAATAGATGATCCGCAGTACGCGGAAGTAAAGAAGTTCTTGGCGAAAATAAGCACAAATGAACCTTTCTATATGGACTAGTTCATGATAAAATATTGTCATGAATATCTATGATTGGTTAGCAAAACACGATATCAAAATAAGCAGTCATCAGTTAATTGATGATGCTTTTACTCATACGTCATATGTGAATGAACACAGGCAGGCGCTGCATGATAATGAACGTCTGGAATTCATGGGAGATGCGGTAATGCAGATATGGGTTTCGGAAAAACTGTTCATGCATAAGCCTGTTCTTTCAGAAGGGCAGATGTCAAAGTACAGAGCCCGGATCGTCTGTGAAAAATCATTTGCGCAGCTGATGCGTCAGATGAAACTGAATCAGTTCATCCGCCTGGGTGCCGGCGAAGAAAAAAGCGGCGGCAGAGACAGAGATTCCATTCTGGCTGATACTTTTGAAGCCTTTATCGGGGCTCTGTATCTGGTGGCAGGTATGGATGAAGTAAATAAGATACTGGAAAAATACGTCAAACCGTTAACTGACAATCCTGAGAGTCTGGAAATGAGCGATTATAAGACCAGATTACAGGAATATGTTCAGTCAGATATCAGAAAGGCTGTGACGTACAGACTGCTGAAGGAAAGCGGTCCTTCCAACAATCCTCTCTTCGAGATAGGTGCCTATCTTGATGAGGTACTGTTGGGAAAGGGCAGCGGTCACAGCAAGAAAGAGGCTGAACAGATGGCAGCCAGGGAAGCGTTAAGGATACTGGTGAAATAATATGGATATTAGAGAGATTCTGAAAACGATCGGATTACCGGAACAATATTACCGTTATTTCAATAACGCTTTTTTAATGCTTCCGCAGTATAACAAAACAAAAAATCAGATCGTATTCAACATTAAGACGCAGGATGTTCTGCCTTTTGAAGTTTACCGTCAGCTTAAGGAATCTCTTACTGAGTATTTTCATGCTGATGCGGAAGTCATCATAGATACTTTTGAATGTACAATTGGTACCGGTGAAGTTAATAACTATTTCCTGGAGTTTGCCAGAGAAAACAGGATCAGCAGTGAAATACCGCTGGTTGCAGACAAAAAGATCAACATCAATCTGCCTGATGAGCAGCTTTCCAGATTACGGGAATACCTGCTGGCCAGAGGCATAACATATCAGGTTGTCAATGAAGAAATAAAGATAAAGGAAGAGACTCGTCAGGGCAGGGATTATTTTGCCCGTAACGGTTCTGATACGCGTACCAGGACCAGGTCTCTGACTGCTGAAAACGTCAACCGTGAGAAATACACGCTGCTGGGTGTTGATGCACTGAAGGAAGGAATGAAAGACATCAGTACGATAGGCAAGGTGTTCCGTGTTGATTATCAGACTTTCCGCAACGGACGCGAAATGCAGAAGATCTACATTACTGATTATAAGGATGCCAAGATCATCAAGCGTTTTGAGGACCGCAATACGACCAAAGCCATGCTTCATGAAATCGAAGAAGACCAGATCATCAAGGTCTACGGTTCCGTCAAGCATGACGATTATGAAAGAGATACGGTCATAACCGCTGATTTCATAGAGAAACTGGATATTGATCCATGGAAACGAGTGGACTCCTATCCGGGCAACAAACATATTGATCTGCATGTTCATACCAACAGAACGGAAATGGACGGTGTAGCCGATACCAAGAAGATCATCAAGCAGGCTTTCAAGTTCGGTCAGAAGGCTATTGCCATTACTGATATCGGTGTCGTTCAGGCCTATCCGCTGGCTCAGCAGGTCCATATGGATCTTGATAAAAAGAATCCGGGTAATGACTTCAAGGTCATTTACGGCATCGAAATGAAAGTCGCAGATGAAAAACTGCCGATCGTCTTCAACCCTGATGACAGCAGTGTTTTCAATGCCGAATATGTGGTACTTGACCTGGAAACTACCGGCTTAAGCACTAAGTATGACTACATTATTGAATTTGGCGGCATTCTGGTCCGTAACAATACAATAGTGGAGAGCAGCAGGAAACAGATATTTGTCAAGCCTCCTGTTCTGCTGCCGCCGTTTATTGAGCAGAAGACAAACATTACCAATGCCATGCTGGAAGAAGCATCTCCTATAGAAGATGTCATTGATGAGATCCTGGAATTTATCGGAGACAGAGTCATTGTTGCGCATAACGCTGATTTTGACTTCAAGTTCCTGAATCAGAAGCTTATCGATATGGGCAGGGAACCGCTTAAGAACGTCTGCCTTGATACTCTTTCTCTGGCTAAAGTGGTAGTAAAGAACAGAAAGTACTACCGTCTTGGTCAGATTGCCAAGAACTACAGCGTCAAATATGATGACGAAGCAGCTCACAGAGGCGATTACGATGCTTATGTTCTGGCTCAGATACTGGTCAGAATGATACTTGACATTCCTGATTACCGCGAAGTCACATTCAGACAGCTGCAGGAAAACCAGAGTGACGATATATACAAGAAAGCCTTTACGCACAATGTGGTGCTGCTGGCCAGAAACATGGCTGGCATCAAGTCCATTTATGAGCTGGTCTCACTGTCACATACCAAATATCTGACCTATTTTGCCAAGGAAAACGCCAAGAAAGCCGACAGTGACGTTGTGGCTGAACCGCGCATCATCATGTCTGAGATCCTCAAGAGAAGACAGAATCTGATCATTGGATCAGGCAACCTTTACGGTGAACTGATCGAAGATGCTCTCAACAGATCTGATGAAGAAGTTGAAGAGTGCATGAAAATGTTCGACTATGTGGAACTGCAGCCGCTGGAATGCTACAGTCCGCTTCTGGAAGAAGGCTCAAGCCTTGATGAGGAAAGACTGCTGAAGGTAGTTAATACCATCATCAGGATCGCTGACAAACTGGGAAAACCTATCATTGCCAGCAATGACGTTTACTACATCAATCCTGAAGAGAAAATTGCCCGTGAGATCTATATCATGGCCAAGAGAATCGGCGGGGGACGCCATCCTCTGTGCCCTTTGAGAAGCGATAAGCAGAAGAAATTCAGTGCTCCTAATCAGCATTTGATGACAACCAACGAAATGCTGGATGCCTTCAGTTTCGTCAAGGACAGGGCAGTTGAATTCGTCATAGACAACCCGGCTAAAATTGCAGCCATGGTTGATAAGATCTATCCTATTCCAACCAAGCTGATGACTCCGACAATTGAAGGCTGTGAACAGCTGCTGACAGATGAGATTTATAAGAATGCGCATGAGATTTATGGTGATCCGTTACCGCCGATCGTAGCTGAGAGAATTGAAAAGGAACTTAACAGTGTCATTACCAACGGATTCTCCGTGCAGTATTACATTGCATATCTGCTTGTTAAGAAGAGCAATGAAGACGGCTATATTGTTGGTTCAAGAGGTTCTGTAGGCAGCAGCTTCATAGCTACCATGGCCAATATTACAGAGGTTAATCCGCTTGTTCCTCATTACATCTGCCCGAAATGCAAGCATTCCGAATTCTTTACGAATAATGAATATGCCAACGGTTTTGACCTGCCGGAAAAAAGATGTCCTGTATGCGGTGAACCAATGAACCGCAACGGTCACTCAATACCTTTTGAAACGTTCCTGGGATTCCATGGCGATAAGGTTCCGGATATTGACTTGAACTTCTCGGAAGAAAACCAGAACAAGTCTCAGCTTCTGATCAGAGACATATTCGGTGAAGAATACACATACCGTGCCGGAACGATCGGTACCGTAGCCCAGAAAACAGCTTTCGGTTATGTGAAGGGCTATTGCGAAGATAAGGGCCTGATCAATGCCGAAGGAAAACCGATATTCTCAAATGCCTATCAGGAATTACTCTCCCAGATGTGTACGGACGTCAAGCGTACGACCGGACAGCATCCGGGCGGAATCGTCGTTATTCCAAAGGAAAAGGAAGTACATGATTTCACACCTATTCAGTATCCGGCAAACGATCCGTTTGCGGACTGGAAGACAACGCATTTTGCGTTCAGTGACCTTCATGACAATATCCTTAAGCTTGATATTCTCGGACATGTTGACCCGACAGCCGTAAGACTGCTGCAGATCATGACCGGCATCGATCCTAAGAGCATTCCTATGAATGACAGGAAAGCACTTTCGCTTTTCAGTTCGACTGAAGCCATGGGCATCAATGATCCTGACGGCATCTATCAGGAGAAAAACGGTGCGGCCGGACTTCCTGAGTTTGGTACCAGAAACAACCGTAACATTCTCGACAAGACAAAACCTACTACCTTTGCGGAACTGGTTTCACTGTCAGGTCTGACACATGGTACGGACGTCTGGGCAAACAATGCTGAAAGATGGATCGATGAGCTCGGTCTGACGCTGAAAGACGTTATTGCCTGCCGTGACGATATCATGACATATCTCATCAGCAAGGGCCTGAATTCCAAGGAGTCATTTGACATCATGGAAAGCGTCCGTAAGGGCAGAGGCTTAAGTGAGCAGTGGATCCGGGACATGAGAGGTCATGAGGTTCCGGAGTGGTATATCAAATCATGTCTGCTGATCAAGTACATGTTCCCAAAAGCTCATGCGGTTGCCTACGTCATGATGGCTGTCCGTATTGCCTGGTGGAAGGTTTACTATCCGGCCGAATACTATGCATGCTATTTCTCATGCCGCTGTGATGCATATGATATAGAGACTCTGATAAAGGGCAAGGATGCTATTTACAGACGTCTGATGGAAATCAGAAAGAAACTGGATACGGCCAAAAACAGCGTTACTACCAAGGAAAAGGCTCTGGAATCAACTTTGGAGATAGCACTGGAAATGTATCTGCGCGGATACAGCTTCAGCAATATTTCTCTTAAGAATTCTGAGGCCAAAAACTTCAGAGTAGACCCTGAAGATCCGAAGAAGATCGTTCCGTCATTCAACTGTATTGACGGTCTGGGTGAAAACGTTGCCGCGTCCATCATTACTGCCAGAGAAGACCATCCGTTCTATTCCAGAGAAGATCTGCAGAAGAGGACTTCACTTAACCAGACTCAGATTCAGAATCTGGCCAGAATGGGTGTTCTTGATGAGCTTAATGAAGAGGATCAGCTTTCACTGTTCTGATGAAATAAAACTAATTTGAAAAGGCGTCAGCGACGCCTTTTTCAGTTATATGACGGTATAAAAACCGATTGTTTATTTTACTCTTGCATAAAAAATCTTTTTAAAGTAATATATATGCGTAATGAGGAGTGGTTAAGCCACTCCTTAATTAATGCTTTGGAGGATACATGGAATTAAGTGAATTAAGCAGACTGGCTGAGAACATATTCAAAAAACATGGAATAGCCAGACATCAGATCAGATGGATCAGCGGAAAAGTGGGAACACTTGAAGTCATGATCATGAAGGAAGACGGCAGCATGGATATGGATACCTGCGCACTGGTATCTCAGGATCTGTCAAAACTGCTGGATGAAATCGATTATTCAGATGCAGCATACAATCTGGATGTCTGCTCATTCGGAGCAGAACAGCCATTGCAGGTTGAAGAACTGGATGATCAGATCGATGCTTACATTCATGTCGAATTAAAGAATCCTGCCAAGGGCATAGACATGCTTGAAGGAACTCTCAGGGAGAGTAATGAAAAGACCATTACCATGGAATACATGGATAAGGGAAGAAAAAAGACAGCTGAAATAGAAAAGGATAACATCAGATTTGTCAGAACAGCTGTGAAGTTATAGGAGAAGGGTATGAGAACAAAGAAAGATAACACTCCATCCGTAAATGAAGCATGGAGTGAGATAGTCAACAATAAGCTTATTCCTCAGGAAGTATTCCAGGAAGCTTTAAAGGAAAGTATCGTCAAGGCTTACCGCAAGCACATTAACTGTCCTGATGCGGAAGTCAGAGTTGAACTGCATCCGGATGGAAAAATGGATGTATATCAGCAGCGTAAGGTTATCGATACTGAAGTTGAAGATGATGAAATCGAGATTTCTCTCGAAGATGCTCAGGCTATCAATCCTGAACTGAAGGTCGGAGATATTCTTGAAGAACCTGTCAGCATCGCTGATTTCGGCCGTGCCACAGTTTCTCTGGCTAAGAATGTCATGCTTCAGAAAATCAAGGAAGCAAGCAAGCAGATCGTCTTTGATGAATACAGTGACAAGATTGATGATATTACCTGGGGTACAGTTCAAACCGTAGAAGACAAGTATACTCTGATCCAGTTAGACAAGACTCTGGCTATGATGCCAAAGAGTGAACAGATTCCTGGCGAAAGACTGACTGACAGCCAGAGAATCAGAGTCCTGATCAAATCAGTTGCCAAGGAAACAAAGGGTGCTCAGGTCATAGTTTCCAGAGCCAGTGCCAATCTGGTCAAGAGACTGTTTGAAATCACCATTACCGAAATATATGACGGTACAGTTGAAGTCAAGGCTATCGCCAGAGAAGCCGGCGAAAGAACAAAGATGGCTGTTTACTCAAAGAATCCTAACGTTGACGCTGTTGGCTCATGCATTGGCCATCAGGGACAGAGAGTTAAGGATGTTCTGGAGGAAATCACAAAGTATTCAAATTCCGATGAAAGAATTGATGTTGTTGAATGGAGCCCGAACATTGTCGAGTTCGTAAAGAATATCATGAAACCGGCTGAAATACTTGGTGTCCTGCCATCAGGTGACAGCGGCAACCTGCTGCTGGTCGTAGATAACGAAAAGCTGTCACAGGCTATTGGCAAAAGAGGCATCAATGCCAGACTTGCCAGCAAGCTGATGAACAGAAAGATCGATATCAAGAGCGTTTCCGAAGTTCAGGAAATGGGTATTGACTGGGTAAGTGAAGCACAGGCATTTGCAGCTAAGGAAGAAGCTTTACGCAAACAGAAAGCCATCGAGGAAATGAAGGCTGCTGCTGAAAAGAAAGCTGCTGAAGAAGCTGCCAAGGCTGCTGAACAGCTCGTTGAAAACGAAGAAGAACCAGAAGAAACTGTTGTACAGCCTGAACCGGTCGTTGAAGAAACAGTGGTTGAGGAAACTGTTACAGCTGAACCAGTCGTTGAAGAAGTTAAGGAAGCTGAAGAAGTCGCTGAGGAAGTTCCTGCAGAAGAACCTGCTCAGGAACAGGAGACTGTCAAGAAGCGCAAACCTAAACTTGAAAAAGCCAGCGAATATGTTTCCAAGTATGAAGAACTTGCTGATGCCAGAAAATCACAGCAGCAGACAACTTCTTCCAGACGTAAGAAAACTACCAAGGAAGACGAAGAAGCTGCCGAACTCAGAAGAAAGCTTGAAGAACTCAGAAATCAGGAATACCAGATCAAACCTGAGTATACTGAGGAAGAACTGGAGGACTTCAACAATGATGATGAGGAACACTGGTATGATGAAGACATCGATTACGATGATTACGATGACTACTATGACGATGAGGAATAGAAATGCGTAAGATTCCAATGCGTAAATGCGTCATTACGAATGAACGCTTTCCGAAGAATGAACTTATCAGAGTAGTAAGGACACCTGAGGGAGAAATAGTTGTTGATCCTACAGGCAGAAAAAACGGTCACGGCGCTTATCTCAGAAAAGATGCTGAGGTAATTGCCACGGCCAGAAAGAAAAAAACACTGAACAGGATACTTGAGACTGAGATTCCTGATTCAGTATATGATGAACTTGAAAAAATGATCTAAATCAGAGAAAGGTGGTGCTTAGATGGCTAAGAAAGTCAATCGTAAAAACAACAACAGAAACAGAAGGATGGATTATGATAATCAACCAAGACACAGTGAGGTAGTGAAGGATTGCACATACCAGGATGGCATCACTGTTAAGGAATTAGCCAGCAAGATTGGAAAATCTCCCGCTGAAATCATCAAGTTCCTGTTTTTAATGGACAAGATGGTTACCATCAATGCCGTACTTGATGACGATCTCATTCAGCTGATCGCCATGCAGTACAACATTACTATTACCAAGGAAGAACCTGAGGATGAATTCTCTCTGGAAGATGAGGAAGACAATCCTGAAGATCTGGTTGCCAGAGCCCCGGTCGTTACGATCATGGGACATGTTGACCATGGTAAGACCACATTGCTTGACAATATCAGAAAATCCCATGTTACTGAAGGAGAATTCGGCGGTATTACTCAGCATATCGGTGCCTATCAGGTTGATGTAAAGGGCCAGAAGGTTACTTTCCTGGATACTCCGGGCCATGAAGCCTTTACGGCCATGAGAGCCAGAGGAGCTAAGATGACTGACATAGTCGTCATCGTAGTAGCTGCAGATGACGGTGTCATGCCGCAGACCAAGGAAGCAATTGACCACTCCAGAGCTGCAGGCGTTCCTATGATCGTTGCCGTCAACAAGATCGACAAGCACAATGCCAATGTTGACAAAGTGTACAGCGAACTTGCTGATTATGATCTGATGCCTGAAGAATGGGGCGGTTCTACAATGTTTGCCAAGATGAGTGCCAAGCAGGGAATCGGTGTCGATAATCTGCTGGAAATGATCCTGCTGCAGGCAGAGGTCATGGAACTCAAGGCCAATCCTAACAAATCCGCAACCGGTACTGTTGTTGAAGCCAAACTGGACAAGGGCAGAGGTCCTGTAGCCACACTTCTGGTACAGAACGGTACTCTGCGTACAGGCGATATGGTCGTCTGCGGAACCTGCTATGGACGTATCAGAAAGATGACAGATGACAAGGGCATGGAAATCACTTCTGCCAAACCGTCAACTCCTGTTGAGATAATCGGTCTGGACAGTGTTCCTGAAGCCGGTGATCCGTTTAAGGTATTCTCTACTGAAAAGCGGGCCAGAAAGATCGCTGAAGAAAGAATGCAGCTGAAAGTCGAAGCTGAAAGAAGAGCTAATCCTGTATCAATGGATGATCTGGCTGATCAGATCAGAGAAGGTTCATTACAGGAAGTCAACATCATCATCAAGGCAGACGTTAACGGTTCTGCTGAAGCAGTCAGAAGCTCCATGGAGAAGATAACTGTTGGTGATGTCAGAACTCATGTAATCAGAGCTACAGCCGGTGCTATTTCTGAAAGCGACATAATGCTGGCTCAGGCTTCAAATGCCATTATCTATGGTTTCAACGTCAGACCTACTGCTGCAGTAAAAAAACTGGCTGAGGAAAACGGCGTTTCAATCAGACTGCATAACATTATCTACAAGGCTCTTGAAGAACTTGAAATGATGATGAAGGGTATGCTGGCTCCGGTTTACGAAGAAGTAGTAATCGGTCAGGCATCTGTAAAACAGCTGTTCAAGGTATCAAAGATCGGTACAATTGCCGGCTGTATGGTTGATGACGGTGTGATCAGAAGAACAAGCAAGGTCAGACTGATCAGAGATGGCGTGGTAATCTATACAGGCAATATCGGATCTCTGCAGAGATTCAAGGATAATGCCAGAGAAGTAGCCGCCGGTTATGAGTGCGGTCTGACAATTGAAAGATTCAATGACATCAAGGAAGGCGACATCATCGAAGCCTTCGAGGATCAGGAAGTCAAGGAGGACTAGTGCATGGCAAAAAAACCAAGCCTTAAGAGCGAACGTGTTGCCAGCATTATCAAAAGATGTGTTTCCGAACTTCTGACCACGGAATTGAATGATCCGAAACTCGGGTTTGTTACAGTTACCGATGTTGAGGTCAGCAATGATCTCTCGTTTGCAAAGGTATTTGTAACCTTCCTGGGCAAACAGGAAAGAAATGATGCGGGCTTAAGAACTCTGGATAAAGCTAAGGGACGTATCAGAAGTTACGTCAGCAAGCATCTGGATACAAAAAAATGCCCGGAACTTATCTTCCTGCAGGATGAAAGTCTGGAAACAGGCAACCGTATTGAAAGCATTATTAACAAATTAAATGGTAAGGATGACTAATCCTTACCATTTTCTGTTAATGCGAGTATTTCTTTTTTCAGAGTATCCATGATCTCTTCCTGTTTGATTTTACGGACGATCTCTCCGTGTCTGAACAGGATGGCTTCCTTATTGCCGCCGGCAATGCCGATGTCGGCATCTCTGGCTTCACCCGGACCATTGACAACACATCCCATAACGGCAACCTTTATGTCGCTGTGTACGGTTTTGAGGAATTCCTCAACTTCGTGCATGATCGGCATGACATCATACTGCAATCTGCCGCAGGTTGGACAGCTTACCAGGTCTGGGACACCTTTTATCAGGTCAAAAGCCTTGAGAAGTTTCTTGGCAGCTTCGACTTCATGACTGCAGTCATCGGAAATTGAGATCCTGATAGTATCTCCAATGCCGTCGTGCAGCAATGCGCCTAAGGCAGCAGAGGATTTTATCAGGCTGTAATCCTTGGTTCCGGCTTCTGTAAGGCCTAAGTGAAGAGGATAATTCCATCTTTCAGCAGCCAGACGATATGTATCTATTGTTATTGGAACATTTGATGATTTGAATGAAAGACAGATGTCATGGAAACCCAGTTCTTCCAGAATATCAATGTGTTTCTGGGCCGATTCGATCATGGCTTCCGGACAGCAGCGTCCGTACTTTTCGTAAAGTTCCTTCTCCAGGGAACCGCTGTTGATACCGATTCTGATCGGAACGTTGTATTTCTGACATTCCTTTACAACGGCCTCAACGTTCGATTTGGCTCCGATATTGCCCGGATTGATCCTGATCTTGCTGGCACCGTTATGAATTGCCATGATGGCCAGACGGTAATTGAAATGAATGTCTGCTACCAGAGGGATACTGATTCTGGAAGTGATCTCCTTAATGGCCAGGGCATCTTCTTCATCCAGAACAGCTACTCTGATAAGCTGGCATCCGATTTGTTCCAGCTCATTGATCATTCTGACAGTAGCTTCGACATCCTTGGTCCTGGTGTTTGTCATGGACTGAATTATGACGTTATTACTGCCGCCGATACTGATATTTCCAACTGTTATTTTTCTGGTTTCTGTTCTTTTATACATACTCATACCTCGTCCTAATTATAACTAATAATACTTTAAAAAACTATTGTCTTTTTATGTCATATTGTGGTATGATACTTAAGCATACATAAAACGGAGGGAGTTATTGTGAGAGAAAACGTAATTTTCAAGTGTACAGAATGCGGCGAAGAAAACTACTTAGGCAGTCGTAATAAAAGAAAACATCCTGAAAAGATGGAAGTTAAAAAGTATTGCCCACGTTGCAATAAAATGACAACACATAAGGAGAAAAAATAAGCCTGCCATAGGGCTTTTTTCTTATGTCAGTTAAGGTTGAGACCCTGGTTCTCGGCAACATCGAGACCAATTGTTATCTGTTAAGCACCCTGGATACCGTACTGGTGATCGATCCGGGTTTTTCACCGCGCAGAATCATTGAAAAGCTAAATGACGAATATAAAGGGCAGCTGGATGCTGTACTTCTTACGCACGGACATTTTGACCATATTGGTGCCGTTGATGCCTTAGTCAGAACCTATCACTGTCCGGTATACGGCTGTCAGGATGATGAAAAACTGTTTACTGAGCCTTCAGCTAATACCTTATTCTTTCATTCAGCCACAGTTAAGAGTGAAATAACCTGGCTGGAAACACCTGAATTGAAAATAGGGGACATTAATATAAAAATACATTATACTCCCGGTCACTCACCTGGTTCCGTAATGTTTGAAATCGACGGTAAGCTTTTTGCCGGAGATACTGTTTTCTTTGAAAGCGTAGGCCGTACAGATCTCTATGGCGGATCATTTTCACAGCTGAAACAGTCATTGACGGTACTTAATGAGCTTCCTTATGACATGATCATATATCCCGGACATGGTGAAACAACAACTGTGGGACACGAACTGCAGTACAATCCATTTTTATAGCGTTTCGGCGCTTTTTTTTAGGTTATAAGCTGTTTGCGGTTTATTCAGTATTGAAGGTGGTCAATATGGAACAAAGATTTGATGAACTGCTGAAAACAGCTTTTTATCATAAGGTTACTGATATTCACTTCAATATCATAGATCATCAAACCAGTGTTCGGATGAGAGGCATAGACGGTTTGATCAGGATTGACAGTTCCCCGGAAGACGAAAGACTTTTTAATTATCTTGAGTATCAGGCAAATCTGGATATTACCGGTTTCAACAAGCCGCAGACCGGTGCTTTCAGTCACTATTTTGAAGGTGAAACATATGATTTCCGTTTTGCAGTAATTGAAACAAGGCGTCAGCGTACAGGAGTTCTGAGAATTCTTAATTTCCATCAGGGCCTGACGTTTGAACAGCTTACTTATGATAAGGAAAGCCTTGAAATTTTCCGAAAATGGATCAAAAGAAAGACAGGACTGATCCTGTTTACGGGATTGACCGGCAGCGGTAAAACCACAACATTATATTCACTGCTGAATACAGTAAAAGGAAAAACCATTTACTCTATTGAAGATCCCATCGAAGTGATACAGAATAACATGATTCAGCTGGAAATAAATGAAAAAACAGGTTTTGGCTACGATGAAGGCATAAAACAGATACTGAGACACAATCCTGACATGATCATGATAGGTGAAATCAGAGATGAACTCACAGCCCAGATGTGCATCAGAGCTGCATTAACAGGCTGTCTGGTTCTCAGCAGTCTGCATGCCAGAAGCTGTGCTACAGCCATAAACAGACTTACGGAACTGGGAGTCAAAAGGGAAGATCTGAGAGACAGTGCCGTTGGAATAGTCAATCAGAGACTGGTAAAACTGAGAAAAACCACTGGATATACATGTATCTACGATATCCTGCAGAATGAGGAACTGTATGCCTGTTTTAGTAATTCAGAACCATTTCGTAACCGTATGGAAGAAAAGCTTCTGGCAGCCGTAAAAGCCGGAATAATAGAAGATGAAGAAGGGCTTGTCTGAATATCACTGGCGTCTTATTTCAAAACTTCTGTCGCGCAACTACAGTACCCGAGATGCTTTTGAATTCATGGCTAAAGCTTTTCCCGACTGTCTGGAAATACAGAATATACGAAATGGTCTGGATCAGGGGATTGTTTTGAACAGTCTGCTGGGGAAAGGAGAATTTGACAGGAAACTGAAATTCTATCTTCAGTTCATATCACTGGACAAAAGCATACGCATCACGGAAAACGAAATGAAGGTTCAGAGGCAGCTTCGCCAGAAGATCGTCAGTAAGACTTCATACCAGTTCATCCTGATCATTTCATCCATGGCAATTCTTGTTCTGTTTACCAACGTGGTTATGCCTACAATGCTGAATTCAATCGATATCAGCAATCGGAAAACAACGGTGATCATAACGGCATTTAGCATTATCAATGTCATTAAGAATACTGTTATTATTCTGCTGTTATTATCGATACTGATAATTACGTGGATAAGGATCCGTAAAAGAGAAGAATATGTCTGGATATTCCTTCATAAGTATCATATGGATGGTTTCGCCAGGATGCTGATAACGTATTCTTTTGCCTCAAAACTGGTTATCTTACTGAAAAACGGTGTCAGTATTGTTGATTCGGTCAGAATACTGCGTTTTCAGAACAGCAATGCTCTGATCAGATTGCTGGCTTATCATTTTGATGAGACTCTGCTTAACGGGGAACGGTTTGAAAAGAGCCTGGATATGGATTACTTTGATGACCGGTTTCACTCGCTCTGTCTGTTTGGTCTTAAAAGCGATGACTTCGGCGAAGCTCTTGAGGATTACATTGTGATGACCGAAAGCAAGGTAGAGAACTTTGTGGGTAAAACCGTATTTGTTTTTCAGGGAGTCTGTTATCTGTTTGTGGCTGTGATCATTGTCATGGCCTATCGGGTCTTAATGCTGCCCTTGGAAATGCTGCAGCAGTTTTAGGGAGGTGAGAATATGAAAAAAGGGTTTACGGTTCTTGAGATGATACTGGTACTGACGGTTATTTCACTGGTAATTCTGGTTACCATACCCAACATAACCCAGAAGAAACAGGTCATAAATCAGGTCGGCTGTCAGGCTCTGGTTGAGCTGATCAACGGACAGATTCTTTTATATGATCTGGAGAACGGTGAAAAACCCGGTGATGTTTCCGATCTGGTGGCCGGAGGTTACATTACGGAAAGTCAGTGTTTCTGCCCGGATGGCACCCGTATTTCGATATATGATGGAGAGGCAAGCAGTGAATAAGGGGTTTACAGCAATTGAATGTCTGCTCTGTCTGACTCTGATTGCAGTCCTGACAGTCATAACAGCAGGAGTGATCAGACCTTTCGCCATTAAGCGGGAAATCAGTAATCAGATCAATGATATTGTAATGGATCAGTACCGCGCCATAGTCGGAAACGAAAGAGTGGAAAATGAATATACCGGGTTTAACCGCAAAGGCAATGCCAGAAGCCGGGACACTGTTTACATAGATAATATTCCAGTAATTGTTTCTCTGGGAACAGGGAGGATATATGTTCTGGAATAAGGGATTTGTTTTTCTTGATACTCTGATTGGCATGTTTATTGTCATGGTTATGCTGTCACTGGTTGTAATGATGACTTCTCTGAAACATGGCTTTCACTATGATTTCAGAGAGGAGGAGATGAAGGAAATATGGCAGGATCCTCAAGGCAGCAGTGTATATTTTCCGGAAACAATACCGGAATTGCCGGCGCTTCCTCCCGTGGAGGATACACCTTTGCTGAACTGATGCTGGCTTTATCTGTGATATTTGCCTTGTGCAGGATAACGGTACCGCTGATAACAACGCTGAACAGGATACATAAATCAACAACGGTATATTATCAGGATGAGATAGGCATATATCAGATACAGCTGGAACTGGCACTTTATGATATTGAGGAAGTTAACTATGACAGCGTTGTCTATCATAAGAACAACGACACTTTCATAATGCATATAGTCAATGACAAGCTGATGTCACAGCCGGGAAGCGAGGACTTCATTCACGGAATATCAGAGGCTGTTTTCGAGGTTGAGGACACTATCATATATCTTTCGTTTCAGAGAGATGATCACTGGTGCAGTTATCCGGTAGGTTTCTATGCAGAGTAAAAAGGGATTTGTTACCATATATCTTCTGCAGATACTGGCTGTGTGCCTGTTGCTGTCAGGGACGATATTAGGGGAAATAACCAGATATCATGGCTTTGAAGAAAACCGACAGAGTTTCAGGGAAGTGAACTGGCTTGAAGTTCTGGCAGTAAAACGAATAAAGCAGAAGTTTCGCAGCTATCAGGAAAAAGATGAAGTTATTTATGCAAACGGGTACCGCATCAGTTTTGTTTATCATGATATGACCTGTAGTATTACTATCAGCGGGAACGGTGTTTACCGTGAACGCTGGCTTCAATATGATGACATTGATAACGAAATCATCGATTATCAGTGACAATATAAGCCTTCATGAAATGGGATCATGAGGGCTTTTTATGTGCGTAAAATATATAAAAATTCAGTAAAATAAAGGGTTTTCACGCATTTTGGCAAAAATATAAAAGTTGTTTTTATATATATAACAGTGATATAATATTCTAGGAGTCATGCAGATGATTGTTTTTTGTGGTATGAAGAAAGGATGATTGATTGGTATGATTATAGTTAACGATTTAAAACCAGGGACAACATTTATCTATGAAGGAAATCTGTATATAACACTCAGTACTTCACTGAATAAGACAGCAATGAGACAGATGGTTGTCAAAGCTCATGCCAAGGATCTCAGAACAGGAACGATCAAAGATGTAGTTTTTACCGGCGGAGATAAGGTCGAACAGGCTCAGGTTGATAAGAATGAGATGCAGTATCTTTATGATGCCGGTGATGATCTTGTCTTTATGGATACCACAACATATGATCAGATCGAGATCCCTAAAAAAGGACTGGAATGGGAAATGAATTTCCTGAAGCCGAACGACAATGTTATGATTACCAGTTACGAAGGTGAGATTCTTGGAATCCAGTTACCTGACAAGGTGGTTCTGCAGGTAGTTGAAGCCGAACAGGCTGTTAAGGGTGATACCGCAACAAGCGCATCCAAGAATGCCGTTCTTGAAACAGGATGGCAGATAAAAGTACCACTGTTCATAGAACAGGATGAAATGGTTCTTGTATCAACAATAGACGGAAAGTATTCTGGTAGAGCTTAATCTGTCCTGATTAGGCATTGGGGAGGACGTTATGGACAATAAAGATAAAATTGACAGTTTATCAGGTCAAGAAAATGAAATAGAAAACAGCGAAGAGGGAGTCAGTGATCACCCGAGTTCAATCTTTGACGATAACACCGGTGAGATAGATAAAAGAAGCTTCGGCTCAAATTCCGGAAGAAACAGCAGCAAATCCATACCGGAAGATTATGAGCGCATGCTGAAGGAACAGGAAGACTTCCTGAAGAGTCTGGATGAACAGTTCAGCAGCTATGGTAATGATAATAATTCTGATAACGAAACATCATCATTGGAAGAATTACTGAAAGCTTACGCTGAACCGGTTGCAGATGATATCGTGACTGCTCCTGAACTAAACATTGATCCTGAAAAAACTGCTGAATTCAGAATACCTGAGATTAATATCCCAGATGTTACTGAGAATCCATCTGTCCAGGAATATGAAATACCTGAAATCAAGATTGATGATCTGTTGGCAGAAACAGAAAACAAACCTGAAACTGCTATTCAGGTTCCAGAGGTAAATCTTGATGACGTGTCTTATGTCGAACCGGACAACGACACAGTGACACCGGATCTGAAAATAGATCTGTCAGATATGAATGTTCCGGAAAACCTCGAAGATACCATTGAAATACAGACATTCCTTGATGATGAAACCAGGGAAATTATAAATGATCTGAGCAACATGGAAGAACCTGAAACTTACAGTGAACTTGTTGTTGATGATAAACCAGCCGAAGAACCAGAGTATGAAGAAGCACCTGCTGATCAGCAGCAGGTTGAAGATCCGGAATATGAAGAGGTACATTTCGATGCACCTGAATATGAAACTTATCCGGAAGATGAAGATGTAGTTGTCGTTAAGGACAACGAGTATGAAGGAGAGGATAATCCATTGGCAATAAATGGATATGAACCTGCTCCATATCAGGAAAGTGAACCTGAGGAAGAATATAACCCTATGTTTGATGAACTTCTTAAAGATGAACCAGTAGATGAAACAGTAGACGAATTCACTGAAACAAACGTGGATGAATTTGTCGAGGAAGAGGTCCCTGAGTGGGAAGCTTTTGTTGAGCAGTTTGACAGTCGGGAAGAAAAGCCTGCCGTTGAGGAAAACACTGAAGAACCAGTATTGGAAGAAAGCGCTGAAGAACCAGTTGTCGAAGAACCTGCTGAATATGATCCGAACAGAATGCCTTGGGAGGACATGGTTGAGACAATTGATACTGCCAGTGAAGAACTTCCATATGAAGAAAAACTTCAGCAGCCTGCTGAAGAGGATTACGAACTGCCAAAGATTGAAAATGATGAGGCTATTGATTACTCTGATCTTGATATTCAGATGTTCAAGGAAGAGTATGAAGATGAGGAAGAAACCGAAGAAGATTTCAATGATTTCGATATAGATGCTTATATTCAGGAAAATCTCTCTCATACCAGCAATCTTGTTTTCCCTAAGTTTGATGAAAACGGACAGCCTGTTGTTGAAGAAACACCGGTACAGGAAGAACCTGTAGAAACTCCTGAAGTAATGTTTGAAGAACCTGAGATCCCGGCAGTTGAAGAACCAGAGGAAACAGATGATGACGATTATGATGTAGAAACATCAATTCACGAAACATTTGCCAATATCAATGCTGAATTACCTGATTTCGGCAAGGAATTCGAAGAGCCTGCTGAGGAAGCTCCTGTTCAGGAAGCAGAAGTAACAGTAGAAGACTATAAGCCTGAAGAATCTGCACCTGTTGAAACTGAAGAAGAGCCAGTCATTGAAGAAGTACCGGTCACAGAGGAAAATATTGATATTCCTGAGGTCGAGATCGAAAAAGCAGAAATTCCTGAAGTTGAAATGCCACTGGAAGTTGATGATGACGATTATGATGTAGAAGCATCAATCCGTGAGACATTCGCCAACATCAATGCTGAATTACCTGATTTCGGCAAGGAATTCGAAGAAAAAGTGGATGAGATTCCAGTTGAAGAAGTAGAAACGATCGTAGAAGACCACAATCCTGAAACTGTTGAATTTGCAGAAGAACCAGTAATGGAAACTCCTGCAGAAGAAGATTATGTTGATGTTCCGGAAATTGAAATTGAACCAGTTAACGAGGATTTCAACATTGAAATCGAACCGGTAGATTTAGATTTCGGAAATAAAGAAGCATCAGTTGATTTACCTGAGATTGAAGATATCAGTTTTGAAAATCCGGAAGAACCAGCTGTAGAAGAGATTCAAGAGGTAGAAATTCCTGAAACTAAAGTTGAAGAACCGGAAGTACCTGAAATTGAATTACCACAGGAAGATGATGATGACGATTATGATGTAGAAGCATCAATTCATGAGACATTCGCCAATATCAATGCTGAATTACCTGATTTCGGTAAGGAATTTGAGGAGCCTGCAGAAGAACTCAAACTGGATATTCCTGAAGAAGAACCAGTTGTTGAAGAAGCAAAGGCACCGGAATTTGATTTCAGTGTTCAGGAAGAAAAACCGGCCCCTGAAGAACATGTTGTAACAGGCAGAACCGCTGAGTTAAGAGGCCTGACTGATTTAGACATGACATTCATGTTTGATGATGATGACAGTGTTGATAACATTGACAGTATTATCAGTGAAATCAAGGATTACAACATTGAAAAAGGAATCAGAAACGTTGAAGATACTCAGATCAATATCATTTCAGAAATCAAGAAAGAAGAACTGATGGCCCGGGAAAACGAACCAGAGCCAGAGGAAGCAGAAGAAGCTCCGGCTAAGCCTGCTGAAAAGAAGTCATTCCTGTCCAGTTTCTTCGGTGTAAGCGAAGCAGAAATCGACAATTACGAGGAAGATGAAGACGAGGAAGAAGAGGAAAAACCTTCAGAAAATAACAGCGAAAATACAGTGGATATTCCTGTAGAAGAGTATGCAGAAGAAGAAATTGAAAAGACAAAGTCATCAATCATGAAGGCTATCGCTGACATGAAGCCTATTGAAGAAGGCGAACTGTTATATGATGATGAACCGGTTTTAGACAATGAGTTTGAATCTGTTTATACTGCTCCACAGCCAGAACCACAGCTTCAGAAACAGAAAACATCTTCTTACGAAGATCAGGAACACATCAGTGTTCTGACCAAACAAATTGAAAAGGAAAGAATAGCCAGAGAAGAAATGTTTGAACAGACTCAGCAGCTGAAGCTTCAGGTTTCTGAGTATGAAAACGAACTGAACGATGTCACTAATAACATGAGCAGAACCAACAGGATCCTGAATGTTATTCTGACATTGCTCATTATTGCTCTGTTCGTTATCCTGTTCATTATGGGATTCTTCTTTGCCAAGGAGAGAGGACTGATCTAATGGCGATTAACATAGCAATTGATGGGCCGAGCGCTTCAGGAAAAAGCACAATAGCTAAAGAGCTGTGCAAAGAACTTAACTACAAACACTTGGATACAGGAGCCATGTATCGTTGTGTTGCCTTGAAAGTTAAGCGTACTGATACCGACTATGATGATGAGGAAGAACTGAAGGAACTGCTGGAATCAATTAATATTGATTTCACACCGGAAGGTGCAGTGCTGCTTGATGGTGAAGATGTAAGCAAGGAAATCAGAACCGATGAGATTTCCATGCTGGCTTCAACCGTATCAGCAAAGCAGATAGTCAGAAAACATCTCGTCAAAATACAGCAGCAGATTGCTAAAGACAAGGGTTATGTAATGGATGGCCGTGACATAGGAACCGTCGTACTCCCAGATGCTGAAGTTAAGATTTTCCTGGTTGCTTCAGTGGAAACAAGAGCTCAGAGAAGATTCCTGGAAAACAAACAGAGAGGAATTGAATGTAATCTGAGAGAATTAAAACAGGAAATCGTAGAAAGAGACTATCAGGATACGCATCGTAAGCATTCTCCGCTCAGAAAAGCAAAGGATGCAATTGAAATTGATACTTCAAACATGAACATCGATGAAGTACTCGATGCCGTATTGAACATAGTAAGGCCTAAATTGTAAAGGGGTGATTATATGATTATAGGAACAGTTGCGATTGTTGGACGTCCCAACGTCGGAAAATCCACTGTTTTCAATAGAATGGTTGGTGAAAGAGTTTCTATAGTCAATGACACACCAGGTGTTACCAGAGACAGAATTTACGGAAAATGTGAATGGCTGACCCAGGAGTTTAATGTCATTGATACAGGTGGCATCCAGATCCGGGACCAGCCTTTTCAAGTGGAAATAAAAGCACAGGTTGACATTGCCATTGAGGAAGCTGACACTGTTGTCATGCTTGTAAACGGCAGGGAAGGTATTACCAATGATGATATCTTCATTGCCAGAATGCTGCAGAAATCAAATAAGAAACTGCTGCTGGCAGTTAATAAAATAGATGACATTTCCCAGCAGCCAAATATCTATGAATTCTACAGTCTGGGTCTGGGTGATCCGATTGCGATAAGCGGTATTCACGGTATCGGCATGGGCGATCTTCTTGACGCCATCGTTGCTTCATTTGAAGGACGGCCTGTGATGCAGTATGAAGGAATGATATCGTTTGCTGTAATAGGCAGACCGAATGTCGGCAAGTCATCACTGGTTAACGCCATTCTCAATCAGCAGCGTGTCATTGTCAGCAACATAGAAGGTACTACCAGAGATGCCATCGACACACCGTTTGAAAGAGATGGAAAGCACTACGTGGTCGTTGATACTGCGGGAATCAGAAAAAAAGGCAAAGTGTATGAGAGTGTTGAAAAATACTCCGTACTGCGTGCCATGAAAGCCATTGACAAGTGTGATGTCGTACTGTTTGTATTAGACGGAACGACTGGTATTACTGAACAGGATAAGCACGTTGCCGGTTATGCCAAGGAAGCCGGCAAGGGAATCATCATCGTCTATAACAAATGGGATGCTGTTGAGAAAGATCAGAATACAATGGACAGGATCACCAAGGAAATCAGGAATGAATTCCTGTACCTTGATTATGCTCCGGTAGCCTTTGTATCAGCTCTTAACAAATCGAGAATCAATACTCTGTTCCCACTGATTGATGAAGTTTATGATTACTCTCAGCTTAGAATATCAACAGCGTTGTTAAATGAGGTAATAGCGGATGCTCAGATAACAACACCTCCGCCTACACATAACGGCAAGCGCCTGAGGATAAACTATGCATCCCAGGTAGCCGTAGCACCTCCGACATTTGTACTGTTTGTCAACGATGAAGAACTGCTTCATTTCTCTTATTCCAGATATCTGGAGAACAGATTAAGAGAGGCGTTTGGGTTTGACGGAAACCCGATAAGGATAATAGCCAGAAGGAAGAACTGATGAAAGTAATAATTATAGGTGCCGGCAGCTGGGGTACAGCGCTGGGAAATGTACTGGCCGATAACGGCAGTGAAGTTATCATTTACGGACGTAATCAGGCAGTTGTTGATGAAATCAATAACATGCATACTAACAGCCGTTATTTTGAGGACTGCCAGCTTAATAAGACAATTACAGCTACAACCGATATTTCAGCAACTGAGGGCAGGGATATGGTATTACTGTCTGTTCCAAGCAGAGAGTGTATCAATGTTACCAGAGAAATCAAACCTTACATTAACGAAAAAACCATCATAGTTAATGTTGCCAAGGGTTTTGAACCCAAGAGTTATCGTCTGCTTTCCGAATGCATATGCGAAGAACTTGATAACCGCTGCATATATGCAGCATTACTGGGACCTTCACATGCTGAAGAAGTGGTGTTAAGAAAACACACGACAGTTAACATATGCTGTGAAAATGATGAGATTGCCTGCATGTTGCAGAAAGAATTCTCCAACGAATACTTCCGTGTATACCGCAATAATGACCTGATCGGATGTCAGTATGGAGCAGGTCTGAAAAATATTATTGCCATAGCTTCCGGTATCCTGTATGGGCTTGATCTGGGAGATAATGCCAAGGCTTCATTAATGACAAGAGGACTTGCTGAAATGAGCAGACTGGGAGTCATGATGGGCGGCAAAAAGGAAACATTCATGGGTCTGTGCGGAATGGGTGACCTGATCGTTACCTGTACATCTCACTTCTCACGTAACTGGCAGGCCGGATATCAGATAGGCTGTGATAACAGTGCCGAACAGTTCTGGAAAACAAATACCAAGACTGTTGAAGGCGTAGACGCCTGCCGAATCATCAAGCATGTAGCTGATGAAAAACAGGTTTCAATGCCTATAACACAGGAACTGTACAAGGTTCTCTTTGAAGAAAAAAAGCCGTCAGAAGCCATCAATGATCTGATGACAAGAACGCTGAAAAGCGAATAGAAAAAATACAGCGAAAAAAACAAAAAAGCCTTATAAACAAAGGCTTTTTTTATGTTTTATATTTGAGAAAAACATGGAGGTATGGTATAATTTTCATAGGAGGACGAAACACATGAAAAACGGTTTAAATAAAAAAGAATTAGCAGAATTACTGGCAGACAGATTTGATATAACAAAGAAGCTCGCAGTTGAGGAAGTCAGCTGGCTTTTTGATGAAATTGCTGCACAGTTAAAGAAGGGCAATAACGTTGATATTTCCGGATTCGGCAAGTTTGCTGTAAAGACCAGAGAAGCACATGATGGTATTAATCCGGCTACTCTTGAGAAGATCGCAATTGAAAAGAAGTCTTCAGTAACATTCAAGGCTGCCAAGGCCCTCAAGGAAAAAGTTAACTAACAAGTAGTGTTTTGTTTACTGCGATACTGTTTATTACGGTATCGCTTTTTGTAGTATTTCTTGTTTACTTGAAGTGTTTTGTCCGAAATATATCTGCATAAATATGTTAGAATATAATTGAGGTAGGAGTATGCATATATCTGATATAAGGAATTACATGCGCTGTCAGCGTTTATATCAGTTATCATTACAAGATGAATACAGGCCGTTTCCTTATTTCAATATTAATATTGATGTTGATGAGAGTCTGAGAAACAAGCTTGATATAAATAAATATTATGAAGGCGTTGCTAATGATAATAATGAAAATACACTAAGAGCCTTTGAGGATTATCAATGGCTTCTTAAGTGTAGATTTGTTTATCGCGGACTGCGTGTCCGAGTACCTGTTCTTTACCATGACGGTAATGAATGTGTACTGTATTTCAACTATCTTTCAACTGCACCGTCTGATGGTGAACTGACAAATATAAAGTGGACATGTGCCGTCATGGAAAATCTTGGATTTGTTATCAAGAACATTTTCCTTATACATCTGAATCCGTCATATGTCAGACACGGAAGTTTAGATCACAAGAAACTGTGGCACATATCAAACTGTTTCTATAATGATAACAACAATCCAACCAGAAATGTTCTGGAGGCTTACCGTAAAAGCCGTTTCAATCTGGATGCCCAACTTGATGAACTGCTTCATTTCGACATGGATGAAAGCATGGATGTCATCAGAACAAATAAATGTACGGGACGCAATAAATGCCGCTATTACGACATCTGTTTCCCGGAAGAAAGCGATCTACCGGATAACAGCATTCTGAATCTTGTGTCTTCTCAGCACAAGTATGAAATGTTCGGTAATGGCATCAGGTATCTGTCCGATATTGATCTTGAATACTTTGAAGGAACGCAGCAGCAGTATGCTCAGATAATGGCTGACAAAAGAGGGGGAACTTTCTATGAGGAGATCGCCCTGGAAAACTGGCTGCATAGCAATAAATCGGAAATAATGTCGTTCTTTGACTTTGAATGGGATCTTTATCCATTCCCGCCATATGATGATATGTCTGTAATGCAGGTACTGTGTTTCCAGTATTCTCTCCATGTACAGAGAGACGGAAAACTTGAACATTATCAGTTTATCGGAGAGGGTGACTGCCGCAGAGATTTTATTGAACAGCTCATCAAGGAAGTTCCGCAGGAAGGTGTGATCTTTGCCTATAATGCCAGAGGGGCTGAAATCATGAGACTTAGAGAGCTCCAGGCAGCATTCCCTGAATATCATAATCAGCTGGAGAACATAATAGTCAGAGTAGTTGACCTGGCGCAGCCGTTCATTAAAGGCATAGTCTATGATGTCAGAATGAAAGGGCTGTATTCTCTGAAAGTCATACAGGGTATGCTCAATCAGCAGTATACATATAAGGATCTGGATGTGGGGAACGGTTTGGAAGCCGTTGCCATCCATCGTCAGATCGAAAAGGAAACCGATCCGGAAAAGAAAAAGGAATTCTATCAGCAGTTATATGAATACTGCGGTCTTGATTCCTATGCCATGGTAGAGGTCTATCAGTGGCTGAACAGTTTAATAAAGCCCGCAGAGGGCTAGGAGGATATATATGAAAGTTAAAGTTCATGGAAAAGATTTATCTGTAAGTAATGACATGGTTGAAAGAATTACTTACAAATTGTCCTTTTTGGACAAGTACATCTTAATTGATGATGAAACCACAGCTCAGGTAATGGTAAAAAGGCATGGTAAAGACATCAAACTTGAAATAACTATTCCTACCAAGGTAGGATATCTTCGCTCAGAAGTCATTAATCATGAAATACAGGATGCCATTGACACTTCAATTGACAAACTTGAAGATCAGATAAGAAGACAGAAGACACGTCTGTCAAGAAGACATAAGGAAAAACTGGCAGTTAACTTCGCAGCAGCAGAACCGGTTGAAGAACCGGCAATCCCTGTAAGAGTAAAGAGAATTCCTGTTGATGAAATGGATGTTGAAGATGCAATCATGCAGATGGAACTCATGGATCATACCTTCTTCATTTTCAGGGAGATTGACTCAGGTGTAATCGCAGTTGTATACAAGAGAGAGGATGGCGGATATGGCCTGATCGAAGCTGTATAAAGTAACAAAAAGCCCTTTAAATAAAGGGCTTTTTATGATATAATAAACTAGTATGGAGGTTTTCATATATGAGTAAAATTGGACAGTTTTTCAAAGATGTTATTACTACAGATGTAGACGATGACGAAGAAGAAGTTGAAGAAGTTGCTGCTACTTCTGATTACGAACAGGCTAACCAGAAAGGCATTTTAAAGACAGATGCCAAGATGATGATTTTTGAACCTCGCTCTTATAACGATGCTACTGAAATCGTTAAGTATTTAAAGGTTCAGAAAGCTTGCGTTGTCAACATCCACCGCTTACAGAACGAAATCCGTCAGCGTCTGATTGACGTATTATGGGGCGCTGTATATGCAATCGACGGCAAGATCCAGAAGGTTGGAACAGATGTTTATCTGTGCACTCCAAGAAGTGTTACCGTTGATGGCATGGTAGGCGCAGAACCTGAAGCAGACGAATAGTGAATAATAATATTCTTCAGCATTTTCAGGGATACGAGCTATTAATAAAAACACTTGATAACGGTGTAGAAAAGTACAGACGAAAAGGTATACCTATGGTATATGGTTTCGTTGGCTTAGATAGTGCCAGGGTAATTGAAAAATACCTGGGAAATGATGTTGAATACATTTTGTATGGGGGATACGATAGAGCCTTCAGCAGATTTCTGGCAATCGGTGAGGATTTGGATCCGGCTGATTACATAACCTGCTTGAGGGCTCATTTTAATCCAAAATACAACAAACTGACTCACCGTGATGCCCTTGGCGCTGTTTACAATCTTGGTATTGATGACAGGCAGTTCGGAGATCTGTGGGTCGAAGAAGACATGATATACCTCTATGTTTCAAAGGAAATGTCATCGTACTTCATCAACAATCTTACCAGAGTTGCCAGGTGTTCAATACAGTTTGAAGAACTCGATTATTTCCCTGAGCAGATATTCAGATTCAAGGATTTCAATATCACTGTTTCCAGTTACAGGCTGGATAAAATACTGTCCGCAATCATCCGAAAATCGAGAGAAAAGGCCCAGAATTATATCAGAGGATCACTGGTTAACGTGAATTATCAGACTATTGAAGATTGCGATTATCTGTGTAATAATATGGATATATTGTCGGTTCGTGGCATCGGACGTTTTCTTATAGACGAAGAGGTAGCGACAACCAGAAGCGGCAATGTAATCATCAAGGTCAGACAGTTTGTCTGACGTAGTTTAAAAAGCTGTGAAAAAGACACGCTGTTATGAAACGGACACACAGAGAACTGATGGTTGGTGCAAGTCAGTCAGAGGTCATGACAGATATCACTTTGGAGCTGTAGCGCCGATATGTAGGCGTTAACGTATTCCGCGTTAAGGAGAATTAAGGGCATATGATTTTTCATATGAACTAAGGTGGTACCGCGTTTACAGACGTCCTTAGATGGACGTCTTTATTTTTTTGCTTAGGAGGGTATTTATATGGACTATAAGGACACACTGCTGATGCCTAATACAACCTTTGAAATGAGAGGCAATCTGCCGAAGAAGGAACCTGGCATTCAGCAAAAATGGGAAGAAATGCGTTTGTATGACAGAATGGTTGCCATGAATGAAGGGCTGCCTCTTTATGTACTGCATGACGGCCCGCCATACGCTAACGGCAACCTGCATATGGGAACTGCCATGAACAGATGTCTGAAGGACTTTGTGGTTAAGTCAAAACATATGTCCGGACATCAGATCAGCTTCTATCCAGGCTGGGATACTCATGGCCTGCCTATTGAGAATGCCATGCCGAAACTGGGATATGACCGTAAGAAAATGTCAACGGCTGATTTCCGTGCCAAGTGTGAGGAATATGCTTTACAGCAGATAGAAATTCAGAAGACTACTGAAAAGAGACTGGGAACTGTAGCTGATTTTGATCATCCATATATTACCCTGCAGAAGACTTTTGAAGCAGATCAGATCAGAACCTTCGGTAAGATGGCTATGAAGGGATTGATTTTCCAGGGCATGAAGCCTATTTACTGGTCTCCTGAAAGAGAAAGTGCTGTAGCTGACAGCGAAATCGAATATCATGACAAGAAGGACCCGACAGTCTTCGTTACATTCGATGTCAAGGACGGAAAGGGTGTTCTGGATGGTGATGAAAAGTTCGTTATCTGGACAACTACTCCTTGGACACTGCCTGGCAACACAGCAATCACACTTCATCCGCAGTTTGAATATGCTGTCGTACAGTGTGAAAAGGGAAAATTGATCATGCTGAAGAGCCTGGTAGCAACTCTAATGCAAAAATTTGGTATTGAAGATTACGAGATTATCAGAACTTATAAGGGTAGGGAACTCGAATATGTTACCTGTAAGCATGTTCTGTATACTGATTTAAAGGAAACTCTGATCTGTAACGCTGATTATGTTACGGATGAAGATGGTACCGGATGTGTTCATACAGCCGGCGGTCACGGTCTTGATGACTTCATGACTACCACAAGATACGGTCTGCCTGCTTTCTGTCCGGTTGACGAAAAGGGCTGTATGACTGCCGATGCCGGTGACTGGCTGGAAGGACAGTTTGTCTTTGATGCCAACAAGACCATTGTTGTAAAACTTGAAGAAATCGGACATCTGCTGAAGATGGAATGGATCACACACAGCTATCCTCATGACGAAAGAATGAAGAAGCCTGTAATCTTCAGAGCTACAACTCAGTGGTTCGCTTCAATTGAAAAGATCAAGGATCAGCTGCTGAAGGCTGTTGATGAAACAACATGGCATAATGAATGGGGTCATACCCGTATTTATAACATGATCAAGGATCGCAAGGACTGGTGTATTTCACGTCAGAGAGTATGGGGTGTTCCAATCCCAATCATCTATGATGAGTCAGGCAAGCCAATCATTGACGAAGCTATCTTTGAACATGTTGCTGAACTGTTTGAACAGTACGGCTCAAATGTCTGGTTTGAAAGAGAAGCCAAGGATCTGCTGCCGGAAGGCTATACATATGCCGGTTCACCAAATGGCAGGTTTACCAAGGAAACAGATATCATGGACGTCTGGTTCGACTCCGGATCATCTCACAATACCTTTGCCAGAAGAGGACTTCCTTATCCATGTGATCTCTATCTCGAAGGAAGCGACCAGTACAGAGGCTGGTTCAACTCTTCACTTTCAGTAGGTGTTGCTACTCATGACGGTGTTGCTCCTTACAAGGCAGTGCTTTCTCACGGTTACGTTGTTGACGGCAAGGGCATGGCTATGCACAAGTCCGTCGGTAACACTGTTGACCCTATGAAGGTAATGCAGATATATGGTGCTGATATCCTGAGACTGTGGGCTACTCTGGTAGACTTCAAGCAGGATATGAGATGTTCAGATGACATTCTGAAACAGGATGCTGAATTCTATAAGAAAGTCCGAAATACATTCAGATATCTGTTAGGCAACTGCAACACAGTAACCAAAAAAGGAGAAAAAGACTTTGTCTATGAAGAAGACAGAGTTCCATATGAAAAGCTGGAAAGTCTTGACCAGTATATTATCGTTCTTCTGAATGATGTTATTGAAAAGGTCCGCAATGCCTATGACAGCTATAATTTCATCGAAGTCAGCACGACCATGATCAACTTCATGACCAACGTCATGTCTGCCTTCTACATGGACTATGCCAAGGATATTCTGTATATCGAAAAGGTAGATTCATTAAGAAGAAGACAGATTCAGACTGTTTTCTATGAAGTTACTGACGCCTTAGTCAGACTGTGGGCTCCGATCCTGTCATTTACATCAGAAGAAATCTACTCAATGTTCAAGCCTGAAGTTGAATCTGTATTCCTGACACAGTTCCCGGAAGTTGTAAAGCATGAAAATGCTGAAGCTCTCAAGAACAAATGGGGCAGCTACATGAAAGTCAGAGACGACGTTCTGAAGGCTCTGGAAGAAGCCCGTAATTCAGGTCTGATCGGCAAGGCTCTGGAAGCCAAGGTCTTCTATAAGCCAAGGGAAGAATTCAAGACTGCTCTTGAAGGATTAAGCGAGCATGACCTGGCTCAGCTGGTAATCGTTTCACAGTTTGAAGTAACAGATGAGGAAAACGATGAATATCCGACAGGCTGGATCAGAATTGAAAAGTTCGAAGGGCATACCTGTCCAAGATGCTGGAATGTTGTAAGTCATGTTGATGAAAACGGCTTATGCGACAGATGCCATGAAATACTGAAATAATCAGAGAGTAAAAGGGTATGACTATAAAAGTCATGCCTTTTTTCAGAATTAGATAACAGGATATGTCCTTAACATGGTGTCTGTTATTGTTTTTCTGTTTTACTGTCCGTAAAAAGTGGTAGAATTAACATATATATGGGGGATCATGCATAATGCTTGTTCGGGTATTGGCGCTGTTAATAAGCTTTTTACCAACTTTAGGGTTTTATTTCTGGTTTAAGAGCTTTAAGGAAGATAAGGAATATAAGGATAACTGCAGAAAACTGCTGTTCACTGGCATTGGTTGTTCAACGGGTGTTTTTCTGTTTTCCCTGGTTGCTTCACTTTTATGGGCACTATCCGGATTAAAGAAAATCTCGCCAATTCTTAACGAAGCTTACTCGGCTTTTGTTCTGGCAGCTTTTTCAGAAGAATTTGTAAAGGGATTGGCAATCAGAAATAACTGCAAGGCACACAGGGATACTGTCAGCTGGGTTGACCTGATAGTCTATGGCGGCATTGTAGGTATCGGATTCCATCTGCTTGAATCGTTTGTCTACATGTTCAGTACAAACATCGGACAGATCCTGGTTCGCGGCGTTACATCAATGCATATTACTTTCGGTATGATCATGGGATATTACTACGGTAAGTCCATTGCCAGGGATAAGCCTTTTTACAAATTTCTGGCTTTCTTTGTCCCATGGCTGATTCATGGCGTATTTGATTTCACGCTGGGTGAATTTATTGAAGAATGGTGCGAATATCTTATTGTAGGACCGTTTGTGTCGCTTCTGGCAGACCGGATTTACCTGATTGTTATAGTTGTCTTCATTATTAAGTCCAGAAAGAATAACGTAAATGTTCAGCCTATTTTCGGGCTAACGGAACAGGAAGAAGTCAATGATAATCAACTCGCTGGATAATGCCAGAGTAAAGCTCTGGACCAAATTACATCAGAAGAAATACCGTGAACAGTACGGACTTTTTATCGTCGAAGAGAAGCATCTGATCGAAGAGGCTATCCAGGCTGACATGCTGGATACTCTGATCGTAAGGGAAGGTAGAGACAATCCTTTTGACAGGGAAGCGGTTGTTGTTTCTGATGGCGTAATGAAGAAACTGTCAGAGAATGTTTCGCTCAATGAATGTATAGGTATCTGTAAAATCAGTCCGGCCAGAGAACTGAAAGGTTCATCATTCATTATCCTTGAGAAAGTTCAGAATCCGGGAAATGTCGGAACCATTATCAGAACCGCTTATTCTCTGGGTTACGATGCAGTGCTGTTATCTGAAGGATGCGCTTCTCCATACAGTCATAAGACAATTCAGTCTTCACAAGGAGCCTTATTCCATATCCCGTTAGTTGAGGGAAATATCGAAGATCTTATTGGTAAAGTAAAAAAACTAGGCTGCAGAGTATATGCCACCACACTTGATTCCAGCCGTTTCCTGCAGGAAACAGTAATAACTGACAAGTATGCGTTAATGCTGGGAAATGAAGGACAGGGGCTTTCAGATATGGCCGTAAGCCTTTCGGATGAAAATGTGAAAATAGAAATGCGGAACTTTGAATCACTCAATGTTGCCATTGCCATGGGCATCACGGCTTATTGGTTTAAACAGAAAAAATAGTTAAAAAGCATTTTCATTAATAAAATGCTGAGACAGGAAAATCAGATAAACGGTGTTTGCTATTTAAGAATAATCGTTTTATAATAAAAACAACACGTTGAACAGGACCATGACATGTGCTCTGATAAAAGAGAGGAAGCGGTTGGTGCAAGCTTCTTATCATCATATGTGAATTCACCTGGGAGTGGGACCAATCATCCCCGTATAACTGCGTTAAAGTTTAATGAGTGTGCATTTAACATGCATTGATTAAGGTGGTACCGCGTTTACTGACGTCCTTATGCAGGACGTTTTTTATTTAGAAAAGGAGATTTATATGAGTCGCAATTGGGATTTGCTAAACAAGGAGTTCAATGACAGAATAGCTTCTGCTCCTTCATTACAGGTCCTGGAACAGCTGCGTATTGAGCTGCTGGGCAAGAAGGGATCTGTTAATGCGCTTATGCAGGAAATGAAGAACCTGCTGCCGGAGGAAAGAAAGGATTTCGGTATGGCTGTCAACAATCTGAAAAAGAGTGTTGAAACAGCAATTGCCGGAAAAATGACTGAACTCAAGGAAAACGAGCTTAATGAAAAGCTGGCTAAGGAAAAGATCGATATTACCTTACCTGCCAGTGATTTTACCTATGGAACACTTCATCCGCTGACTATCGTTCAGCAGGAAATAGAAGATATTTTTGTAGCTATGGGCTATGCCGTGGTTGAAGGACCGGAAGTTGAATTTGACGTCTATAACTTTGAAAAGGCAAATATACCGGCAGACCATCCGGCACGTGATATGCAGGATACTTTCTATGTTGATGTGGAAAGACTGTTAAGAACACAGACCACAGCCATCCAGATGAGAGTTCTGGAAGCCCAGGGAAACAAGCTTCCTATAAAGGTAATCTGCCCGGGCAAGGTCTACAGAAGAGATGACGATGATGCGACTCATTCTCATCAGTTTACACAGATAGAAGGTCTTGTTGTTGGCGAAGGAATTACTCAGGCTGACCTGAAGGGTACTTTGGAGCTGTTTGCCAGAAGCATGTTCGGACCGCAGAGAGAGATCCGTTTAAGACAGTCATATTTCCCATTCACCGAACCAAGCCAGGAAATTGATGTTTCCTGCCATGTATGCGGCGGAAAGGGATGCCCAACCTGCAAGGGAACAGGCTGGATCGAGATCCTTGGTTCAGGTATGGTTCATCCTCATGTCCTGGATATGGCCGGCATTGATTCCACCAGATATTCAGGTTTCGCATTCGGTATTGGCGTTGAGAGAACAGCCATGCTGAAATACGGAATTGACGATATAAGAAATCTTTACCTTAACAATCTGAAGTTCTTAAAGAATTATAAGAGATTTGATTAGGAGGCATATTATGAAAGTTACATATAACTGGTTAAAACAATACATGGATCTGTCTGATATCACTCCTGATCAGATAGCTGAAACTCTTACCAAAGGCGGTCTTGAAGTTGAAGGAATGGAAAAGACAGCCAGCGCAACAAGTCTGATCATCGGCAAGGTTCTGGAATGCGTTGATCATCCGGACAGCGATCATCTGCATGTCTGCCAGGTTGATACAGGTGAATCAGTCAGACAGATCGTCTGCGGTGCACCAAACGTCAGAGCCGGTCAGAAAGTAATCGTGGCTTTACCTGGATGCATTCTTCCGGGAGGAGAAATAAAGTCAGGTGTTATCCGCGGACAGAAATCAGATGGCATGATCTGCGCTCTGTTTGAACTTGGCGTTGACAGAAAACAGCTTACCGAAGCGCAGCTGTCAGGTATTGAAGTACTTCCTGAAGATGCCGTAGTAGGTAACAGAGAAGTTCTGAAGTATTTAAATCTTGATGATACGGTATTTGATGTTTCACTGACACCTAACAGAGCAGACTGTCTGTCAATGTGGGCTTTGGCCAAGGAAGTCGGGGCCATGCTCAATAAAAAAGTAACACTGCCTGATTACAGTTATGAAACTGAAACAGTTCCGGCTACCTTCAAACTGGATTCACAGACAGAAAAGTGTCCGTTATTTGAAGGTAAGATAATCAATCACGTTGTTATAAAACCATCACCGAAGTGGCTGCAGGATCTGCTGCACAGTGCCGGTGTAAAGGCTATTAATAACGTCGTAGATATTTCCAACTTTGTCATGCTGGAAACCGGCCAGCCACTGCATTTCTATGACCTGGCCAAGATACCTCTCAGAGAAATAACAGTAAAAACAGGACTGGAAGAAACATATACGGCTCTGGACGGTATAGATTACCGGATCAGGCCTGAAGATATCATGATCACCACAGGTGGCAAGGCCATTGGTATTGCCGGTATCATGGGCGGTGACGACAGCAAGATCGATGATGATACAAAAGGCATTATTATCGAAGCAGCTACATTCAACAGTGTTTCCATCAGAAATACTGCCAGAAGACTGGGCTTGGATACGGAAGCCAGCCAGCATTTCATCAAGGGCATCGATCCGTTAGGCGGGCATAAGGCAGTTGAAAGATCTGTTCAGCTCCTTATTGAGCTGGCTGAAGCTTCAGGTATTGAAGAGACGGTACTGTGCGGTAAGAACGATTATGAGTGCACTGTACTTGATGCATCTGTAAAGAAAATCAACGGCTTACTGGCTACACACTTTACTGAAGATCAGATATATTCCGTATTTGAAAGACTCGATTTCAAACCTGTTAATGTCGATGGAGATACTATCAGGGTTGAAATACCTTCATACCGTACTGACATCAGCGTATGGCAGGATCTGGCAGAAGAAGTTGTCAGAATTCAGGGCTATGAGAATATCGGCTCAACACTGCCACTGATCCCTACAGTACAGGGCGGTCTGTCAGAGAAACAGAAAAACAAGAGAACGATCCAGCGTATACTGAACGGCCTGGGAATGAATGAAATCATCTGTTACTCACTCGTTTCAGCAGCCAAGATAAATGAAGGCATCCTTTCTGCCGGTGAACCGGTTGAAATAGCCAATGCCTTAAGTGATGAAAGAAGATACTTCCGTACATCATTACTGCCAAGCATGCTGGAAACAGCCAGCTACAATGTTGCCAGAAGCAATACTGAATACGGACTGTTTGAAATTGCCAATGTTTATAATAACAATAATGAGGAGCAGCAGCATCTGTCCATTGCCTTAAGTGCTCATAAGACCGTATCAAGATGGCAGAAACTGACGGACAATAATGACTTCTATACCATGAAGGGAATAGTAATTGCCATTCTTGACAAGCTGGGATATGCTGAAAAACGCCTGTCTTTCATGCCTGAGAGCAGCTCTCAGAAGATGCTGCACCCTAATAAGAGTGCTGAAATCTATCTTGACAGGACTCTGATCGGCAAGATTGGTGTTATTCATCCGGCATGCCGGAAGAAATACGATCTTGATGAATGTGTTCTGGGTGAAATAAACCTGGAAGCTGTTTATGCAATCAGAAATACCAAGATCAAATTCACACCTATTCCAAGATATCCGGCAGTAAGTTATGACCTGGCCATGATCGTTTACGAAGATGTAACCGGAGAACAGATCGTAAAGACTATAAAGAAAGCCGGCAACAGCCTGCTGCGTGATGTAACGATATTTGATATTTACCGCGGTGAGAACATCGGTGTCGGTAATAAGTCCGTTGCGGTAAGCGTAACATATCAGTCAGATGAAAAGACCCTGGCTGAAGATGATATCAGAGAAGTTCACCAGTCGATCATCGCACGGCTGAAGAACAATCTGAAGGCTATTCTCAGAGATAGCTAATATATTGAATAACTTACACGTTTCGTGTAAAATATTTAAGGTCATTTAAGAAAAGGAGGAGTTTATATGGGACGTGCACATGAAGTGCGTGCTGCATCAATGGCTAAGACAGCCGCAGCAAAAACAAAGATTTATTCACGTTATGGCAAGGAAATATACATGGCTGCCAAAGGTGGTGTTCCGGACCCTTCCATGAATGTGACTTTAAAGAGAGTTATTGAAAAAGCAAAGGCTGCTCAGGTTCCGGCTGATGTTATCAAGAGAAACATTGAAAAGGCCAAAGGCGGTTCAACTGAAGCTTACATTGATAACAGATATGAGGGATTCGGTCCAAGCGGAGCAACAATCATTATTGATACTCTGTCAGACAATTCAAACCGTTCCCTGGCTGAGATCAGAAGTGCTTTCAACAAATCACACTGCAACCTGGGACAGGGCGGCAGCGTATCATACAATTATGATAACTGCGGTGTACTGTCTTTCGAAGGTACGGAAGATGAAACTCTTGACATTCTGCTGATGGCAGAAGTAGACGTAAAGGATATTGAAGCTGAAGACAATAACGTTACAGTATATGTTGATCCTAAGGATCTCTATGCTGCCAAGGATGCTCTGGAAGCAGCCAAAGGTGAAATGCAGTTCGATGTTCTCGAAATCAGCATGCTGCCTAATGATTATGTAACCCTGGAAGGCGACGATAAGATGCTGTTCCAGAGACTGCTGTCATTGCTTGATGAATGTGATGACGTTCAGCATGTCTATCATAACGTTGAAGGAATGTAATTAAATGAGCTGTGTACGCATGTATGCAGCTTTTCTTAAGCAAGAGGGATCAGATTGTATTGAACTGAAACCTGATAACTCTTATAATATGCGTGTGACTGAAAGGTCAGAAACAACATAAACCGGTTGGGCAATCGCTGCAGATATCTCTGTAGAGGAAAGTCCATGCTCACACTGCCTGAGATGGCGGTAGTGTTTGTGCTGAATGAATAAATAAGTTCAGGCGTAGACGGCGATGACAACTCCTAAGGGAAACTATGGACGAGACATCCTAAGGTGCCACAGTGACGTAGCTTGCCGGGAAACCGGTAAGGTGGAACGAGGTAAACCCCACAAGTGAGAAACCCAAATTTGGTAGGGGAACCCAAAGCCTCGAAATGAAGAGGTGAGGGACACGAAAGTGTAGATAAATGGTTGCCACTGGTAACAGGACAGAACATGGCTTACATGCCGGTTTATTAACGAGTGCCGCAAGGCACTTTTCATGTTGCTTGAAAATAGTTCTAGTATGTGTTAGAATGATTTAGGTTCGAAGAAAATGTGATATGTGTTATAATAAGTCGAGGTGATTTTATGACTTTACCAAATAAAATATCAATTTTCAGATTATTCCTTATCCCGGTAATCGTAGCCATATGGTATTTCCCGTTTGCACAGTTCGGAATCGATTTACCGGTATATCATATCAGCAATGTTTCCATCAGTCTGAAGAACATCATAGTAGTGGCTCTGTTTGCCATCGGTTCAATTTCAGACTTCCTGGATGGTTATCTGGCCCGCAAGAACAATCAGGTTACCACTTTCGGTAAATTCATTGACCCGATCGCTGACAAGTGCCTGACAACGACTCTGTTCATTCTTCTGGCCAGTTCTCAGATCATTCCTGCCATTCCGGTAATCGTGATGGTATGGAGAGATACGATCGTAGATGGAACCAGAATGATGGCTGCCGGAAAGGGATCAGTCATGGCTGCGGGTATCCTTGGCAAGATCAAGACTGCTTCACAGATGTTCTGCATTATCTTTACACTGCTGAACAATTATCCGTTTGAAGCCATCGGACTGCCGGTTTCTAGCATTCTGTTATGGTTCTCAATGATCATCAGTGTTCTGGGTGGCATAGATTACTATAACCGGGCTAAGGCCTATATATGGGAAACCAAGTAACAGAACAGCTGGTTGCTCAGCTGTTGGAAAAGCATTATACGATTGCCAGCTGTGAAAGTCTCACAGGCGGACTGTTTGCTTCAACACTGGCAGAGATACCAGGTGTATCAGGATCCCTTAAGGGCGGAGTTGTTACATATTGGACTGAAATAAAGGAAAAGGTTGCCGGTGTTTCAGCCGAAACGGTTGCAGAACATGGCGTGGTAAGTGCTGAGACTGCCTTTGAAATGGCGGCAGGCATCAGGAAACTGTTTGATGTGGATGTAGCGGTATCATTTACCGGAAATGCCGGTCCTGACACCATGGAAGGAAAACCGGCTGGATTGGTTTATACCTGCATAATCATCAGAGACAAAGTTTATCCGTTCTGTGATCAAATCGATCTGCCGCGCAATAAGCTTCGTCAGCAGATTGTGGATCAAACGATAAAAAGAATAAAGGAAAATCTTTAGAACATAAATAGTCAGTATTGATAGGAGGAGATTCTTATGGCAGAAAAGAAACAGAATCAGACATTGGAAGAGACTGTCAAGGAAATAAAGAAAGCATTGGGCGAAGATGCCATAATGTGGGGCAATGAAACAGTAAATGTTGATGTGGATGCAATTTCATCCGGATCACTGCTGGTTGACAAAGCCCTGGGAATTGGCGGCTATCCTCGCGGTCGTATTATAGAAATATACGGACCTGAATCATCAGGTAAAACCACATTAGCTCTGCATGCCATTGCCGAAGTACAGAAAACAGGCGGCAAGGCAGCATTCATAGACGTAGAAAATGCCATAGATCCTGTATATGCCAAGAACCTCGGCGTAAATATTGACGATCTGCTGCTTTCTCAGCCTGACAGCGGTGAACAGGCTCTGGAAATCACTTCAATGCTGGTTAGAAGCGGTGCGATAGATCTTATTATTGTAGACTCTGTAGCTGCACTGGTACCGCAGGCTGAGCTTGACGGCACGATGAGTGATAACTCAATCGGTCTGCAGGCCCGTCTGATGTCAAAGGCCTTAAGAAATCTGGCCAGAGAGATGAACAAGAACAAATGTACAGTCATCTTTATCAACCAGTTAAGAGAAAAAATCGGCATCATGTTCGGTAACCCTGAAACAACAACAGGCGGACGTTCATTAAGATTCTATGCTTCAGTCAGAATTGAAATCAGAAAAGGCGAAGCCATCAAGCAGGGCACGGAAATCGTCGGTAACAAGACTAATGTCAAGATTGCCAAAAACAAGGTGGCACCTCCATTCAAAACTGCTCAGATCGAAATCAGATACGGTGAAGGTATTTCCCGCCTGGCTGAAATCATTGATCTCGGTGTGGAATATGATCTGCTGGAGAAGAGCGGAACATGGTTCTCATACAAAGGTGAAAAGATCGGTCAGGGAAAGGAAAATGCCCGTCTTTACCTTAAAGAGCATCCGGAAGTAGCTGAAGAACTTGAACAGCAGATCCGCGATATACTGGTTAAAAAGCCAGAAGAAAAAGCAGAATAGTATAAGACAAAGACAGTTCAGAAGAACTGTCTTTTTATGTTATAATGTGTGAATTTTCTTTCTAATACATTTAAATTATGATAAAATGTTTTCGTTATATAGAAAGTATGAGGGTTTTAATATGGATAAAAGTATCATAAACCTCATCCTGTATATTTCTGTTGGCGTAGTTTTAGGTGTTATCGGCATGATCGTAATATCTAAAATGGGTTTAAATAAAAATCAACAAAAAGCAGATTTAATTATAAAGGAAGCAAACATCGAAGCAGAAAATGTTAAAAGACAAGCTGTTTTAGATGGTAAGAATGCTGCTTATGAATTAAAGCTACGGGCTGAAAAAGAGATTAAGAAACAGCGTCAAGAAGTCACTGAACTTGAAAATAAGCTCATCAGAAGAGATGATTCTCTGAATTTCCGCGAGGAAAAGCTGCAGAATAAGGAAAAGTCTCTCGATGACCGTCTTGAACGGGTCAAGAACAAGACAGCAGAATTAGACAAGATGAGAAATGACTTACAGAAGAAAATAGATGTTCAGATCGTTGAGCTGGAAAGAGTTGCCAACCTGACTGCCAACGATGCGAAAGCGGAGTTATTCAGTATTGTCGAACAGCAGACAGCTAATGAAATGGCTGCCTACATGAAGGAAAAAGAAGAAGAAACCAAGGCTAATGCCGCTGATGTCGCCAAGAACATCATTGGTTTAGCTATTCAGAGATACGCTCAGGAAGAAACCATTGAAAGAACCGTATCAGTAGTTGGTCTGCCTTCAGAAGAAATGAAGGGCCGTATCATCGGCAGAGAAGGCCGTAATATCAGAGCAATTGAACAGGCTACAGGCGTAGACCTGATCATTGATGATACACCTGAAACAATTACCATTTCATGTTTCGATCCTGTCAGACGTGAAATTGCCAGACAGACTCTGGAACACCTCATCAAGGATGGACGTATCCAGCCGGGACGTATTGAAGAAGTAGTTGCCAAGAAGACGGCTGAACTTAATGATCTGATCATGAAGACCGGCGAGGAAGCTGTATTTGAATTAGGTTTAGGCAAGATGGACAGAGAGCTCATCCGTCTCGTCGGACGTTTAAGATACCGTTACAGCTATGGCCAGAACGTTCTGGAACACAGCAAGGAAGTTGCCAGACTGGCAGGTATGATGGCTGCAGAACTGCATCTGAATCAGAACATAGCCAAACGTGCCGGACTGCTCCACGATATCGGCAAGGCCATTGATACCGAGCAGGAAGGTTCACATGTTGAATTAGGCGTTAAGGTAGCCAAGAAACATGGTGAAAATGATGTTGTAGTTAACTCTATTGCCTCACATCATGGTGATGTAGAAGCCAAGAGCGTTATAGCTAACCTGGTAGCTGCTGCCGATGCCTTAAGTGCAGCTAGACCTGGTGCCAGATATGAATCTCTGGAAAACTATGTTAACAGACTGGAAGAGCTCGAAAAGATCGCCAACAACTTCGAAGGCGTTGAAAAGAGCTATGCCATCCAGGCAGGCCGTGAGATCAGAGTCATGGTATTACCTGACCAGATCGATGATGTCAACTGTTACAGAATAGCCAAGGAAATCAAGAACAAGATCGAAGACGAACTTACATATCCTGGTCAGATCAAGGTTACTGTTATCAGAGAAACCAGAGCCAGTGAAATCGCCAAGTAATATGAGAGTATTATTCGTAGGAGATATTGTCGGAAAATCAGGAAGAAATGCTTTAGCAGAGCATCTTCCTTTTTTGAAAGAAAAATACGGATATGATCTTCTGATCCTGAATGGAGAAAACGCCGCTCACGGTAAAGGCATAACCAGCAAGATATATAACAGTTTTCTGGAACTTGGTGCTGACTGCATTACCCTTGGCAATCATGCCTTTGCCAAAGATAACATCTATACTTTCATTGACAGGGCTGACAGGCTGATCAGACCATATAACATGAGTCCGATGAACGTCGGCCGCAGTGTGAAAATACTGAAATATGAGGGAAAGAAAATAGGTGTGTTTAATATCTATGGCAATGCTTTCATGGAAAACTATACTATGAATCCTTTTGAAACAATGGACCTCCTCATGGAAGAAAATCCATGTGATATCAGGATTGTTGATTTCCACGGGGAGACAACTGGGGAGAAATATGCATTTCTCCACGGATATTGTGACAAGGCTTCCCTGATCGTAGGAACCCATACTCATGTACAGACTGCTGATGAGCAGATATACAGAGGATGTGCGTTTATATGTGATGTCGGGATGACCGGTGCGTATGATTCTGTTCTGGGACGCGACAGTGATGAAGTAGTTGAAACCAACAGAACAGGCATAAGAACCAGATATCAGGTATCCCGGAATCCGGGAATGTTATCAGCCGTATGTGTTGACATTGACATGGAAACAGGCAGGGCTGTAAGCATAGAACGTATTCTATTATTGCCGTAATGTTGAAAAAACGACATTATGTGTTATAATGATAAAAAAGAAAGAAGGAGTGTAAAATGCCAGTAGAAGTTAACAAGGAAATGTGCGTAGGCTGTGGAGCTTGTGTAGGTGTATGTCCAGTTGGTGCCTTACAGCTTGACGATGAAGGAAAAGCTGAAAGCGATGTAGATGTATGTATCGACTGTGGAGCATGCATTGACACCTGCCCAATGGGAGCAATAAGCCGGAAAGAATAACCAAGCTTCACCGCTTGGTTTTTTATGGATTTTGTATATGAATGATTACAGACTCCCCGATATGAAACAGGCCCGCAGAAGAGGGCCTTATCAAACGCCTATCATCAGAGATGCCCTTAAACTTAATGAAACACAGAAGTCCCTGGGAAGAGACTTGTTTTATCATGTGATAACATATGGCTGTCAGGCTAATGTCAGAGATGGAGAAGTCATTTCCGGCATCCTGGAAGAAATGGGATATGCACATACTGAATTACTGGAAGAAGCTGACATTATCATCCTTAATACCTGTGCCATCCGCGACAATGCCGAAAAGAGAGTTCTGGGAGAAATCGGATTCCTGCAGAACTATAAGAGACAGAAACCTTCACTCATTATCGGTCTGTGCGGCTGCATGGCTCAGGAAGAAGAAGTTGTTAACAAGGTTCTGAAAAGCTATAAGAATGTTGATCTGATTTTCGGAACTCACAATTTATTTGAACTGCCGCAGATGCTTGAAAAAATCATTGTCAGCAAACAGAAAGCGGTAAGCGTCTATTCACATCAGGGCAGTATTTTTGAAGGACTGCCATCACACAGAAGCCTGCAGTTCAAGGCCTCAGTAATGATCATGGACGGCTGTGACAAATTCTGCACATACTGCATTGTGCCGTATACAAGAGGGCAGCAGAGATCAAGACTCGCTGAAGACATTGTTGCTGAAGTACAGCAGCTCTGCAGAGACGGCTATAAGGAAGTTACTCTGTTGGGGCAGAACGTCAATGCCTATGGCAAGGATCTGCCGGAAAACGGTGATTTTGCCTATCTGCTGAGAAAAGTAGCAGAGACCGGTATTGAAAGGATTAGATTTACTACTTCTCATCCTTGGGATTTCACCGATGAGATGCTGCAGGCCATAGCAGATTACGACAATATCATGCCTTACGTTCATCTGCCTTTACAGTCAGGCAATGATGAGATACTAAAGCGCATGGGAAGAAGATATACATCACGGGAATACAGAGATCTGTTTGACAGACTCAGAAAAACTGTTAAGGATGTTTCCATTTCAACAGACATTATCGTAGGATTCCCTGGTGAAACCGAGGAACAGTTCCAGGATACTCTTAAGATGGTTGAATACTGCAAATATGACAATGCATATTCATTTATCTTTTCTCCAAGACCGGGAACACCGGCTGCCAGAATGGAAGACAATGTTTCCATGGAAGAAAAGAAACAGCGTCTGGCCAGATTAAATGAAAGACTGGATTACTATTCCAAGTCAAATAACGAAAAATGGGTAGGGAAGACCGTTAAGGTTCTTGTTGATGGCCCTAGCAAGAATAATCCTGAGGTATATTCAGGATATACACCACAGCAGAAGCTGGTCAATTTTACTCTTAAAGAGGGTAATGTTGGTGATATAATAGACGTAAAGATTACAGAAGCTAAAAAGAATTCATTGAACGGAATACAGGAATAGATGGGGGTATTATGAGCAGGATCAGAATTGTTGCTCTTGGCGGACTTGATGAAGACGGAAAGAACCTTTACTGTCTGGAAATTGACGATAAGATCATCGTAGTAAATGCCGGATTAAAACTGCCTGAAGACAATCAGTATGGCATAAGATATATCGTGCCTGATTTTAACTATCTCGTTCAGAATCAGGAAAAGGTAATAGGCGTCATCATTACGCATGCGCATGACGATATGATGAACGGACTGCCAATGCTTTTACAGAGCATTGATGTTCCTGTCTATGGACCTGAAATGTGCCGCAGAGTACTGAAACACATCCTGAAACCGGTAGACTGGGACAAACTGAAATATCATGTTGTTCCGCGTAATGGGGAATTCAAAGTCGGTGACTTCAATGTTACTTCCTTTGCCCTGACACACGCTACTCCTGATGCCATTGGTGTGGCCATTGAAACAGAAAACGGCCAGATCGTCATCGCAGAGCAGTTTGTTGTGGACTTTGACATGCACGACAAGAGTTTTGACAGTGATATCGGAACTGTTGCTGAAATAGGCAAAAAGGGTGTATTGGCTCTGCTGATGGAATCCTCATATGCTGATCACGAAAACTTTACAGCTCCAAATCACAGGATCTACAACCTTGTCAAACCGTATTTTGAAGATGCCAAGGGACGTATCATTGTTACGGTGTATAACCAGAACTATTTCCGTATCAAGGAAATAATAAACTTAACTCGTGAGTTCAAGCGTTCTATTTTCTTTTATGATGACAGACTGAAAACCAGACTGAAGGACATGGATGAACTGGGATATTATTCAATTCCTAAATCCGTGGAAATCAGCAAGGATAAATTCACAAACGATATCGAGGATGCCGTCATACTGGTAACTGAATCAGGCGGCAAGATATTTGATGTCATGAACCGCATAGCTACAGGTGAAGATGATATCATTGAACTTAGAGATACAGATACCGTAATCATTGCCTCACCAGTCGTTTCAGGTACGGAAAAAAGAGCCAGTGCCATGGAGAACGAACTGTATAAGGACAATGTCAGAGTACGCAAACTTGATTCCAAACAGGTACTGTCATTGCATCCGAGCAGTGAAGACATGAAGATGATGATGTATCTGATAAAGCCTAAGTATTTCATCCCAGTAATGGGTGAATACCGCAACTTCATTCAGGCAGCAAACCTGGCCATGCAGATCGGTTTTACTCCTGACAGGATCATCATTCTCGATAACGGTCAGGTAGCAACGATCAACGACGGAATTCTGGTTTCATGTTCCGAAATGATTGACGTCGGGGAAACGATGGTCGGTTCTGAAGACAATAACAGTATTACCAGTTTCGTTCTGCGTGACAGAGAAGTTCTGTCAACAGATGGAGTCATAATCATTGGCGTTGCCATTGACTTCAATACCAAGGAAGTAATAGGCGGACCTGATATCCAGTCGCGCGGTGTTATTTATGTTAAGGACTCAGAATATGTTCTCAGAAACATCGGAACCATGGTCGTTGACATGATCAGGGAAAAAGTGGCTGATAAAACATATGAAAACATGGCTGTCAGGGCGGAAGTCAGAGAACAGATAGCCAGATACGTATTACGAGAAACAGGCAAGAGACCTATGATCCTGCCTGCAATAATTGAGATAAATCTGAAATAGAGGAGTATATATGGCGAGAAAAAGAAAGGTTAAAAAGGAACCAATGATTCCAGTTTACGGCGGCATAGCGGTCGTGTTCTCTCTGATCGTTCTGCTGCACAGCAGTACAGGATTTCTGGGACAGTTCTTTTATCAGCGGTCCAGACTGCTTTTTGGTGACTTTTACCATCTTCTCTATATCGCTGCCATAGTAATTGGAGTACTTGTCTGTGTTACTTCCAAGGTTCCTGCTATGGGAAGTAAAAAGATATGCGGTCTTATTCTGATGTACCTGGCTCTGATGATGATCATGGCTATTCCGGAAGATAAGGCTACCGGCAAGGTCATATTTACCAATTTCTTTGCTGACTATAAGGACATATTTGATGATCTTGTTCCTGCCAGAGGAGGCCTGATTGGTGCACTGTTGTATGGCAGTGCCAGCTTCCTGGTTTCCTTTGTAGGAAGTCTGATAATCATAATTGCCTTACTCGTTGTCGGTGTTCTTCTGCTTGTTGATCTTGAAAACATCAAGGGAATCAAAGCACTGTTCAGCAAGGATACCAAAACTGCCAGAACAAGCAAGCGGGTCGATAAGCTCAAATCAATTAAGATCAAGAAGCCTGAGGTCTTCAATATAATTGATCTCAAGAAGGATCCGGTTCCTGTCATTGATGAACCGAAACCTGAGACCATTCCTGAAGAGCCTAAGGAAGAAGCAATTGCCGCTGTTGCTCCGATTGAAAAGAAAGCAGACAATGCTGCAGTTTCATCTGTCAAAACCAGTTCTGTAGGCTATTCACGTACCGGACGCAAATACACAAAGCCAAGACTGTCACTGCTGGAAAAGGCAACTACCGTCAGTAGTACAGCCAATCGCAATAACGCTAATGAAAAGGGCAGACTGCTGATAGAAATACTGGATCAGTTTGACGTTCCATGCACTCTGACTGATGCCAAGATCGGTCCGTCAGTAACCAAGTTCTTCGTCAGACCTGAACCTGGAATCAAAATCAGCCGTATTACTTCACTGCAGGAAAACATCAAGATGGCTCTGGCGGTCAAGGATGTCCGTATTGAAGCACCGGTTCCTGGTCAGAGCGTTGTAGGTATAGAAATACCAAACGCAGACAGAACAAGTGTTAAAATGAGTGAGCTGCTGTACAAGGTTCCAGAAAAGTACAACCGCAATCCACTTACCGTAGCTTTAGGTAAAGACCTTTCAGGCGATAATGTATATGCTGAGATCAATAAGCTTCCGCATATGCTGATTGCCGGTTCCACCGGTTCAGGAAAGTCAGTATGCATTAACTCCATCATTACAACTCTGTTATTGAGAACTACTCCTGATGAAGTCAAGCTGTTGCTGATAGACCCTAAAAAAGTTGAATTCACACCATATGAAAATATTCCGCATCTGATCGGACCTGTTATCAATGATACTTCTGAAGCTGCCAATGCCTTAAAGAGCATCGTTGAGATCATGGAAAACAGATACAATGAATTCCACCATGCTGGTGTAAGAAACATCACAGAGTATAACCGGAAGGTTAAAGATGACACTACACTGAAGCACATGGTATATATTGTCGTCATTATTGATGAGCTGGCTGACCTGATGCTGACTCATGGTAAAGATGTTGAAGGCTACATTCAGAGAATCACACAGCTGGCAAGAGCAAGTGGTATTCACCTGATCGTTGCTACTCAGCGTCCTAGTACCGATGTTATTACCGGTACCATTAAGACAAACATTCCGTCACGTATTGCCTTTGCCGTATCAAGTGCCATTGACTCAAGAATCATTCTAGACCAGGTTGGTGCTGAAAGACTGATAGGCTATGGTGACATGCTGTATATTCCAATGGGTGAGTCTGCTGCCAACAGACTGCAAGGTGTTTATGTAAGTGATGCTGAAATAACGGCCATTACTGATTACGTTAAGAGCCAGGGTGCTCCTGAATATGATGATGCCTTTGTCAATAATTCCTTCGGCAGTGTAAGTGACGAAGGTGTTGAGAGAATGGCTCAGGATCCGGCATATGATGAAGTAAAGAAATTCATTGCTCAGACCAAGAAAGCTTCAACATCAGCAATTCAGAGACGCTTCGGCTTTGGCTATAACCGTGCTGCCAGAATAATTGACATGCTGGAGCAGGAGGGCGCAATTGGCCCTGTTAACGGCTCAAAACCAAGAGAAGTATACATTTCAGATAACGATCATTAACAGATAACATATTGATAATCTCCATGGTTATCGATTAACATAATAGATAAGGGTGATTTATATGTATAAAAGAGTATTATTAAAACTTAGCGGTGAAGCTTTATCAGCACCGGATAACGCCTACAATCCTGAACTTCTCAAAAGTCTGGCTGAAGAAATGAAGGAAGTTCTGGCTATGGGTGTCCAGGTCGGCATCGTTGTCGGCGGCGGTAACATTATCAGAGGCAAGTTTGCAAGTCAGCTGGGATTACCACGTGTACAGGCTGATAAGATGGGCATGCTGGCCACACTGATCAATGCGCTGGCTGTTCAGGGTGCACTGGAAATCAATGGTGTACCTGCTTATGTTCAGACCGCCTTTGAGGCTCCTAGGGCAGCAGATGTCGCTGATGCCAGAAAAGCCATTCAGCATCTGGAAGCAGGTGAAGTAGTGATCTTCGGCGGCGGTACGGGAAATCCATTCTTCTCAACTGATACCGGCGCTGCATTAAGAGCCAGCGAAATTCAAGCTGAAGTAATACTTATGGCAAAGAATGGGGTAGACGGCGTTTATACAGATGACCCACGTAAGAATCCTGATGCCAAGAAATATGATAAGCTGACTTTCAAGGAAGTGCTTGATAAAAATCTGGGCGTTATTGACCAGACAGCTGCAAGCATGTGCCTGGAAAACAATATCAAGGGCATAGTCTTCAACATGAACGACATTGCCAACATTTCAAGAGCATGCATGGGAGAAAATATTGGAACATTAATCACTGGAGGTGAATAATATGGTAGAACTTGAAATCTACGAACTGGAAATGGAAGAAATTATTGATCGTTTTCAGGGAGCCTTAACACAGATAAGAACATCTGGTGCCAATCCTAATCTGGTTTCAAACATTGAAGTAGATTACTATGGAATGAGCACACCAATCAATCAGATCTCATCTATTTCCGTAATAGAAGGTAAGCAGCTGCTGATCAAGCCTTACGAAATGAGAATCGTCAAAGACATCGAAAAGGCTATTTTTGCTGCCAACATCGGTCTTACTCCGCAGAATGAGGGAACACAGATCAGAATCGTTGTTCCGCCTCTGACAGAAGAGAGACGTAGAGAGTATGCATTAAAGGTTAAGGAAATGGGCGAAGAAGCCAAGATTGCTTTGAGAAACGTCCGCCGCAGTGCCAATGATGCAGTCAAGAAAGACAAGACAATTCCTGAAGATACTCAGAAAGACATGCTTGATGAAATTCAGGAAATGACTGATGATTCAATCAAGAAAGTGGAAGAAATCGCTGCTAATAAGAGCAGAGACTTAATGAAACTGTAAAATGAACAATGTTCCGCAGCATGTAGCCATAATAATGGACGGCAATGGACGCTGGGCTAAAGCGCAGGGGAAACCAAGAAGCTTTGGCCATTTACGCGGTACGGAAAATGTCCGTAACATTGCCATCAAAGCCAATGATCTGGGAGTAAAGGTTCTGACTCTTTATGCTTTTTCAACTGAGAACTGGAAGAGACCGGCAGAGGAAGTAAATTATCTGATGGGACTTCCTAAGATATTCATTGACAGATATATCGATGAACTAATGGAAAAAGGAATAAAAATCAGTATGATAGGGGATATCGAACAGATTCCCTCTGAAACCAGAAAAGTACTGGAAAGAGCCTTTGAAAAAACCAGAAACAATGAAAACATGACATTGGTTTTTGCCTTGAATTATGGCGGACGCAAGGAAATTGTTGATGGAATAAACCGTTACGTAAATCAACTTGAAGACAGAGATCATGTGCTTACGGAAGAGGAATTTTCCAGGTATCTTTATACCGCTGATTATCCTGAACTGGAGCTGATGATCAGAACTTCACTCGACTACAGAATTTCTAATTTTCTTCTGTGGCAGCTCTCATATGCCGAGATGTGTTTTATTGATAAATACTGGCCTGATTTCACAGGTGAGGATTTTGAAAACATCATAAACGACTTCATGAAGAGGCATAGAAGATTCGGAGGTTTGGAATGAAACAGAGATTTATAACCGCATTTGCTCTGATAGCAGTATTGGGGCCAATATTATTCCTTGGCGGTATACCTTTTAAAATCCTGATGGCTGTATTTGCCATAATGGGATCTTATGAAATTATCAAACTGGCTGAAGCAAACTGGCCACGTCCTCTTCAGCTTGTTTCCTATGTCTTTTCACTGATAATCATGTTTGCCAATCTGCTGGGACTGAATTATTTCTTCCTGGCTGACTGTCTGATACTGATCTGTCTTTTCACAATGCTGGTATTCTGTAAAGAAGTCAGCTTTGAAAGCATAGGTATGATGTTCATTTTCTACAATATGATAGGAATGATGGCTGCAGGTTTCATGAAAATGTATTCCATCAGCAATATGATGGTCTTCTACATGCTGTTTGCAAACTGTGTTACTGATGCAGCTGCATACTTTGTGGGAAGAGCAATAGGAAAACATAAGCTTAATGAAAGAATCTCTCCTAATAAGACAATCGAAGGTTCCGTCGGCGGTTACATCTTCGGGGCTGTCATTTCATTCCTGTTTGCATATCTGACACTGATCAAGCCGCTTAATGTTTCTGTTCTGCTGATCATTATCGGTTCATTAACAATGCCGATAGTCGGTCAGATCGGGGACCTGGCATATTCTGCCATCAAGAGACATTATGGCATAAAGGACTTCGGAACCATTTTCCCTGGTCATGGAGGAGTATTGGACAGAATAGATTCCGTATGTTTTAACAGCATGTGGTTATATGTTCTTATGCTTGTTATTCTATGAGAAGAAAAGTTATTTTATTAGGCGCCAGCGGTAATATCGGACTGCAGACCATTGACATAATCAAACAGCAGTCTGAACGTTTTGAAATAGTAGGTTTATCCGTTGGCAGAGACGTGGATAACATGCTTGTATCAGAAAACGCATTTCTGAAGAAGCAGCTAAAATACATTTGTACAGGCAGCAGAAGGGATGATCTTACGGAATTATATCCGGATTGTCAGTTTTTTTACGGTTCAGAAGGCCTTATTGAACTGACATCAAAACCTGCTGACCTGGTCATAAATGCCTTACAGGGATTTGTAGGATTGCTTCCTACACTTAATGCCATCAGGCATAAGGTAAATGTTGCCCTGGCCAATAAGGAAACACTTGTGGCATGCGGTGAGATCGTAATGAATGAAGCCCGCAGTTATGGAGTCGATATTATTCCAATAGATTCCGAGCATTCTGCCATCCGGCAGTGTCTGCTGGGTTACAGACATGAAGAAATCAGTAACCTGATAATAACTGCTTCAGGAGGAAGCTTCAGAAATCTGAAGCGTGAGCAGTTAGAAGATGTAACACTGGAGATGGCACTTAATCATCCTAATTGGAGCATGGGCAAGAAAATCACCATTGATTCAGCAACCATGATGAATAAGGGGTTTGAAGTTATAGAAGCACACTGGCTGTTTGACGTTGACTATGATCATATAAAAACAGTTCTGCATCCTGAAAGCATAGTTCATTCGATGGTAGAATTCAGAGATCATGCCATACTGCGGCAGATGGGCGTTTCAGACATGAGAATGCCTATTCAGTTTGCGCTGAACTATCCTGAAAGAAATATCAATACTTCTGACAGTCTTGATTTGATTAAAGTAGGGGCATTGCATTTTGGCGAGCTATCATTGGAAAGATATCCTCTTCTGGGACTGGCCTACAGAACAGGCAAACGGGGAGGAATCCTGCCGGCAGTAATGAACGGTGCCAATGAAAGAGCTGTTAAGCTGTTTCTGAACAGGGAAATCAGTTTTCTGGATATAGAAAGACTGATATTTGCGACTGTTGAAAAAGCTGAAAACATCAGTAATCCGACAGTTGATGATATTATTGAAAGCGACAGATGGGCACAGGAATATGTGCAGCATCTGACAGAAGGTAAAGAATGACAATTATATATTTTCTGATTATTCTGGCAGTCATTATATTTGTACATGAATTGGGGCATATGCTGGCTGCCAAGCTGTTTGGCTGTTATGTAAATGAATTTGCGATAGGTTTCGGACCTACTGTATTCAAGAAGGCCGGCAAGGAAACGACCTATTCACTGCGTGCAATTCCGCTGGGCGGTTTTACAGGTATGGTTGAAAAGGAGAATACGCCGATCAAGTTTGATGAGGAAGGCAATCCTACCGAATTCCTCAACGTACCAAAGGAAAGAACGTTCTATGGTATCAAGATCTGGCAGCGTGTCATAATTCTGCTGTCCGGTCCTCTGTTCAATATGTTTCTGGCCTGTCTGGTATTTGTGATGATTTTCCAGATCAACGGCTATGTTACGGAAGCTCCTCCGGCAGTTGTCAAGGAAGTTGTAGCTGCTTCAGCTGCTGAAGAAGCCGGCTTCAAGGCAGGAGATGTCATCACTAAGATCGTATTAAAAAACGGAGACGTAATTATTCCAAAGACTTTTGCTGAAATAGTAGTGGGAACACAGAGCAGCAACGATGAAATGACGTATTATGTCGACCGAAACGGTACAGAACTGGCGCTTAGAGTAACTCCAAAGTATAGTGAAACCGAGCAAAGATACATGATTGGCATTATGGCACCTGATCCGATAGTCAGAAAGATAACTTTCCTGCAGGCAATTCCTGAGGGAATCAGTTATGCTTTTGAAATCATAGGTCTGACTTTTGAGGCAATAATAGGATTGTTTACCGGTACTCAGGGACTTGATTCACTGGGAGGAACGATCTCAATCTACAAGTATACGGAAGAGGCAGCCAGCTACGGTTTCCTGTCATTACTGTCACTGGTAGGTTCGCTGTCAGTAAGTGTAGGCATCATGAATCTTGTACCAATACCTATTTTTGACGGCGGCAAGATATTACTGGCTGGAGTCGAAAAGATAATTGGGCACAGACCTTCAGAGAAAGTGGAAATGGCTTTGTCTCTGATAGGGGTAGGAATCGTTCTCATCCTGTTTGTCTTTGTGACTTATCAGGATATAATGAAACTGCTTTAAACAGAATGTTCTTAACTGAACATTTTTGTTTTTTTGGAGCATAAGTTTCTTACAAAAATAAATAATTGTAGTAGAATAGTAAGGCAGGATTTCAGGAGGTTATTTTTATGATTAATGTATATATTGTTTCAGGTTTCCTGGGTGCAGGAAAAACCACATTCATTCAGAAACTGCTGAATGAAAAGACTTTCGAAAAGGTAATGCTGCTGGAGAATGAGTTTGGTGAAGTAGGCGTTGACAGTGCCTTCTTTGATTCCGGGCTGAAGATAAAAGAAATCAATAACGGCTGTATCTGCTGTTCATTACAGGGGGATTTTGAAGATGCCCTGGAAGAAATAGAAGAAATGGGCGTAACCGATCTGATCATTGAACCGTCAGGTGTCGGCAAGCTTTCTGAGATTATCAATGTCATCAGAGAAGATGACGATTACCGCATTGTTTCACACATCTGTATCGTTGATGTCAAAACATGCCGTAAATATCATCTGAACTTCAAGGAATACTTCGATGATCAGGTTAAGGCAGCTAATGCCGTGATTCTTTCACACGTTGACGTATGTACTGAAGAACAGCTTCAAAAAGCCGAACAGCTTATAACAGAGATAAATCCTGATGCTGAAATCACCAACGTCCCTGTAAGTGAAATGTCAATTGAGGAACTGCTCGATATCATTGTAAACGGCGGTGACATTCTTCCTGAATTTGAAGAAGAGCATCATCACGATGACGATGATGACGACGATGACGATGATGAACACGAACATGAACATGAACATCATCACCATGATCATCACGAGCACCACCATGAACATCATCACCATGATCATCACGAGCACCACCATGAACATCATCATCACCATCATCACC
>JAFRAB010000034.1 GCA_017405675.1 Erysipelotrichaceae bacterium
ACGCCTGCCAGCATCCAAGTATTACTAGTTTCCCTTAAAAGGGTCTCTTGGATCAAACAAAGCTAACTGATCTGCTTCTTTGTCTGCTTTCAGTTGATTTTCTATGTACTCCTTGATTGCCTTCGTATCTTTTCCTACGGTGTCTACATAATATCCTTTACACCAGAATTCTCTGTTTCGATACGCAAACTTCATGTTTCCATATTTCTGAAAAATCAATAGACTGCTCTTCCCTTTTAGATATCCCATAAATCCACTCACACTCATTTTTGGTGGGATTGATATTAACAGATGTACATGATCAGGGCATATTTCTCCTTCGATTATTTCTACTCCCTTCCATTCACATAACTGTCTTATTATCCCCCTTATCTCCGCTCTCTTTTCCTCAAAGAACACTTTCCTTCTATACTTCGGTGCGAACACTACGTGATACTTACAATTCCATTTTGTATGTGCTAAACTTTGAGTGACATTATCTTGTTTGTTCATCTTAATGTTATCCTCCTTTGTCTTTCCTTTGTTCAAGCTGGCAGGCTTACTCAAAGTTTATCACATGGGAGGATTTCTTTTCTCACCGCTTAACCTCTTTTGTACTCCCGCCACTATGGCGGGGTTTTTGAATATAAGAAAAAAGATCCGCATTGACTATGCGGATCTTAAGTGTTTTATCCTGTTTAATCAAGGCTGGCATAATATGGAGCTATGCCATGCTGACTGTTTGCGTATTTCTCACCCTTGGTGTAATAGAGGCTTCCACCCGGGCCTGTACCACTGGCTACATAATAAACTGTAGCCCCGCTGCTGTTATTGGTATCAATAACTTTGACCATTCCGTCTTCAAAATTGAAAGTCAGCTGAATTGTTTCACCGTCTCTGGTCATTGTAGAATTGACCCGACCTTCAAACTTGTTATCAACAAGTACGCCTTCTGAAACGATTTTATCAAGTTTTGTCACCTGTTTTTCCAAAAACTGTTTGAACGGTCCGTTCCGCTTGTCATTTGTGAAATCGCAGTATGTAACTTCCTTAACGTATTTCTCGCCGTCAACTATGTGGGTATAGAACACGCCTGCTCCGGTCTTTCTGTTGTTTGCGTCCAGAGCACCGTAATAAACCGTCAGACAGCCGCTTTCCCAGTTGGCAGCCAGTACTTTGTCGTCTGCTACGATAACGTACACAGGAAGAGTAATTTTCTTATATACCTTCTGTGTTTTGTTTTCAAGGTCTGTGCTTTCAATGGCTTTTATGATGCCCTCATAATCCTGATTCTCGATACAGCTCAGCAGATCTGTGCTGTCCTTCAGAGTATTTAGTTCAGTTTCAACTGTAACTGCCATATAAGTCTCATATATGACTTTCAGTTCTCCGGTAATCGTTTCACTGTCAGCATATCTGTCCATAAATGCCTTATATAAATTTTCAGCTTTATCAAGGTCTTCGGCTCCGGTTAAAAGCGCAGAACACAAACCTGCTAATGTTTGTTCTGCCTCGTCTTTGGCATCTGGGAATCTGTCGCGCAGTTCCTCCATGATCAAAAGTATATCCATAATACTGGCATCAGTTTCATAAGCTTTATTCCTTAACCAGCCTTTGTAAAACTCCACTACCTTTGGTATTACTACTTCCTTATCCAGGCCGTCATTAATTGCTTTTTCATACAGATCAGCAGCTGCCCGATAGTCTTTGATTTCAAGAGCCTTCCGTACATCCTTATCAAGCTTTTCAATCTTGTCCACACAGCCGGCTGCAGTCGTAACCATTAGTACTGCCATTACAGCAAGAAGAATCTTTTTTAATTGTTTCATAATATTGTCCTTATATGATCTCTAAATCAACTATATCATATCCTTCATCCTTAAGCACTTCACAGATTTCGGATACGCTCTCACTTGTTTCAATTACAGCTTCCTTACGGCGTGCATTAACACTCGCGTATGTATCGCCGATGTCTTCCAGCAGTTCCTTAAGTTCTCTGGCATCTGCTATTTCTTCAAAAACGATCTTATATGTATACATTACTTTACCTCATCAATCAGTACCACAGCCTGGGCCACAGCACCTTCCTTATTTCCTACATATCCCAGTTTTTCTCCGGTAGTTGCCTTAACATTTATCTGATTCTCATTACACATCAGTACTCTGGCAATATTCTTTCTCATATCCGTGATATAGTCTTTCATTTTAGGCTCCTGAATGAGTATCAGAGAATCAACATTGATGACTTCAAAGCCGTTTTCGTCAAGAAGTTTCTTTGTGTGTTCAAGAAGTTTCATGGAGGATATGCCCTTATATTTATCGTCGGTATCAGGGAAATGTTTTCCAATATCACCCAAACCCATGGCTCCGATAAGAGCTTCAATGATGGCATGCAGCAGCACATCAGCATCGGAATGACCTAAAAGACCTTTTTCGTAAGGTATTTTAACTCCTCCCAGTATCAGATCTCTGCCTTCTACCAGTCTGTGAATATCTGTTGACTGTCCTATTCTCATAAACATTACCTGCCTGTCTTATTAAATAAAATAAAAATAATTCTTTTATTTTATATATTTATATTATATATTATAATTTAAAGTAATCACACATCCACATAGAAAGAGGTGCCGTATGGATTTTAGTTACGAAGTAGTAGAACATATCGGAATTCTGTCTGAACAGAAGAACGGCTGGAAAAAAGAGCTGAACCTGGTTAGCTGGAATGGCAGAGAACCTGTATATGACATCAGAACCTGGAGCCCTGATGGCTCAAAGATGGGTAAAGGTGTTACCATTTCAAAAGAAGAAATGGAAAACCTTAAAGAGCTCTTAAAAGGAATGTAGTATTTTAATAAACACCGGTTATCCGGTGTTTTAACTTGTTCATTGCAAACGAAAAGCTTCTTGCGAAGCTTTTTTTATTATGCCTTAACGAACTGTTCAACATCCAGTACAAAGATGGTAGCGCCGCCAACCTGTACTTCAATTGGATAAGATGAATAGTGACCAACATCAAATGTAGCAGTTGCCGGAACGATTTCGGTTCTTCTGCTGCTTTCACTCTTAATCAGTTCAATTACTGCAGGAACATTCTCTTCATCAGTACCAATCAGGAAAGTGGTGTTACCGGCTCTTAAGAAACCACCGGTTGTTGATAACTTTGTGATAAAAAATCCGTGTTCTGTTAAAGTAGATGTAACTGCAGCACTGTCATCATTAGATACAATAGCGATAATTAATTTCATGTCCTGTTCCTCCTTAATTAAACATTGAATCTTATATGCATGATGTCTCCATCCTGTACAACATATTCTTTTCCTTCTACGCGCAGCTTGCCGGCTTCCTTTAAAGCCTGTTCACTGCCGTATTCCATAATATCATTATAACTGAATACCTCGGCTCTGATAAAGCCTTTCTTGAAATCTGAATGAATTACGCCGGCGCAGTCCGGAGCTTTCATTCCCTTTGTAAAGGTCCAGGCTCTTACTTCATCTGTTCCTACTGTTAAGAAGGTACACAGATTCAGTATGGAGTACGCTGTTACTATGATTTCGTCCAGTCCGCTGTGCTGTAAGCCCATCTCTTCCAGGAACATCTGCTTTTCATCGTCTTCCAGCTGAGAAAGTTCCTCTTCCGTTCTGGCAGTAATGGCGATGACCTTGTTGTTTTCGGCATCAGCGATCTTCTTTACTTCCTGATAATACGGACTGTCCTGCGGATGGCTGATATCTGCTTCTGACATGTTGGCAATGTATATTACCGGTTTGATCGTCAGCAGGTTATATGACTTGGCCAGTAATTTCTCTTCATCATTTAATTCAACGTTACGGGCACCTTTACCTTCTTCCAGAGCTGCTTTCAGCTTTTTCAGAAGTTCGTATTCCTTAACGGCATCCTTTTCCTTGGTCTGAGCCTTTCTCTCAACCTTGCTGATGCGGTTGATTACCGTATCAAGGTCAGCCAGAGCCAGTTCCACATTGACGATTTCAATGTCTCTTTTAGGATCAACTGAATTCTCTACATGTGTTATGCTGGCGTCATCGAAGCATCTTACGACATGGCATATGGCATCAACTTCTCTGATATGACCCAGGAACTTGTTGCCCAGGCCTTCACCTCTGGACGCTCCCTTTACCAGACCGGCAATGTCTGTAAACTCAAACGTTGTCTTTATGGTCTTTTTAGGTTTGAACATGGCACTCAGTTTATCGACTCTTTCGTCAGGTACCTCAACGGTTTTAACGTTAGGATTAATAGTCGCAAACGGATAGTTGGCTGCTTCAACCTGTGATTTTGTGATGGCATTAAATAATGTTGATTTGCCTACATTAGGTAAACCTATGATTCCCGCTGTTAATGGCATTTACTGCACCTCGCTTGAACTAACTACTTTTTTCAGCTTTCTTTCGAATTCGCTTCTGGGCATAAGAACACTGTTGCCACAGCCCAGGCACTTAATTCTTATATCGGCACCCATTCTGATAATGCGCCACTGTTTTGACTTATGGCATGGGTGTTCTTTTTTCATTTCAATAATATCGTCTAATTTATATTCCATTTTACTTCACCGGATCTTTTTCATTATACACCAGAATCACAGTCCTTCTAATATTATTGTTACCGGACCATCATTGGTGAGGGAAACCTTCATGTCTGCACCGAAAATGCCCGTTTCTACTCTTAATCCCTGTTCTCTCAGACAGTCATTGAAGTACTCGTATAATTCATTGGCTTCCTGTCCTCCCAGGGCATCAATGAAGCTCGGTCTGTTGCCCTTACGGGAGTCTGCATATAGTGTAAACTGAGAGATCGACAGAATGGCTCCGTTAACATCAAAGATGTTTCGGTTCATCTTATTGTTTTCGTCTTCAAAAACACGCAGCTTAGCTACCTTGTTAGCGTATTTTCTGGCTGTTTCCTTATCGTCATCGTGGCCAAAGCCTACCAGCAACATATAACCTTTGCCGATTTCGCCGGTTACCTGTCCTTCGACAACACACTTGGCCTGTGAAACTCTCTGTACTACTATCTTCATAATATATATTCTATATCGTTTCTGTGACAAAACCAAGAAATGATATCTCATCTTTCAACTTGAACTAAAATATAGTATACTGACTTTGTATGAAAGAACCCCTGGCTTTTAAATTAAGACCTGATAAGCTTGATGATGTCCTGGGACAGCAGCATCTTACCGGTCCGAACATGTTATTAAGAAACTGCGTTGAACAGAAACGCCTTTTTTCAATGATTTTCTACGGTCCTCCGGGATCAGGCAAGACAACTCTGGCTATTGCCTTAGCCAGCGAACTCCATCTGCCATACCGCATGTTCAATGCCGTAACCGGAAACAAGAAAGATCTGACCATTCTTTTTGAGGAAGCCAGGATGTTTCCGGGTCTGATCATCATAATTGATGAAATACACCGTCTGAATAAAGACAAGCAGGATCTGCTTCTCCCTCATATTGAGTCAGGTCTCATTACCGTCATCGGCGCGACAACTTCAAATCCGTATTTCGCCATAAACCCAGCGATCAGATCAAGGTGTCACCTGCTGGAAGTCAAGCCTCTCAGTAAAGAAGACATCGCAACAGCCATAAGGAGAGCTGTTGCGTCACCTGACGGCTTCAACAATGCCATTACCATTGAAGATGATGCCGTTAAGCTTATCGCTAATAACAGTAACGGTGACCTCAGATATGCCTATAACATTCTGGAAATCTGTTCCGTAGGATGTCAGAACAATGAAATTACTCTTGATCTGGTTAAAAAGTATTCTCCATTGGTCAACATGAGCATGGACCATGACGATGACGGTCATTATGACGCCGTCAGTGCTTTACAGAAGTCCATCAGAGGTTCTGATGTTAATGCGGCTCTCTATTATCTTGCCAGACTGATCATGGCCAATGACATGGATTCCATTGAAAGAAGACTTATTGTCATAGCTTATGAAGATATAGGACTGGCTAATCCGGCTGCCTGTGCCCGTATGGTTACAGCCATAGATGCCGCCAAGAGAGTCGGTTTCCCTGAAGGCATGATTCCTTTGGGAGTAGCTGTAATTGATCTGGCTCTGTCACCTAAGTCACGCAGTGGCGATGAAGCCATTCACGCCGCTCTGGAAACAGCCCAGAATACACCGGCTGATGTACCTATGTATCTGCGTCTTACTCCTGTCGGACTGAGCGAAGATGAAAAGTACAATTATGGCGCCAAAGACAAATGGCATCTTATCCAGTATCTGCCTGATGAACTGAAAGATGCCCAGTTCTACTCACCTAATACTAACAGTTCATATGAAAAGGCTCTGGCTGAAAACTACGAGAAACTTAAGAAGTATTACCGTACAAACAACATGAAAAAGATAAATAGGGATTGATCCCTATTTTTTCGTCATTATTCTCAGGTAATTATGCAGATATATTTCTACAGTTATAACCGTAACTGTTACCGTTATGCATAAGGAAAGAAACCCGTCTATAACTCCCGCAGTACCTACTAGCAATCTTACCGGCATTATCAGCATGGATATTACAGGTACAAAAGAGAGTATTTCAGACATAATTCCTGATATTAAGTCGTTTTCTCCTTTAAGGACAGAGAAATAATATATCGCAATTAACAGAATGTAGTAGATGTTCTGAAAAGCGGCTGCTTCTTCGCTGTCAGCCAGACAGCTGGTTATTATCAGCATGATTATCTGCAACAACAATAAACCTGAAACTATTATTGCCAAAGCCATCAGTAATTTGCCTGTAGGTATATTTAATGAGAAAACCTCATTGTTTTTGTTAAGGTACATTACCAACCCTTTTAGTCGATCTTCTGCATATCTTATGAAAATCCAGATTACTGTACTTACTATTACAGAGAGCGCCTGTATGAGAAAGGACAGATAAGCAGTAACGATTTTACTTAACAGATGTTTTGTGGGTCCTGTTATGCTTATTGTCGTTTCAAGCGTGTGACAGGCTTTTTCATATATCAGTTCATTGGCTATCATGTTTGAATATGTCAGGATCAGATAAAAGACTGCTGACAGAATGATGGTATTTAGATCTACCTGTTTATGATGATAGATCTCCGTTTCAAAGTTTTTTGAAAAATCTTCCAGGAATTTCTTTTCTTTTATGTCTGCTGTCTTGAGAAATTCTTCTTTCCGAATGTTGCGCAGGTCATTTTCTATTTTGCTCCGCAGTTTTTCATTATTACCGCCATAAAGATACAGTTTCCACCCGTTTTCGTAATGCAGAGTATGATATTCCTTTATACCTGTAATGTCATCAATGTAAATACGGTCAGTATTCATTAATCTGACCGCCACTTCCGAACAGCTGTAATCTAAATATACAGGATAATCTTCCTTTTCGGCGATTATCTTATCAACATGAAAGAAAACGCCTAATGCCAGGAAGATGGCAATATTCAGAATTATGGCCGTTTTATTCAGGAAACGCTTTTCCAGCGCAAACAGGATCATCGTTTTCATGCATCTGCTCCTGTCAGATCGCTGATGTTGATGTTTCTGATCCTGCAGCTTATTACATTTTTGCTGTTTCTGATTTCTTCTGCACTTTTCCAGGCTTCCTCGGCGTTTCTGAACAGAAACCTTACCTTGTTTTTGCCGGGGAAGGTTTTGATTATGGCTTTGTTCTTATAGTAAAAATCACCGGAATGTTCTATTTCCAGCATTCTTTCCGGAGCTTTCTGCAGTTTCTGTCTGGTTGTGTTGACAGCGATATCCCCGTTTTTCAGATACAGAAAACGGTCACATGAATCCTGTACCGGTTGGTACTGATGTGATGACAGCAGTATTATCCTGTTTTTCTTTTTCAGTTCCAGGAGAATGTCGTGAAATATTCTGACATTATTCTGATCTAAACCGGTCCATGGTTCATCCAGGATTATTATTTCCGGTTCTCCAATCAGGCACATGATAAGCTGTATCTTCTGCTGATTTCCTTTTGAAAGCTTTAAAGGTATCGTGTTGCGATACTCATTCACTTTTAATCTGTTCAGCCAGTATTCGGTCTGTTTTTCCGCTTCATAACTGTCCAGTCCTTTCAGCTGTGCCATGTATATAAGCTGTCTATAGACCGTAACATCATAAAAAAGGCTTCTTTCTTCCGGCAGATATCCCATTTTATGAGAATCAGGCTTCTGATTGTCATATCTGATTTCGCCTTTATCATAATCTGTAAGACCCAGCAGACACCTGAAGGTCGTTGTCTTACCGCTGCCGTTGCTGCCCAGCAGGGAAACAATCTGTCCTTTGCTGGCCATGAAACTTATGCCCTTAAGTATTTCCTTTTTCCCGTAACTTTTATGTAGATTTTTTACTGCCAACATGATTGCTCCTATTACTTAATTGCTGACAGTGGGCTTTTTTCCTA
>JAFRAB010000035.1 GCA_017405675.1 Erysipelotrichaceae bacterium
GTAGGTATTCCTGACGAGCGTATTATCCGTCTGGAAGACAACTTCTGGGAAATCGGCAGCGGCCCCTGCGGTCCCTGCTCTGAAATCCACATTGATTTAGGCCCGGAACGGGGCTGCGGCAAACCGGATTGCGGACCGGCCTGCGACTGCGGGCGTTTCCTGGAACTGTGGAACCTGGTATTCACCCAGTTCAACCAGAACGAAGACGGCACTTACACGCCGCTGGAACATAAGAACATTGATACAGGCGCCGGGCTGGAACGGATTGCCTCTGTATTACAGGGCAAGCCTTCCAACTTTGAAACGGACCTGATTTTCCCCATTATCGAGTACGCTTCCAAAGTAAGCGGTGTAGCCTACAACGCATCCCCGAAGACCGACGTGTCCCTGATAACTGATGCGGGTACTGATTGAAACGTTTCTGCGGTTCGTCAATTCCTACATCTTCCAGCAGCTTGAGACTACGCTTTTTTGCTTCTTCCCTGCTTAATCCCAAATGCGCCAGCATGCCTTCCATGATCTGCTTGCCTATGGTCATGGTCGGATCAAGTGAAGTCATGGGATCCTGGAATACCATGGCAATGTGGCGTCCGTTAAACTTGTATCTTATCTCTTTCTGTGACAGTTTTGTCAGATCTACGGTCTTTACCTCACCGTCATCATCAGTAAAGGTGTATTCAATTGAACCGCTTTCGATCCTGCCATTGGAAGCCATGATTCCCATAATGGTTTTAACGGTTACGGATTTACCGGAGCCTGACTCTCCTACTATGGCAATGGTCTCTCCTCTGAACAGGTCCATCCTGACACCCCTGATGGCATTGACAGTACCGGTTGCTGTTTCAAATGATATGTTAAGATCACGTATGGATAGTACGCGGTCTTTCTTTTCTTTCTTTTCACTCATGACTGCCACCTATCCTTTCTTCTGGTTCGGATCAAAGGCATCTCTGATACCGTCTGCCAGCATATTGAAACTCAGCATCAGTAAGGCCAGAACGATGATGGAACTCATGATCATGTGCGGATGAATCGTTAATGACTTATAGCCATCGGAAATCAGGGAGCCAAGTGAGGTCCGAGGAGGCTGAATGCCTAATCCCACGAAGGAAAGGAATGCCTCAGTAAAGATCGCATTTGGAACTGAGAACATCGACATGATGATCAGCTGTCCGAAGATGTTTGGCATGATATCCTTGAAAATGATGGCAAAATCTTTGGCGCCAAGGGTCCTGGAGGCAAGAATGTATTCATTCTCCTTCAGTTTCAGCACCTCGGCACGGGCAATACGCGACATGCCGATCCAGCCGGTAATCATCAGCGTAAAGATGATAGATGGTATGCCCTGCGGTAGGACAAGTCCCAGCAGCGTGACCACTACAAGCGTTGGAACACCATTCAGGATCTCAGCAAACCTCTGCATGACCATGTCTACCTTTCCGCCGAAATATCCGGAAATAAGGCCATATGACATGCCTACGACAATATCGATGACGACTGCCACCAGGGCGATGAAGAGTGAAACTCTCGTACCCATCCATATTCTGGTAAACAGGTCCCTGCCATTGGTGTCGGAACCAAACCAGTAATAAACATCATTCAGACCGCGTTCAAGATAAACATTTCTTCCTCTTTCCGTGCCGTTGAAGATGCCCAGCTTTTCAAGAAGAGGAATGCGTGGCGGTAAGCTCTGATTAGTAAGAATGATTTCATCATAACGGTATCCGGAAATCATCGGCCCTACGATGGCCATTATTATTATCAGGCATATTACGATTAACCCTATGACTGCTCCTCTGTTTTTTCTGAAATGATTCCAGACATCCTTCATGTAAGAAACAGAAACATAGGTCTCATCCATGATTTTTACGCCCTGCTGAACAAAGACAAAATCCTTGTCAGAGACATTTGCAGGATCAACTACTGTTCTTTCCTCATCCATACTAACTGTCCCCCTTCGCAACGCGGATACGCGGATCGATTATTCCATAGAGAACATCGACAATAAGCATCATTATAATGTACAGTGCTGAATAGACAAAGGCACAGGCAATTACGACGTTGTAGTCATTGTTTGTTATAGCCTGTGACATGATCTGGCCGATTCCCGGGATCGCAAATACCTTTTCAACGACCATGGAACCGGTCAGCAGATTTACCAGCAATGGACCCATGACCGTAACGATAGGGATCATGGTATTACGCAGGGCATGATGGATGATCATGCTCTTTTCCTTTATTCCCTTGGCCTGAACGAGAAGAATGTACTCAGAATTGAGAACATCGATCATTTCAGAACGGGTAAATCGGGAAATGTTGGCAATCGGGAACATTGACAGCGCAATGGTCGGCAATATCAGGGAACGTCCCGGATCAGATGCGTTATACAGTATCGGTACGAGATTAAGCTTGTAGCCGATAAAGAAAGCCAGCAACAGGGCAAATACATATGAAGGCACCGATACACCTACAATGGAAACGACAGAGAAAAGACTGTCTATCCATGTGTTGTGATTCAGCGCCGCAATGATACCGAAGATCAGCCCTATGACTGATCCAATCACCATGGCCTGAAATCCGACCTTGATTGACAGCTTCAGAGGCTGAGCAATCATTTCAGCGATGGCTTTGTTCTTGTTGATGGTATAGGAAACACCCAGATCGCCTTTCAGCACGTTTACTAGATATTTTCCAAAACGGACATAGAAAGGCTTGTCCAGACCATATTTGGCCAGCAGGATCGCCTTCTGTGCTTCGGAAAGCTTTTCATCATTAAACGGTGAACCAGGCATCAGATCAAGCATTATAAAAAGAACAAAAATGATAGCAATAAGTGTAATGATGCTGATGATAAGTCTTTTTAATACATATTTAGACATAAGTGAACCTCACTGTTTGTAATTAGGGCATTTTCATGCCCTGGAAGAAACGGGCAGAACCTGCATCACTGAAATGCAGGTTCCCCGTAAAACATTATAGATTAGTTACTATTCAGCCCAATGGACCCTGCGGTATGTTCCACTTCCTGTAGTAAGGAAGAGAACCCCTTCAACACCAGGTGTGATCATCATGGCTGAACCATACTGATATACAGGTAAGACAGCGAAGTCTTCAGCGATAAGAATTTTTTCTGCATCGATCATGTCCTGCCAACGTTTTGCAGAATCAGCAGCATCTTCTCCTCTTGTTCCCTTGAAGATAAGTTCATCATAGGCAGCGCCATTATACAGTCCGTTGTTCATTGATGAACCTGTTGTGAACAGATCAAGGAATGTCTGCGGGTCAGCATAGTCAGGACCCCATCTCGTCAGCATCAGTTCAAAGTTATTTGACAGCATGTCAGCGACACGTGTTTTCTTCGGTTTGCAGGTCATTGTTACTTCAAGACCTTTAAGAGCAGTTACAAGCATCTGCTGGATGTTTTCAGCAACAGCCTTGGCTGAATCTGAATCTTCATAATACAGATTGATCGTTATGTTATCACCTAAGGCTTCCTTGGCCTTTTCAAAGTATTCAGCAGCCTTTGCGGTATCATATTCGATCAGATTTCCAGCGGTATCACGGAAATCAACACCGTTTTGGTCAAAGGCAAAGTTATGTCCGATGATTCCATCAGCGGCTCTTGAGCCATCCTTAAGAACATCCTTGGCAATGGCTTCACGGTCAACTGCCAGAGAAATAGCCATTCTCAGATCCTTATTAGCCATGTTTTTGTTTTCCAGCATCGGTAACAGGTACCACATCGTTCCTTCAAGACGATTATGGAATCCAGCCTCATTCTTATAGAGGTCAACCATTTCACCGGTCAGAGTCAGAATGTTGATATTGCTCTGCTGGTATTCAAGAATGGCAGTCTGTGTTTCCAGAACAATACGGAATACAACTGTTTCCTGCTGGAATTCATCTGCATGAACGTAATCAGGATTCTTGGTGAATGTATATGTTGATCCTTCTTCCCATCCTGTCATGGTGAAGGCACCGTTATATAACAGGTGATCAATTCCCTGTGCGTAGGAATCGCCTTCAGTTTCAAAGAACTTCTGATTGATTGGGTAGAACAGAGGCATGGTGATCAAAGTAAGCAGAAAGTCACAAGGTAATGAAAGATGAACGACAAATGTCTTTTCATCAGGTGCTTCAACACCCAGCTGATCAACAGGTAATGTTCCATTAGCGCACTCGGCAGCGTTTACGACATGCAGAGTATCAAGAATAAATGCATACTCTGAAGCTGCAGCCGGGTCAGCAAGACGTCTCCAGCTGAATACGAAGTCCTGTGCGGTAACTGGGTCGCCATTTGACCATTTTGCTCCATCAACGATATGGAAGGTATATGTCAGACCTTCATCACTGATATCCCAGGTGGCCATGTCAGCCTGAGCGGTGCCATCCTCTTTCATCTGAGTAAGGCCGGACATGCACATTGCCAGCATGGTAAATGATGCTCCGTCAGTCGCAAGTGTATTGTCCATTGTCATCAGATTGGCTGTCAGCGCAATCGTAATCGGTTTGTTTGTTTTTCCACTGTCGGGTTCTGGCTGGCCACCACATCCCACTAGCAGAAACAGTGCCAGTAAAAGGCAGACGGTTTTTCTAACTCTCCTCATAATATAATCCTCCTTCTGTGATATGACTTATTTTATTCTTGTTTCATGAATTTTTCAATATTTTTCTGAAACTTTTTCAGATAAAAATGTAAATTTTACATACAGTATAAAGGAAGATATTATTCATGAGTATTATGTTCTTAAAGACATTCAACTGTTTATTCGTTTACAATCGGGACCCATAATAAAAAAGCCTTAGTTTTCGTTTGATATGTACCCCTTAAACTGGACATCAAAGTCAGGGGTACATATCAACGCTATTCAGGCTTTATCTTTCTTCAGCAAAGATATTATCATTTCAAAAATGTCTTCTGACATTTCATCAGGTTCCAGGACTTTCACTTTCCCATATATGTAATTATTTCTGAGATACATGCCGTATTCAAAATGATGGTCATCATAATCGGGATGATTCAGATAATGCTGTTTATCCTCCTCGCTCATGATCATTACTTCCTGCCTGGCAATATCAAGAACATGATCATAATAGGCTTCATCACCTTTCAATAACATATGATTCATATCTGGTCTTTCTAACTGATATAATCTTCAATGGCCAGTTTCAGTATGCTGGCTTGCGAACACCATTTTCCTTACATCGTTCCTTAAACTCAGCTACCAGCTGCTTTGGAAGCTGTGCTGCCAGCAGTGTATATGTCTTTTCATTATATCTGCGTTTTACTGCAGTTGAAGTTCTGGACTTATTACTCATCCATCTAGTCCCACATTATCTGTGATGTTACTTCCAGCGGCTGTCCGCACTTAGGGCATAACAGATTGTCAAATTCTGTCTTCTTGATCTTATGCATCTGATTACCGCACTTTGAGCAGATATGCTTATAAGCCTTAACAAATTCATAATCCTCATTGTTATCGTATTCTCTGATCCAGTAACCGTTAACCAATTCCTTATTCTGCTTATGTCTGTACAGAGATAAATTATATTCAAATTCAAAGTTGTGACATACAGGACAATAATACAGTTCCAGTTGAGCATCTACTACAGCTCCCGGATTGTTAATGAAGTAATCTCTTAATTCATCACCGTATTCCCCTGCCTTGATTCCCTTAACCAGATCAGCATATTCCTGGGGAAACATCATCCCAACACCTAATCTTACACTTTCCTCATAATCGCAATTTCTGCACCTAACTACATAACCCTGTCCCATCGTTATTTCCTCCTTTTGCAAGTATATTGTGACATACTATTAATAGTATGCTGTCCAATTTTTTGGACTTTAGAATCTTTGTTACTCATCATTTATATAACCGTATAAAACCGGTCTGCCGGCAGACAGATTGCGTGCTGATTCACGTACGACAAACAGATAGATCCTGTAATGAGCGTCGTTAATGAAGTCTTCTCTGGTACGTTTTTCTCTGCCGATAATAACATCACTGACCCCCATGTTTCCGACCCTTATGTATTCAGGCTCCAGGTAATCATTACTTTGCATTTCATAGCCAGCTTCGATTTTCATATAATACCTGATCATTTTCCTGAACAGTTTTTCAATTCTTTCCAGAACTTCCAACAGTCTTCCGTCAGTCGCAAATCCACCAATCAGACCGTCACAGAATCTTTCTCCCTGCATGATAAGCGTCAGATATGTCTGAAGTTCTTTTACTGAAAGTTTGTTTATATCAGGATTTTCACCCAAGGCTTTATAATTGTCTGCTACATGTTCGTCAAATCCCAGTATCGTCATTGCATCCGTTAGTTCTTCTGAATAGATTGGATATGGCCAGGACAATATGTCTTTTCCATCCTCTGTTTTTTCTCCGGTAGGCACTCCACCACCCCATTCAATCTTCTTCAGATTCCTTACATATTCAATTGACTCCAGCAGTTTCTTATGATCAACCTTACACAGTAATTCAAATCTTTCCTTATTCATACCAATTACCTCCTTCTTACATTTTCAGTCTATAGGAAAGTCATGAAAAAAGGGTCAACTCCCAGTTGACATAAAAAAAAGGTTGTCCTCAACCTGTTTTATCAGGTTTTGGACAGCCATTTTTATCATTATCTCTTAGTGTAATCGTAGAAGCCTTTGCCGGCATTGACTCCGGTTTCGCCCTTGTCGATCTTTTCTTTCAGTAACTTACCGATCTTGTATTCAGTTGTACCTTCCTGCTGTGCAGCCGGTTTCATCTGGTTGATGTTATAGGCTGTTTCCAGACCAACGATATCAAGGATCTTGAATGGTCCGGCAGGTGCAGAAGTGGCTAACTGCCATGTCAGGTCGATTGTTTCAGGATCAGCAACACCGTTTGCCCATAAGCCCTGTGCAGCAGACAGGAATGGAACCAGCATGGAATTCAGAATGTAACCAGGCTGTTCCTTATGGAGCTGCAGAGGTACCATGCCGATTGAAGCAGCGAATTTTACAACTTCATTGTAATATTCTTCAGCTGTACCTTCATGACCCATTACTTCAGCAGTGTTGTTCTTCCAGATCGTGTTAGCGAAATGCAATGACAGATACTTTTCAGATCTGCCTGTATATTTTGCAAACATGCTTGGAAGCAGTGTTGAAGAGTTTGTTACCAGAATGGTATCTTCATCAAGAAGATCCTTGAACTGTGTGTAAACTTCAATCTTTGCTTCAGGATTTTCAGACATTGATTCGATTACGATATATGCATCCTTAACAGCTGCAGCCTTGTCCAGTTCAATGTGGACGTTTTCCTTAAGATTACGGCTGCCTGTTTCATATAACTGATCAAGTGATTCAGCAGTTGCCTTGCTCCAGTCAAGAATAAGACCTCTAGGATATAACATGGCACCTAATGGGTTTCCCAGTAATCCCTTGGCTTTTTTCAGGTCTTCAAGCATCAGAGCTGAATATCTTTCGATTTTCGGCTGAGTACGTCCAATTGAGCTTTCAGATCTCAGCCAGAAAGTTGTGTCATAACCATAATATGCACACATTAAGCCAATCTGTGTACCAAGGACACCACCGCCTAATACTACTACTTTTTTATTGTTCATATTTCTTTCCTCCAACGTCATTATAGTATATTGCACTATTAACTAATCATCAGATGCTTTGGATTGACAGAATAGTGAATTGTTTCACATGTTAAGTCTTACACAATATTTCAATATTCATTATTTTTATACTTCTTATACTGCATTGACATAAATAAATGTCCATAATATTCTGAAATACTGAAGTGAATTCTTCCTTTCTTTTGTCCTTTTTTCTCTTTTTCCTTATATTAGTAAAAAAGCAACCATTATACATCTCTAAATTCAATAATTCTATCTGCACCATTTTTAACATTATCATATCCAACCACTGTTGCCTTCAGTCCGGAAATTTTATCAATTATATTGTTCCCTTCTTCTGCAGCAAAACCATGTGGGCTAGGATAAGATATGGTATTCACTAAAGGAGATATGTAATTATCTCGGAGTAGGAAGAGACACCATTTTCAAATGGATCGAATCAAAAAAAAGCCTGCTGTTAAGATGGGAAAGCAATGGAAGTTTAAAATCGATGAAGTAGATAAATGGGTCAAATCCGGCAAGGCTGCTGATTGAGGTTAGTGATCATTTACAGACACCGCATGAACATCGTCAGAATCGCCAAGGGTACTGAATTCTCCCTTTACGATACTTTCGGAAAGAAAAAGAAAGAAGAAAACGAAGCATAACCGCAAGACAAAAGCTCCTCACAGGGAGCTTTTCTGATACCAGCAAATTAATCAATAAGCCCGTCCGAATTTTGATTTCCGAACGGGCTTTCTTTTATTAGTGATTAAATTATTCTTTTTTGAATCTTACCAGGCTGTCAGTTCCAGATACAGATCCTTGTACTGCTTCGCTGAGTTATCCCAGGAAACATTCTTGGCCATATCGCGCTGAAC
>JAFRAB010000036.1 GCA_017405675.1 Erysipelotrichaceae bacterium
CCTTTTTATTTTGAGTTTGGTTGTCGGACCTTTCTCATTATACTTGGGTGGCTTTTTCTTAACAACGCACGAAGCTACTTCTAGTCTCACACGCTTAGCGTGTGGTTTTTAGTTAGGAGTTTTCACTCCTAACTAATAAAAAATGGAGAACTCAGGTTCTCCATTTTTCATGTTAACTTCTGTTAATGTACTTAATGATGTTGGAAGCGTTGGCATACTTCTCATAGCCGTCCTTTGTTACAGCTATCAGTGTAGGAGCCTGGTTGACTTCAAACTTATTGCATTCATCAACATTTTCTTCAGCATCTACGATCGTATATTCAATGCCCTTCTTGCCTAACATGTCTTTTACGATCTTGCAGTTAGGACATGTTTTGGTGGTAAACAGCAGTAATGATTCTGCTTTCTCGCTTTCCTGCTTAACTTCTTTAACAGGCTTTGCTTCTTCCTTGTAGTTACCTAAACCTGCAAAGGCATAAGTCTTACGATCCAGGAATTCCTGAGCCTTGCCCTTATTCCAGTTCTGAACCGGTCTGTAGTAACCGGTAATACGGCTGTAGACTTCAGTAGGACGTCCGCAGTATGGACATACATCTACTTCACCTGACAGATAACCGTGATCGGCACATACTGAATAAGTAGGTGACATTGTGTAATAAGGCAGACGGTAGTTTTCAGCGATCTTTCTTACCAGTGAGGCTGCTGCTTTCCAGTCAGGCAGTCTTTCACCTAAGAAGGCATGGAATACTGTTCCTGAAGTATACAGAGTCTGCAGTTCATCCTGAACATCAAGTGCTGAGAAGATATCATCAGTATAGCCTACTGGCAGATGTGAACTGTTGGTGTAGTATGGATCGCCCATATCGTTAGCAGTCTTGATATTCGGATATTTCTTCTTATCGATCTTTGCCAGTCTGTAAGATGTGCTTTCAGCTGGTGTAGCTTCCAGGTTATACAGGTCACCGTATTTTTCCTGGTAATCAGATAATCTTTCACGCATGAAATTCAGAACGTTAACAGTAAACTTCTGGGTTTCAGGATGAGTCATATCCTTCTGCAGCCAGTTGGCGTTCAGACCGGCTTCATTCATTCCTACCAGACCGATTGTTGAGAAATGGTTATTGAATGTTCCCAGGTATCTCTTGGTATATGGATATAAACCGTTTTCCAGTAACTTGGTGATAACATCTCTCTTGATCTTAAGGCTTCTGGCACTTAAGTCCATGATCTTGCCTAATCTGGCATAGAAGTCTGCTTCATCCTTAGCAAGGTAAGCCAGTCTAGGCATGTTGATGGTAACAACGCCTACTGAACCTGTTGATTCGCCTGAACCGAAGAATCCGCCTGATTTCTTTCTTAATTCACGCAGGTCAAGTCTTAAACGGCAGCACATGCTTCTGACATCGCTTGGTTCCATATCACTGTTTACATAGTTTGAGAAATATGGAGTACCGTACTTGGCTGTCATTTCAAATAACAGCTTGTTGTTTTCAGTTTCTGACCAGTCAAAATCTCTGGTAATTGAATATGTAGGAATAGGATACTGGAAACCACGGCCGTTAGCGTCACCTTCAATCATGATTTCGATGAAGGCCTTATTGACCATATCCATTTCCTTCTTGCAGTCTTTGTACTTGAAGTCCATTTCCTTGCCGCCAATCAGACATGGCAGTTCAGCCAGGTCATCTGGTACGGTCCAGTCGAGAGTAACGTTGGTGAATGGTGCCTGTGTGCCCCATCTTGACGGTGTGTTAACACCATAGACAAAGCTCTGAATGCACTGTTTAACTTCATGATAGTCCAGATTGTCTACCTTTACGAAAGGAGCCAGATAAGTATCAAAGCTTGAGAATGCCTGAGCACCAGCCCATTCGTTCTGCATGATACCTAAGAAGTTAACCATCTGGTTACATAATGTTGAAAGGTGCTTTGCAGGTGAAGAAGTGATCTTGCCCGGAACGCCGCCTAAACCTTCAGTAATTAACTGTTTTAAAGACCAGCCGGCACAATAGCCTGTCAGCATGCTTAAGTCATGGATATGGATATCGCCGTTACGGTGTGCATTGCCGATTTCCTCATCATAAACTTCACTCAGCCAGTAGTTAGCTGTGATAGCTCCGGAGTTGGAAAGGATCAGACCGCCGACAGAATAGGTAACTGTTGAGTTTTCCTTAACTCTCCAGTCAATGGCCTTTACATAGCTGTCGACCAGTTCCTTATAGTCAAGCATTGTTTCGCTGACATTTCTTATTTTTTCTCTCTGCTTACGGTAAAGGATATAGCTCTTGGCTACATCATCATAACCAGCCTGAATCAGTACTGATTCAGCACTATCCTGAATATCTTCTACTCCAATCAGGTCATCCTTGATTTTAGGTTCAAAATCACTGGTAACCTTCAGAGCCAGCATGTCAATTGTTGACGGATGATAATTCTTATTTGTTGCTTCAAAAGCTTTGGTGATGGCATCTGCAATTTTCTTTATATCAAACTCTACGATTTTGCCATCTCTTTTAACTACTCTGTACATATTATTCCCTTTCCCTATTTTACTCCTCTTAATTCAACCACCGGTACATACTTCGCTACCTCGTCCCTTAACTCACACATCTCTTCCTTGGTATATGAAGTATATCCCTGTTCGATGCATCTGCCGCTGTCAACAAACTGCTGCAGATAGTAATGCTTACATCCTTTAATCATTTTGCCGATAGCTGCCATATCTTCTTTGGTATGAAGTTCTCTGACAACTGTCGTCCTGAATTCATAGTCGACGACATCGCTCATTAAATACTTGATTGTCTTTCTGATCTGATCAGCCTTGAAATTGATTTCAGGTAAACCTACTGTTGCCGGATACTTGGCTAATGGCGCCTTTATATCCATGGCAACATAATCAATCAGTCCTTCATCGATCAGCTCTTTAAGTTTGTCCGGATAATAACCGTTTGTGTCCAGTTTCACTTTAAATCCCAGATTTCTGATTTCAATGATGAAATCCTTCAAGCCCTTCTGCAACAGCGGTTCACCACCGGTGATAGCCACGGCATCAAGTGTACCCTGACGCTTACGCAGCAGATCAAATACGCTTTCAGGACTCATGAACTCAAAATTCTCAGGAATGAATACCAGATCACGGTTATGACAGAATGGACATTTCATGTTGCAGCCTGCCGTAAATACCGTGCAGGAAACATGACCCGGATAATCCAGCAATGTCAGTTTCTGTAAGCCGCCAAGGCGCAATTGACTGTAGCTCTCTTCAGGTGCAATGTCATGAGCGTTATCAGTCATTAACTGCATCTGGGTCTCAACTGCTTCATTATCAAGTCCGTTCATAAGCTGGTTGCAGCACTCATTACGGATCTCATAGAGATTGTTGATAATGTCCCTGGTCTTCTTGGTCGTATATAATCGCTTAACTCTCTTATCAGCATCGTCTGTCTGTATCGTGATATAATCCTGTTCGACAAGCCTCTGTAGATTCTTGGTTGTAGTGCCCTTGTCAAAATCCGCTATCAGCGTGAGCTGCTGCATGGTAATGCCTTCATGCTCATTAATCAGAAGCAGGAAAATCATCTGGCCTGAACCTATGCCATACTGTGCGAGGTGTCGGTCAAAATACTTCTGAGTGTAGCGATACAAAACAGAAATGTTAATTAAGAAATTATTCTGATTGTGCATAAAACCCCTTTAGTTGGAAATCCAACCTTCTACAAAATATTGTATATTATTTAATATGAAATATCCATATAAATAACTGAAAAAATAATGAAAATTTCAGTCATTTTGCACCTTGAAAAAGTGTATTTTTTCACATATTGAATCATGCATATTTCACCGTTTTTGTCCACACAAAAAACAGATTTTTGCTGTGAAAAATCTGCCCTTTATTTCCTAATGTAAGGTGTATTTTATGCCATTTTTATCAAAGAGATCTCTCAGTTTAACAACACTGTCATTATGGTATATTTCCCTGTTTATGGTAAATACACTGTATATACCGGCATCCCTCAGACCGTATGCTGCATCTGCTGAAAAATCAGAAGTTATGTAACAGTCAACGCTGTTGAGTACTATATCCAGACAGCTGCTGTCATACGAATATACAACAAGATCATTCAGTGCGCTCCTGCTCAAGCCGTCTTCATAATCAACATAGCCGTTTACGGTATTGCCATTACTGTACTGGTAATAATAATCCGTTAAACAGTCGTTAAGAGAATAGCTGTGATATGAAACCATGCTTAACGGTTTATCATAATCCATTGTTGCCACATCTCTGATGACATTGTCTTCCCTGTCATAAATATATGTTGAGAATACATCACCGCTGTCATCCAGACGAACGGCATATCCATCATTGCTGGTAATATATCCTTTGGTAAGTCCATTGTTTCTTAATTCACTGACAACCATGTCCGTAATGATTGCATTACGATACCAGTAGAAATCAACGAAACTTTCTATTCCGTTTTCCTCTGCAAATCTGAGATATTCATCTGAAATCACAAGTTCAACTCTGTTATTGCCTTTCAGCTGTAAGGTCACCTGATCACTGTCATGAACATAAGACAGTACTTCGCTGAAATAGTTTTGAAGTTCCGTATTGTTAAAAGGATTCAGTTCAACAGTTTCATAATCTTCACTGCACATAAACAGCTTAGTATATTCACTGTAAATCGGCGCCAGCAGATAGGATCTGTTATCATGTTTTTCAAACTGTTCAAAAACATGATACAGTTCAGGTTCGATTTCAATTTCCTTATTTGGGTTCTGATTAATATAATAGATATTTCTGTAAAGCCGGGATTCTTCCATACCGAAGATGCCGTATGCTTTTTTCATGACATCGGTATAAACCAATGTTACCTGGCGGAAATCGGCATTCGCATTTTTGCCAAGATTATACTGAAGATTAAACTCACCTGAAATAGGCGTATTTTCATTAGTATATATCTGTTCCCAACCACTCTGACGGGACATATAACTGATTATGCCATATGAAAAGAAACCTACAGCCAGTACGAGCAAAAGGATTACGATACGTAATCTTTTTTTAGGGTTCTCGATATTTTTCAGTTCATATGTTTCTTCTTTTTTCTTTTTCATAAAACAAAACCGCCACATCTATTATGCAGCGGTCTTTCACTTAAATCAATGATAATACTAACAGTATTACGAAGATCACAATTACTACAGCCAGGAATATCAGACCATAGATAGATCCCTTCTTGCACTGCTTGTAGTTACGGATGTAATTCTTGCTGCGGTAAATTGCTGCGGCAAGTAATCCCAATAACGGCAGGAAGAATGAGATGACAGCCAGCCATACAGAACCTGTATCGCCGACTGGACGATCCAGAATATAGTCGCCGCTGGCCATTTTGACGTTTTCGTCTACTTTCCGCTTAGCTGCGTTTAATCTGGCAAGTTCTTCTTCATCCTTAGCTATGGTAATTGACTTGATTACCTCATTGGATTCTCTTCTTCTCTTATATTCCTCAATTTCCTTCTTGTTACCGTAGATGTAATGCTCATGTCCGATGCAAACCAGTTCAGGCTTGTCTTCAGAATAATCATGCATTGTCGGGTCATATGTATATAAGACCTTCATCTTTTCCAGCTTAGGGTCAGGAATTGGAATAGCTGAAATCAGTGAGTGTGTATATGGATGTAACGGGTAATCAAACAGTTCCTGTGTAGGAGCGATTTCCACGATATCACCCTTGTAGATTACTGCGATATGATCTGAAATGTATCTTACGATAGACAGGTCATGGGCAATAAACAGATATGTTAATCCGATATCTTTCTGGAATTTCTTCAGCAGGTTCAGGATCTGAGCACGGATAGAAACGTCCAATGCAGAGATAGGTTCATCTGCTACAACGAATTCAGGTTCCATTACCATGGCACGGGCTAAGCCGATACGCTGTCTCTGTCCACCAGAGAACTCATGTGGATAACGGGTCAGATGTTCAGGCAGCAGACCTACTTCATTAATGATTTTTTCAACCTTAGCTACACGGTCAGCTTCGTTTTCAAATAATCCGAAGTTATATAGACCTTCTGAAATAATGTAGTCAACAGTTGCACGTTCATTTAATGATGCAGCCGGATCCTGGAATACCATCTGCAGATTTCTGATAACTGCACGGTCAAGTTCTCTAGGAATCTTTCCTGAAATTCTGACGCCTTTATACAGTATTTCGCCTGCAGATAATGGATTAACTCTTATGACAGCTCTGCCAATAGTGGTCTTTCCGGAACCGGATTCACCAACTAATGAGAAAGTCTCACCTTTTAAAATCTTGAAGCTGGCATTTTTTACAGCCTCAACTTTCGAATCACCCTTACCGAATGTAATGTCTACATTCTTTAATTCAACCAATACTTCATTGCCGTTTTCATCAAGCGGTCCGTGTTCAGGGAATTGTGACACAGTAACCTTTTTAACTTTTTGTTCTTTTGCCATAATTCTCCCTCCCTTAGATATTCATTGAATCGATCAGTTTTTCATGGATGTTTTCTATGATCTTTGGTTTCTCAATCTTAGGAGCGCGAGGGTCCAGCAGCCAGGTTTTGGCATAGTGGGTCTCAGTAACCTTGAACATAGGTGCTTCTTCCAATGTGTCGATCTTCAGTGAGTATGGATTTCTTGGTGCAAATGCATCACCGACAATCTTGTTGTACAGTGAAGGAGGAGTACCGGTAATTGAATACAGCTCGGTATCTTTCTGTGCCAGCTGTGGCAGTGATGACAGTAATGCCCAGGTATATGGATGCTTAGGGTCATAGAAGACTTCTTCAGCAGTTCCAAGTTCAATTAACTGACCGGCATATAATACTGCTACTCTGTCAGCAACGTTGGCAACAACACCAAGGTCATGTGTAATAAACACGATTGTGTAATTGTATTCTTTCTTCAGATCTTTGATAAGCTGCAGGATCTGAGCCTGAATGGTAACGTCCAATGCTGTTGTAGGTTCGTCACAGATCAGGATCTTAGGCTGACAGCTTAAAGCAATAGCGATAACTATTCTCTGTCTCATACCGCCTGAATACTGGAACGGATAATCCTCAAATCTGTTTTCAGCGTTAGGGATTCCAACCTTTTTCATTAACTCCAGAGCTTTTTCTCTGGCTTCAACTTCACCGATATTCTGGTGTTTCATGATTACAGATGAAATCTGCTTGCCAATAGTAATGATTGGGTTTAGTGAAGTCATTGGGTCCTGGAATACAGTTGCGATCTTCTGACCACGGATCTGTGTCCAGTCATCAGCATATTTGATCTTTGCCAGGTTCAGTACACATTCACCATGATATTTCTTATTATCCTCATCAAGATACTTTACATAGAGGACTTCTTCATCGAAGACTTCTCTGCGCACTTCAGGATTTGACAGATCCAAGCCCTTTTCCATGGCTTCCTTAATAGACTTTAATACCAGTCTTACAGCTTTTTCACGTTTGAATCTGGTATAACGTCCAACTGACAGATAGATTTCCTTAGCTATCAGTTCATTTCTTTCCTTAACATCAGCAGGAACTTCCTTGGAAGTCTCTTCCTTGTACTGAGCAGAAAGTCTGGCCATTTCCTTCTCGTAATAGCTATTGAATTCTGTATCATTCTTGGCAGCTTCCTTACGGGCTTTGACAGCTTCTTTCTTTTCATTCTGCTTCTGCTTGATATCAGCATCCATCTGCTTCAGTTCAGCAGTGATCTGCTTGATTTCTTCCTTGTCCTTCTTTGGATCAAGGACCATGCGGTAATTACTCTTTTCAGTTCTTTCGAAAACCATCCGATCGAGTTCTTCGGACATTTTGTTTTCTTCCTCTTCTGTGAGTAATCCCTTTCTGGTCTTTTCTTCTTCCAGTGCTTTCATAGCCAGGAAAGTCTTGCTTCCCGGTTCAAGCTTGGAATATTCATTTAATTTTGCCAGAGAATTGGCAATTATCTTCTTTCCTGCATCATTAACAGGAACATATGTATCCTCAAGATCGTCATTGAAAATGATATCACCATTTGCGATAAAACCATTTTCATCAAGCATGCCGGCAAATGTCTTTGTAAATACTGACTTGCCTGATCCTGATTCGCCAACGATTGCGATTGATTCGTTTTCGTAAATATCCAGTGAAATACCACGGATAGCCGTTAAGATACGGCTACGTACACGGAACTTGACTTCAAGATCCCTGACAGATAATAATACTTTCTTTTCTTCCATATTATTACCTCCTACATATGAGTTCTAGGGTCAGAAGCATCGCCAAGGTTCTGTCCCATTACATACAGTGAGACAGTTATGATGGCAGATACAACGACCGGGCTCCAGAATTCAAATCCCCAGCCAGGAGTTGTCATGGCACTCTGTGCCTCATAGATAAGTCTGCCCAGAGACATTTCAGAAAGACCCATGCCGATATATGACAGGAATACTTCATATGAAATGTATGAAGGTATTTCAACTGCTGCGTATGTAACGATAACAGATGTCATGAACGGCAGAATGTTCTTAAGAGCGATTCTGAATAACGGAGTACCCAGACAGCGTGAAGCCAGGTTATAGTCACGGTCACGGATAATGATAACCTGTGTACGGATAAAGTACGCAATGCCGATCCAACCCGTAACGGTCAGGGCAAATACCATTGTCCAGAAACCAGGCGAGAACAGCAGTACCAATACAGAAATCAACAATACGTATGGTACGTTACCAATGATGTTGTAGACCTCAGTCATAACAATATCAATTCTCTTAGAGAAGCCCCATACAGCACCTAACAGGATACCAATGGTCATGTTGATGGCAGCACATACAAGGGCCAGTGTAATTGAGATACGGGCACCAAACCAGACGGCATCAAATGTTGCCTGTCCAGCTGCTCCTGTACCAAGACACCAGCTCAGTGAATAGCCAAACATCTTCATGGCAGCCAGCGGTCTTAAGTGCTTTGAAGCTGAATTTGAAATATTGGCAAACTGGTCATAATCAACCAGTAATGGATATACATACGTCAAAAACAGCACTATTCCTACTACAGTAAGAATGAATATATTGACCTTGTTCTTGAAGAAGATACGGAATACTGAACCCCAGTATGAATATCTAGGAGCAATGATCTTTTCAGATTCAAGATCATTATGATCGACATGAGAGAAAAGTTCCTCATCAGATAAACCATATTTTTCATTAAAGTTATCCATGATTTCCCCTCCTATCTAGCCTTGCTCGTAAATGAAATACGAGGATCGACAGCAGCCATCAGAAGGTCACCAAGAATGATTGATACAACTGACAGTACTGCATAGAACAGTGTCATACCAACGATAACGCTGTTGTCATACATGTTAATGGCACGTGTGAGCAGGTTACCTGCACCTGGTACAACGTATACACGTTCAGTAATAATAGCACCTGTCATGGCACCAAGTAAACTTCCCGGAATACCATGAACGATTGGAATGATAGCGTTCTTCAGAATATGTTTTGAGAAAATTTCCTTTTCTGAAAGACCTGTTGAACGGGCAAACTTTACATAGTCTGAGTTCATCTGGTCAATCATAAAACGTCTTAACCATCTCATTAATCCACCAACAGAAGGCAGAGTCAGAGAAATAATAGGTAATACATAATATGTCCAGTTAAGTGAATCCATATTAAACGTTGTAGGCAATCCCATCAGAGCACCAATAGTCTTAAATAAGAAAATATAAGCAAGTGAAGGAACAGCCATGATGAAGATGATATAAACTGTACCAATCTTATCAATTAATTTATCTTTATTACGGGCAATGATAATTCCTAATGGAACACCAAGCACATAAGCCAGGATCGTAGCAATGATACCAATAATGAATGAATAACCCATTTTTGATCTTCCGGCCTTAACGGTCTGAACACCGGTATAATCATCAACATATCTTGCTTCATTAATAACATTGCCCTTTAATGAATTTTCAACATAAACAGCAGTATGCAAATCGTCAGCTGACTGTTCTACCAAACCTGTTGGATAGTAAGTAGTCTGCATAACGAATGAGCCCTGTGTCTGAGTCATGGTTGTAAAGACATCAATACCTTTGTTTACAACATAAGATTTACCTAAATTCAATGACAACAGATTCTGATGGACAAATGGGAACTTGTCGTTAACATATAATAAGTACTTGTGGGTAGTACCGTTGCCAATAATTGCAGGTGCAATCTTTTCGCCGCCATAAGCTGGGTCACGTAAAACAAACGTCAGCCCTCTATCACCGACGACGGTTGGTGTGTTATGGATATTGTCAACATTTAAGATGCTGCGTAAATATATAAATAATCTGCCAAACAGCGAGCGGTCGCGATACGCAAATAACTGCTGTGATCCGCCCTGAACAAGTCTGTTACCTTTGCCGTATACAGCGTTCAGACGTGTGACCTCAAATCCATTTTCCTTACAGTATTCTTCAAATTTAGCGATATACTGTCTTGTTTCTTTTTTGTCTTTATCAGGTGTGACAGCAATAGAGGCAACAGCTTCTTTCTGTTCCCGTGTCATCTCGCCCCGATCGACCATTTTCTGGAGATAATCAGTGTATGACATATAGTCAATATATCCATACTCCTGCCATCTCTTATATTTATACACGACTTTCTGGTTATTGGCCATCTTGGTATAATTTGTATCCATCGCAAATATAAGGTCTCTGTTCATCAGAGAATATATAAGCAACATAACAATTGCAAGAACAGCCAAAATAGACAGAATACCATGTACAATTCTTCTTAATAAGTAATTTCCCATATTAATTCATCCTACCCATCTTTAATGACTGTTAAGGAGAGCGGGGCCTCCGCTCTCCTTAATACCAGTTAAACTTTATCCTAAAGCTTCAGTATTTTAGTATAAGCCGCAGGACTTGATCATTCCGCCTGGGTTACCTAAAACTGTGTCTAAGTAAGTCTGTGGATCACCATAGTCTGGGCCCCATCCTGACATAGCTGTGAAGTCAGCGTTCATCTGATAACCGAAATCAGGATAGTAACCAGCATAGTAGTATGCATACATATCATCGAATGCAACTAAGTTGATCTTTACTAAGCCATCTGTTACAGATTCGATTGACTTCTTAACAGAGTTAGCCATGTTAGTATTGTTTGTTGAAGGTGCATAGTAACCAAAGTCTAAGACGATTGGGTTTTCCTTAGTGATTTCAACGCCTTCCTTAGTTAATTCCTTAACAGCAGCTTCTAATTCAGCCTTAGCATATTCAGGATTGAACCAGCCATCGAAGCCGTCACCAGTGAAGTTGTCAGCATCCCATACTTTGACCTTAACGCCGTCAGCATCTAACTGAGCCTGCATGATTTCGCCATAGTATGTGCCAGCAGCAAATGTAGTATCCTTGCCGTTGATCTTAACTGTTACTTCTTCTGGAATTGATACGAAGTTACCTGGAACGTAGCTGTTTCTGATAGCAGTAAGTTTCAGATCTTCGCCGACTGCCTGAGCTTCACGATCGCCACGGTCGATGCTAGCTAAGAATGCACGACGGAAATGAGTGTTCTGCATAGCTAATGTAGTTCTCTTTGCATCGTAAACTGTCTTAGTTGAAACGCCCTGTGTAGCATCGTTGTAGTTAGCAAATGCTTTACGGTTAACGTTTAAGAAACCGCAGAATGTTGTACCATCTGTATCTGTTACATAAGCATGCTTATCGAATAAGCCATCATTCTTAGCAGAAACGATTGCAGAAGCATTTAAGCCTGAACCATCAGTAACGCCTGCCTTAGCATCGTTGTAAGCCTTTAATGTATCAGAACCATCGTTGTATAACCAAGTGCAAACCTTGATGTTAGCATTTGCAGCATCCCAGAATGTGTCGTTTAATGTGTAAACGATTGTGCTGTTTTCTGTGAAGTTAGTGATTCTGTATGGTCCGCAGTATGCGATTGTATCCGGGCTCTTGCCATATAAATAGCTGTCAGCAGCACCGTCGAATTCGCCACCGAACTTACCACCAAGTGATTCATAGAATGATCTGCTTAATGGGCAGAATGGGTTGTAAGTAACCATTGACAGGAAGAAGTCAGCTGGTTCTTCTAATTCGTAAACTAATGTGTAGTCATCAGTAGCCTTAACACCTACCTGGCTGAAATCAGTGATTTCACCGTTTAAGTACTGAGGAGCATTCTTTACAGTGATAGCATCACCTGCAACTAATGATTCCAGACCGCCCTGAGCATCTAATAAGTGCTGGAAGCCTGCTACGAAGTCATCAGCTGTTAAATCAGCAACCTTACGTCCCTGAGAGTCAGTCCATACTAATCCATGCTTAATGTGGAAAGTATAAGTTAAACCGTCTTCAGAAACTTCATAGCTTTCTGCTAAAGCTGGAACCTGAACGTTTTCAGCATTGTATGTTAATAATGTTGATAATGTAGGCCAGATCTTTTCAGCATCAGCTGAACGATAAGTGTTTAAGATATCCCAAGTCTGAGGGTCTGCGCTGTAAGCAACGTTACGAGTATCCTTTAAAGTGTAACCGTGTTCAGCCATGTATCCCTTAGCCCAGTCAATGAATGTACCAGTGCCTCTTAATTCTTCCCACTTAGCTCTGATAGCATCTCTGTCAGCTGGTGTTAAGAATTCAGTTGCAACTAATACTGTGTAGAAATGATTGCTGTCATTTCCCCAGAATACTGTTGAGCCAGTTCTTGGAACAACTCTGTTGATGGCATAGTTACCGCCATTGGTATCTAAAGGTAAGAAGATACCCTGGCCTAACATCTTAGCTTCTGCTAAGGCCATTAAAGCAAATCTTTCTGACTTGTTGTCAGCAGCCTTTGCCTGATCGTATAAAGTGCTGAAATCACCCATGATAGCATTGTACAGTGCATCTGATTCTGCAGTGTAGTTATCAGGATTGAATAATTCTGTGTCAGTTGGATAAGCTTCAGCAGCTAAACGATCATCCTTCTCAATTGTCTTTGGCTTTGAGCAAGCAGTTAATGCCATGCATAATACCAAAAGGGCAACGAGAATCTTTGACATTTTCTTCATAAATTCATTTTCTCCCTTCATGAAAACTTAGGAATTTAGTCCTAATAATAATATTTTATACTTTCAAAAACATATGTCAACACTTTCAAAGGTTTTACTGCCTTATCTTTTCACTTATTTTTGATATTGTTGAAAATTTTTCATGAAAACTTTTTCATTTTTCAGAAAGATACATTCAAACACGTTTTTTGTCACAACAACAGAAAAAAACAGTTGTGTTAACAATTATCAGTTATTACATTATCAAATATGATAGAATAGGCATAAGACGGAGGACTACCCAAGCGGTCGAAGGGGGCAGTTTCGAAAACTGCTAGAAGCAGTAATGTTTGCGTGAGTTCGAATCTCACGTCCTCCGCCATTAATGAGGTCATTATGAACAGATATGTCAGGCAGATTCTATCAGTACCAAAATGGATAACAGTGACATTAGTCTGTTCTTTTATTATCTTTATCCTATCAGCCCTGCTGGGCGGACATTTCACGAACAACTATGTGCCATCTTCCCAGAAAAAGTATTACCGTGATTACCTTGACGTGGAAAATCAGGCTGGTTCCCAGGCTTACATCGATGTTACATCGGTTAGTTCCCCATTTTATCTTTCAGATGGCAATACTTACTACATTGTAAACGACGAAGGTGTATACAAGGATTTTTACTGGTATCTGGTAATCATGAGCTATGATACTGCTGACATGCTAAGTGATCAGGCCATGCATTATAATGATCCGTCCGTACAAAGTGAACCATACAGATTATATGGCAAAGTACAGAAACCTAGTTCTGATCTGATAAACGAACTATGCAATGCCTTGAATATAACTGACCCTGATGAATACTATGCAAAATTCGGTACTTCGGTTCTCAATGTAAAGGTATCCAGATCAGACACAATGGATAACATATGCACTGCTTTTCTGGGAATGAGTTTTCTGACAGCCGTATTCTCACTGATTGCTCTGATACTTTCCCCTTTCAGTACGATTCCTTCAAGAAGACATCTGAAAAGAGCAAATGTTACAACTCTTGCTGATGAAGAATTGGCTATAGAAGGCAGAAGCAGTAATCTGTTCTTTACCGATCACTTCCTGATAAACAGAAAACTGAAAACCATTGCTTATTGTCCTGACATTCTGCTGGTTACTCCTTCAAACAGAAAAGGACGTCAGTTACTGATAGGATATACAAGAGATAAAGCTCAGCTGGCACTGGCACAGCCAAGTGAAAGCGCCTCATTCGATTACATTATCGAGAAGCTCCAGGAATTTAATCCTGATCTGCTGATCGGCAATTCACCAGAAAACCTGGCCAGATATAAGGAATTATGCAATTAACCTCACTCAGGTGAGGTTTTTATCTCTAAAGTATGAAACAAGTCATCTATTCAGATGACTTGTTTTCTGTAATATGTACATCGATCTGTGAGAACGGTATTACTATGCCTTCTTCATCAAATCTGATCTTTATCATTTCTCGTAACTGTCTAGGTACGGAGAAGTGCTTCATAGGATAGCATTTGGCAAACAGCTTGAAATCTATGCTGCTTTCTCCAAAGGCATCAATTCCCAAAACCCGCGGTTTTTCCAGCACCTGATCCTTATGTGTTTCAAAGTATTCATCACAGATGCCGTTAAGAATTTCCTTTACCTTGGTAATATCGCTGTCATAACTGACCGGCACCGTAACTGTACAGGTAATGAACTTATCATAGTTAACAACATCTTTTACCTGCCCGTTAGGTATGATCATCTTTCTTCCGCCCATCTCCAGATAGGTTGCTCTGATTGAGATGGCTTTGACTACTCCTTCATATTCACCGATCTTTACATAATCCCCTACTTCATACTGACGGTCAAAAACCAGGAACATGCCGCTCAGAATGTCTGAAAACAGGTTCTGAGCACCAATAGTTATGACAACTGTTCCAACCCCGGCTGTCAGCAAGGCATTGTTAGCGTTAAATCCTCCAATTATTGATATGCTTCCCAGAATTGCCAGAAACCAAACGACATAACGGGAAGCACTTCTGAACATCGTCATGGAAGTAGTAATTCGTTTATTGTTAATGGTGTTCTCGTTCTTTTTAATTACTCTTGTAGCAAAGGCGGAAACAGCGGAAACCAGAAGTTTGGCTATGATACAGATAACTACAATGGCAAGCAGCTGAACACCTATTTTAGAGAAAAAATCCTTTAAATTATCCATCTGCCTTTTCCTCCTTATAATTTATTATAATATTTCATTATTATATAGACCAGCCATGAAAATGCCCGTACATGGCCTGTTTTTCATAACAGATCTCTTTCATGTGAAGTTCGCTGATAATGTTTTTAGGTTCTCCCCTGACATACATCTGTTCTTCAGGCTCAAGATTACCCTTATCTGAGTCAATATAGATAGCTAGCGGTCTCCTCAAGCCAATAGCGTAGCTTAACTGTACCTCACACCACTTTAAGTTATGTTTTCTCAACAGTTCTACTGCATATACTCTGGCCATATAGGTGCCGGAAAGGTCAACCTTGCTTGGGTCTTTGCCGTTCATGCAGCCTCCGCCTACATTGGCAAAAGACTGATATGAATCAACCACTATCTTGCGTCCTGTCAAACCGGCGTCACCCTCAAATCCTCCAATAAGGAACTTGCCTGTTGGATTGATCAGGAACTGTTCAATCTTTATACCGTAACCGTCGCACAGTTCTGTGATGTAATCAATCAGTATCCTGTCGGTTTCACTTCTGTTTTCCTCAGAATTATTATATGAAACCGTAAAGTCTCTGATTTTTACCAGATTGAAATCGTCATCATATTCACCTGTGATCTGAGCTTTTCCATCCGGATAGAAATCCTTATGAGTATGTACAAGTTCATCGTATTTCAAAGCCAGTTTCTGCAGAATTACCATAGCTAATGGCAGCAGTTCTTCCGTATCATTGCAGGCATACCCAAACATCATGCCCTGGTCCCCGGCCCCACCGGCTTCTTCATTTGTTCCAAGTGCTATATCAGCTGACTGTTTGCCAATGTTGTCTATGATCTCATAGTCATCTCTGTAGCCTATATCTCTTAACACTCTTCTGGCAACTTCTTCAACACTGAAGACAGCTTTACTGGTAACTTCACCGGTAATAAAGATCTTACCCTTTCCACCTACCGTTTCAATGCCGCATCTGCTGTCCGGATCCTGTCTGAGACATTCATCCAGAATAGCTGCCGATATCTGATCACACACTTTATCAGGGTGTCCCCTGAATACAATTTCATTACTGAAAAGTTTCATTATTTCCTCATTTCTAACCTAAGAAAAATCCCGTCATTCCTATGACGAGATCAACTTTAACAATGCTGTCACCCATCGTTCAAGCATTAGCACCTTGCATTACACAGGTTGCTGCACAGTCATCGAGCTTGTCTCTCGTGTGCTCTTCATAGGTGTATATATATTATCATTGATATTTATTAACATCAATACTGTATTACCAGAATTACTGTATTGATCTGTAATCAATACCCTTGGTTTCTCTGATCTTCATGCTGAAGAGCACTATTGAGATAGAAACACATGGCACTATGAATACCAGGCAGGTCAGCCAGATTGGCATAAACAGGATACCGACATTGACAAACGCAAATCCTAAAGCCATGCCAATATATACCAGCAACCCTTCTGCTCCAACTATTGAGGCTCTGATTTCCGTCGGAACCATCTCAGTAGAAACTATTTCCATATAGTCTCTGCCTATCCAGTATCCTCCAAGATACAGACCATACATAAGCCCAACGATCTGCGGATTCCATAGTTTTCTGGCTGATACTACAAACATGGCGAAGGTAATGAAGCATATCGTTCCAAACAGAACGATTGTTTTCTTTCTGCCCCAGCGGTCTGCCAGTATTCCGGAGATCATGACAGATACACAGTAGATGACAGGATAGAAATACAAGGCAATTGTTTTGTTTTCAGGAGTCATTCCTGCCTCAGTCATGATTGGTTCATAGTTTGTGACAGCTATTATGGCAGCATCAAAAATAGTCTTTATGATAATCAGATTTCTCAATTCCTTATTTGAGAATATGAACTTTATGGCATTAACGATACCGGCTTTATTGCTGTCAGCTTTTTTCTGCCGCTTAAGTTCTTTTTTCTGTTTCTGCCTTTCTTCATACGGAATCTGAAGATATGCCAATCTGCCATCCACAAAGGTTTCCGTTTCCCTGGCAAAAAGGAATACCAGGACACAGATTATTAATCCCGCAATACCCGGAAGCAGGAAAATATTACGCCACAGGGTTTCATTATTATGAAGCAGAAAATCTCTCATTAACGGCAGCAATATGGCACTTAAACCGCCTAATCCCTTTATGAAACTGTATACAGTTGCACGGTATTTTGATGGAGCTTCTTCCAGAAGATAGATGATCTGTATGTCATGACTCAGGAAAAAGGTCATTATGAAATTGCCAAGCAGGAACACAAAATAACTTTTTGAAAAATAGACAGTTAAAAGCCCGACAGTCATACCCAGTGTTGAAATGACAAATAATGGTTTTCTGCCATATCTGTCAGCCTGAGCTTTATAGAAAGGTGTCAATAAGCCAATAACATAACCAATAAGATTTATCGTATTATGCAATGCCAGTCCGCTGTTAAGATCATATGTATTACCGAAAAGATGCCCTTCAATGAAGAATTCTCTGATAAAAGCAGAGGTCACTGACCCGGTTGCATTTGTCGTAATATTATCTATGATGTCCACCAGTAAAATCAGCCCGATAAGAATAATAAAATAATACTTTCCGCTTTTTTTACTCTTAGCTTTTTTCAGTCTGGAAATCTCTTCCTGCTCACGCATTCTGTTTTCTGTGCCATTATCTTTCATAATCTTTTCCTCATAGTTATTATATAATAGTTTTAAGGAACGATTTATGAAAATAATAATTATCGGTGCAGGCATATCCTCATTAACTCTGGCTGTTCAGCTGGTAAAGGATCATCATGAAGTCATAATTATTGATAAAAACAGCAAACCTGGCGGTGTCATGGCTCTTTATCAGGAAAACGGCTTCAGTTTCGAACAGGGTCCTTTACTGATTGGAGACATGAACCCTGGAGAAGCCATGTATGAACTTCTTAAGTCCATTAATGTCACCCTTCCTACGCAGAGGTGTGACAGAGGGCTTGCTTTAAAAGACTACAGATTTATAAAACCTGACAGATTCGAGGGAAAGAACTGGCGCAGGGAACTGGCCAAAAAATACTTTCCTCAGGATGCAGCTGGAATAGATGAATACTATCGTTTTTATGAAGCTTTAATGCGCATTCGTTTCTTATCGCTTCAGAAACCTTCCCTTTTCAATAAACTTAAAACTGCCCTGACCTTCATGTCAATCAGGAAATACCAGCATATGTCTTGTGACGAATTTACAAAAGCTCTTTTCAGCGATCCTGATCTCAGAGCTGTATATACCGGTATATTGGCAGATTTCTGTGTTGATCCCAAGGAAATCAACTGCTTCAGTATTCCTTTCGTCAATGCTGAAACAGCTTTTGATGACCGTATCGATATTTATGATCATAAAGGCAGACAGTATTATCCGGCCTTTAACTATGTAACCGGAGGTGTTCAGAAGATACCGGAAGCATTAGCTGAATATATTGAAAAACATGGCGGAACCTTCCTTTACAACACAACTGTTACCAAGATAAATATCGAAAACAATACTGCCAGGTCAGTTCTTCTGGATAATGGCAAAACAATAGATGCAGATGTAATAGTATCTGCCGGCGGTGCGCACGAGGTATTCTACAAACTGATCGGCAAAGAGTACCTGACGGAAAAATATGACCGTATTCTGCAGAATCTGCGTCGAATGGAAGCCGTCTTCATGCTGCATCTGGGAGTAGATTATGATCCAGTGCAGTATCAGAAACAAGCTCTGGTGTATTATTATGGAACTTCCGATCTGGAAAGTGCAACATACAGACTGAGAAACAATATATATCATAATGGTGATGACGGCTTCCTGATATTCATCGACAGTTTTCATGCCCCTGAATTTGCACCGGAAGGTAAACATTGTATTACCATTTACACAGTTGCGCCAAATATCATCAAAGACAGTACCTGGGAACAGAAAAAAGAAGAATATGCAGAACGTCTTATCTCTTTAGCTGAAAAACATCTTCCTGAACTGCATAAACACATCGTATTCAAAAAGATAATAACGGCAGACTATTACAAGGAATACACCAATACGGATTTCTTTTCATTCGGCGGTCTGGTACCGGCTGACGGTCAGGTCAATCCACCTCACAAAACTCCAGTTAAAAACTTCTACTTTATGGGAAGCCAATCCGAAAGCAACGGAGGCATAACTCCGACTTCTTCCGGCGGTTATAAAGTATATGATTTGATAAAAAGCATAGATCTGAAATAGCCAGGGATATTCACCAGCATTTCAACACTAAAAAAACTGCTGACTGAAGTGATCCTCCTTTAGTTGGTCCAACTTTTGGGGTTCACTTCATTCAGCAGTTTTTTCTATCAGCCATCAATTATGCTTTTGGCTCGTCTACAGTTAATCCGTCAGTTTCTGATTTATCTGACTTTCTTTTTTTATTCACATTCTTCAAAGCATCGTATGTTTCAGAAATCCACTCATTATAGTGATCATATGGAATCTCGGTCCACCAGTCCAGAAGTTTGTTTAAGGATTCGATATCTTCTTCGATGCTGGTACATGTATATTGTTCCGGATCACGGTTGACCGTCACAATATGATTATCATCTTCTTTGAAATCTATCTGATAAATACAATATCCTGTCCAGCTGCGATGTGCCCAAAGAGTTGAATCTTCCATATACCAGAACCACTTATCCTCCATAGCCTGTGGAACATTGCCACAATGAAGTGCAGCCATTTCTTCATCGCTAAAAGACCTGTTAAGCACAAAAGTTTCATGCTCTTCAGGCATTGGTTCATTTTTCCAGTCATCACGCTGAGCAATGTGTATTGTTTTTTTATTTTCTTCTGTCATTTTGTTACTCCAATTATTGTACGGATTGTTAAAACCATTATATCATATGCTTCAACTAAAAGAGGTTATCTGACTTCGTTATGTTTATTGATGATGCAGTCTTCCCGTGATACATTTACTCAAAATTTTTGTGAAGCTGACTGACACTAACCCTGTTTTCATAAATACTGTATCAAAAAAAACTCTGATGATATTATTAAGGTTTTAGTCCCAACATGAACAGGTATACTGCCATTATTGTAAAAGCTGCCCAGGCAAAATAGCGGCCTGTTATTTCCCAATCAGCAGGTTCTACCTTATCATAGTTTTTTATTTTGAACGACAGATTCCAACGGAATAATTCGTCTACGTAAATAACGCTGGCTGCTATGATAGCACAGTATACAACATTGCCAAACCATGCCAGCCATGATCCTAAATGCGTCAACTCAGGGCCAAGCATCAGATCAGTTATTCCACAGACAAATAATGTATTTCTATCAATCACCTTTCCATTGCCATCTACTATGACTTCATGGTCTCCATCAAGTGGAGAACTTTTATCTGCCAGTGTACCATCTTCATTGTAGACCCAGTATTGTCTATCACTTGCCTTTACTACGCCGCCACGGAAAATGACTTTATTATCGTATTTAACTTCCAGTCCTTTCATAATATCTGCAAAACCACTGCCAGTTGGTATCGCAGTTGGATCTTCTCTGAAATAATATGGGCCATATTTTGAGCTGGCTGTTTCAAACACTATCGAATCATCGTCAGACACAATAAACCTGCATTTGTTTCCAAGGTAGTTTGCAGAGTAAATAATTGCCCCATTTACCTTTTCAGGAACAAAGATAGTTTCATGATACAGATATCCTACTCTTGAGATCGTAACAGCATATATAACAGTAAATACCGCGATTATTGTTATCAATGCTAACAGAATTGCTTTCTGATATTTTCCCAACTTCTTTATTCGATTCGTTCCTTTTACCTCCTTATATTGTTATTATATTACAAGTTCCATAGCATATTAACACCACAAAAGGGCTTTTCAGCCTTTTGTTTTTAATATGGTGAAGCATACAATTCTCGATATCATACATTCAAAAAGTGTTGATTTTACAATGTTTTTCGATGATTGTTTATTAATAACCCTGCTTTTTAACCCCACTTATCATCTCAACGACAAATTTGAATTTATCTTTTTATCTCTCGAATCATATGATACTCATTCAGTAATGTTCCGTCTTTCAAACGTACCGCGTTGATACCGACCCCGGTTATCCTGAAACCCATTTTCTCATACAGGGCTCTGGCTCGGGTGTTCCCTTCAATAAACTCCAGTTCCATTTGAAGTATATTTTCATTATTCTCCGCAATTTTGATAAGTTCCTGGAAGAGTCTCGTCCCTATTCCCTGGTTCCAATACTCCTTAAGCAATGCGATCGCAACACTGGCACGATGCCTTGTCTTAATTCTGTTATTCCATGTAATCTGACAGTTACCTGCAACTTTTCCTTCCACGATGCAAACAAGCATCGCCTCGGTTTCAGAACTGTTGATTCTTTCAAACAGCTCTTTCTCACCTTCCACGGTGTATCTGCTGCATTCTTCAGGATATCGGAGAACAAAATCGGTCTCTTCCGCTGATTTATACAAATAATCAAGCATCCCCTGAATATCTTCTTCCTTCGGACTTCTTATCAGGGCTTTTCTTCCATCTTTTAGTGTAAATTCAAATTCACGAATGATCATAACTGTTCCTCCATAAGCTGAAATATATCTGTCACTCTGGTGATAGTTCTTTATTCATCAGAAGCCTGTGTCCATCATCTCTGTATATCGCATAACCCGAATTCTCATAGAAATGAAGTGCGGAGAGATTCGTCTTCTCAACATGCAGGCATATCTTAAGCATATTGATCTCTCTCGCGTATGATTCTGCAGCTTTCAGGAGTGCTGAACCGATGCCTTTGTTTCTGTATTCTTTTGTCACCGCAAAATCATTGAGATAGATGTAATCTTCATTTTCGTGATAAACCTCAACAGACAGAAACCCGATGACAGTTTTATCCTTGGCAACAAAAATTCTGTCTTCATCACTGGTCCAGAATTTATCCAGATCTCCTGCTTTGTATCCTTCAGCTTCTTCTGTGTGGTATATCGTCTGAAGCATTTCCCTATATAATTCGCATATTCTTTTTTCGTCGGTCGCTGTAGCCTGCCTGATTATATACTTCATTTCCCTCACATTTTCAGATTTATTTCTATTTCCTGACCTGTCTCATTTTTCTGGCACCTATATAATATATGACATGTCATTTATATGTCTTACACGATGTTTTCCATCATCGCCAACGATCATATGAGATACTCCTCCTGCCGGACCATGTATATCCACTTCATAATAGGATTCAATAGGAAGTCCTATGTACATGGCATTCCATATACTCAGAAGATCCCCATGGGAGACTATGATGACATTCTCTTCATCACTCGCCATCACTTCCTTAAAAAACGGCCAAAGACGATTCCAGGCATCGCGTCTGCTCTCGGAATCGGAAAATAATCTGTCATCAACGGTTTTCTCGGGATGCTCAATGTTTTCACGAAGCCATTGAACGGACTTGCCACAACACTTTCCGAGGTTTCTTTCTCTAAGTTCCTGCCTGAAGACCGGTTCTATTCCAAGATACTTTGCGATAGCTTCTGCTGTCTGTTGCGCACGTTTAAGATCAGAAGAATAAATAACGACTTTTTTACCTTCAAATTCTTTTTTCAGTTTCCTTCCGATATTATCTGCCTGCTTTTTTCCAAATTCTGTCAGATCCCAGTCTGTCCATGACCCGACCATTCCATTGGTATGATGAACTGATTGGGTATGTTGAATTGTTATAATGTGTTTCATATGTTATCTCCGTTAACTTCTGATTTATCGAGATTATTATAACATGTGATACAACAAAAAAGAGGTCCTTCGACCTCTGTATTTTCTATGGTGGAGCATACACTTCTCGATACCATACATTCAAAAAGTGCTTATTTTACAGTGTTTTTCTATGGTTACCTATTACTAACCCCACTTTTTAACCCCACTTGTCTTCACACCGACAAACTTGAATTTATCAGTATCTTTTCCGTTTCTTCTATGTCCCTTTCAATCAGCGGACGCATACTGTCTTTGTATTTGGACAAATCAGCACTGCGCAGTGCTGACAGAATTTGCGGGATATACTGCGGCCTTGCCAGTCCCACTTGAGCAAGTGCCTTCACGCATTGTCGGGCGGTGGTGGGCTTTTCATCGGTGATGTGTTTCAGATAATCCGGCAGGATGAGATCGAACCGGTTTTCTTCATCCCACTGTGCGTTTGCCGCAAGGATATGCAAAGCTCGATTTCTTACCAATGACTTTGGATGGTCGAGCAACGAAGCTACATCCTCAAAGTATTCATACCATTCATCTGTATCATGGCTTTCTGCAACAATTCTATCAGTAAAGGCACAGGCATATTTATCATCTTTTGA
>JAFRAB010000003.1 GCA_017405675.1 Erysipelotrichaceae bacterium
GCAGGGAAACAATCTGTCCTTTGCTGGCCATGAAACTTATGCCCTTAAGTATTTCCTTTTTCCCGTAACTTTTATGTAGATTTTTTACTGCCAACATGATTGCTCCTATTACTTAATTGCTGACAGTGGGCTTTTTTCCTACAAAAAAGATGCATCTTCATGCATCATTTCTTGTTTTCTACATAGATGATCTTTAGTCTTCTGTTATTGCCTTCGCCTTCGCTTTCGGTTCTGACATGAGGCATATCGCTCAGATGCTGATGGACTATCTTTCTTTCATCGCTTGTCAGATCACCTAATCTGGCAGATACCTTTGTCTTAACAACTGTCTTGGCAATTCTTTCAACTGTCTGTTTCAGTTTTTCGTATCTTTCTTCCTTGTAGCCGTTAACGTCAACACTCATGTGAATGTGACATTTGAATGTAGCGTTAGCTGCTGCATTTACAATTGTCTTGATTGCTTCCAGGGTCTGACCGTTCTTACCGATCAGGATGGCGTTGTTCTTGGCATTAATGACGATTTTGAAGACATTGTCTTCTTCTCTGTTGACGATTACTTCAACAGGCATGTTGATATTATTGAAATATGTAGTAATGTATTCTTCAATGAACTGCCGTACATCGTTATATGTGAAGGCTTCAATTATTCCTTTACTACCGATTCCGAATAATCCGCCCGGTTTTTCCTCTATTACATAGTATTTCAGTTCTTCGAGGGAAACGCCCTTGGCGCTGCAGGCCTGTTTCAAAGCTTCGTCTACTGATTTAGCTTCAAATCTCTGCATTGTCTATATACCTCCTCTGAATAAAGAGAGTCTTGATGATGTTGGCAAATGAAGATACAGCCCAGTATACGGACATGGCGCTTGGCCATCTGATACCTAAGATGACAACCATCAGGATCATTGAATACATCATGGTATTCATCTGACTGTTGTTGGCTGATCCGTCATCGGCGTATGCCTTGTAGTTTTTCTGGCTCTTTCTTCTCTTGTTGGCAAGATACTGCGGCAGCAAGGATGAACCGAACTGCATGATAACCATGAATACAAAGATGATGATCAGAGGCCAGTATTCCTTGATGTTTGTGAAGCCGTCCCATGGAGTCTTCTGCAGAGGAACACCCAGGAAGGTTCCGTTAACAACAACGTCTGCTCTCTGAGCAGCATAGAACATGGCGATCATGATAGGGAAAGACAGGAATACAGTTCCTAATGAAGCCATCGGATTTACCCCGTACTTATTCATTAAGGCCTGCTGTTCCTGATACATCTGCATTCTGGAATTGTCGTCTGTCTTGCCTTCGTATTTAGCCTGGATCTTGTTAAGCTCAGGCTGAATCATCTGCATTTTCTGCTGACTGACTGTTGATTTGATTGACAGTACCATTGTCAGGGCGTTGTACAACAGAGTAGTAATAACAACACCTAAAACACCGCTGCCGGTGACTCCGCCGATAAAGTTAATAAGCTGAGCCAGCGGATATACCAGGATAGCTGTTAAAATGCTTTCATTTAACATTGCTGTCCATGGAGTACTCAGATATATAATTCTTTCTGGCAATACGTTACCCTGGGCATCTGTGTTTCTCTGGCAGCCTGATAACAGTAATAAGCCGAAAACGCAGATAAGTATCCAAAATTTCTTATTGCTTAAGATTTTCTTCATTTTTACATTCCTCCGATAAGTGCGTCTAAGTTATTATAAACTTTTTCATATAGCTTATTCAATTCTTTTTTGTTGGTCCGGTAGTCGTTGCTCAGATAGTTCTTCCTTACGATGACAACAGAGTCAAATCCACGCTGAAAATCGGTGATTTCGGTTATCATCATTCTTACCTGTCTTTTCACCTTGTTTCTGACTACAGCATTACCAATTTTCTTGCTGACGGATATTCCGGCACGGTCATTGGTAACAGCCATTGGCCTGTAGTAATAAACCACGAAGTTTCTTCCGGCAAAGGAACCGCCCTTTTTGATGATCTCCTGGAAGTCTTCGTTCCTTGTTACTCTGAATCTTCTTTTCATAAGCTAAATATAAAGAAAAAAGCTGCCAAAGGCAACTTTCTTATGCAGATAATACTTTTCTACCTTTTGCACGTCTGCGTGCTAATACGTTACGTCCGCCTGGTGTTGACATACGAGCTCTGAAGCCGTGTCTTCTCCGATGTTTTCTCTTGCTTGGCTGATATGTTCTTTTCATTAATAATTACCTCCAAGTTTTTCTATATTAGAACAATTGCTTTTACATTTTACATAATGGAAATAGTAAAGTCAATATAATAAAAACTATATATTAATTTATAATACGCCTCTTATCTTGGTAACGGACCGCCCCAGGCTTCTTCCATCATCGGCAATATTCCTTTGCCATCAGGGTGCCACAGGGAGTTCTGAGCCATGTCGAATCCCGGTATCAGGTTACCCTCAACCAGGGTAGGTCCTTTCTCAGTAATAGCGACATCCCAGCCTATGTAACCTAATCCCGGTTCTACAAGAGCTGCCTTTTTAACGTATTCAACAGCTTCTTCAAACATAGGAATTTTGAATCCGATGATTGGTGTTTTGGTTGTCGGATGAACGTCATATGTCAGACCCTTCTTTTCATCATAGAACGGGAAACGGCATACACCGTCATTATCAACAAAGGTATAAACCCCGCCGCTGCCGGCATTATCGACTACGGCCGTACCCTGACCGGCTCTTAATACAGTATACAGGTACTGCGGTTTGCCGTCTTTTAGAAGGGTTACTATTCTTAAGGTGTTTACAGAGTTTGGATTGACTCTGTTCATCTCAGGATGCTGTATTATGGCTTCCTCTATGATGTACTCTTCATGGTTCTTGGTTATCAGATCAAAGTACTTGCCGGCATCAATGCGTGAGGAATCGACCTTGCTGATACCGTTACCGCCTGAAAGATTGATAGGCTTGACAAAGAAAGTGTCGTGTCTGGCAACAAAGTTCACGAAATCCTCTCTGCTGCACTCTCTGGTATCAAGCCAGTCTCTGTCGATGAAAGCACTGAATGTCTTTAAAAAGAGTCCTTTGTCTTCCAGAACAGGATAAAGTTCTCTTCTGTTGGCTTCTCTGGTCAAGGCAACGTTGTTATTGACTGTCATGAATGTCTTTCTGATGCTGCCTTTCTTGTCAGTAAAGCCATAGCCCTTGTATTCCTGATAGCCTATGCCGTATCTGACAGCGCACCAGCACATGTCAGCCATGGTCAAATAGGCGTTTTTACCGTTTTCCTGCTGTATTTCATCTGCGAAATACTTCATTTTCTTGAAACTGCCGTTTTTTACTCTTCTGAATAAAATCTTGAATCTGTCCAGTGGGTTCATAAAGGTCGCCTCTTTCTTACTTGAATTATACAATCAGAACCATTGAATTAAAAGGAGTGATTACTCACCCCTTTGTCTTTATTTTTTGAATAAGCCCTTTATCTTGTCAATAGCTTTCTTGCCGGCTTCTTCTGCCTTCTTAGCCATGCGTTCAACATCTTCCTTGTCGAGTCTTCCATCTTCACCAAGGATCTCCTTACCGACTTTTGTTTCTCTGAACTTGTCAGCTGCTTTTTCAGCAGATTCCTTGATTGTGTCGGCAGCTCTTGAAAGATCGTCTTTTCCCAGCTTGCCGTCATCGCCTAAAATGGCTTTTCCGGCTTTGCTTTCCTTGAACTTTTCGCCTGCTTCTTCAACTTTTTCCTTAGCTTTTTCAGCTTCTTCCTCTATCTGAGCCTTTAAGGTAATGCCGTCTTTTTCGTATTTCTTCTTTACTTCTTCTCTGGCTTTGATATAAGTTTCGGAACTTTCAAGCTTCAGTTCGATCTTTTCGTTTCTGATCCGGTCAATTTTACTGCGACCTGTACCGTAAGCCCGTTCAACCTTTTCAGCTGCTTCTTCTGTTTCCTTAGTCATTTCGTCGATCCGCTGCTTGATTTCTTCGTTCTTAGCTGCGATTGCTTCTGCGGTATTTTCCTTAATTTCTTCCGCCTTTTCCTCAACAGCTTCCTTAATTTCTTCCGCCTTCTCTTCTACTGTTTCAACTTTTTCTTCAACTGCTTCCTTAACCTCAGCAACCTTTTCTTCGACAGCTTCTTTTACTTCTGCAGCTTTTTCGGCTACTTCTTCGGCTTTTTCTTCAACAGCCTCTTCTACTTTTTTGATTTCGTCCATTGTGTTTCCTCCCGTCCGATATTATTTATCTGTTAAATTCTTGTCTTAATTATACAACGTTTTAAAAAAGTGTTTCATAAAAATCTATTAATCTGAAACCATACAGATATCCTGTAATTATGCCGAACGATAGAAAAGGCGCAAAAGGAATGCGGTCTTTCGTTGTCTGTTTCTTTCCCGCTATCTTAATTAAGGAATATATGCTGGCAGAAAGACAGCTTATAAGAAAGCTCAATGCTATTCTTTCAGTTCCCAGCCAGAAACCGCACACCGCCATGAGCTTGATATCTCCGCCGCCAAACCCCTTAAACAGTAACGCTATTATCAGCATGGGTACACTGATTATGAAAGCTCCGATCATGTGTTCATTAATATGTGTTTTATCAAAGGACAAGAAGGCTATACAGAACAGGAATATGATATAGCTGTCTTTGATCTCCATGGTGTCATGATCATACAGAGCTATCGCAAAAAGATCCATGAAAATCAGGAAATCAAAAGGGTTTTTACTTAATATGCCCAGTATTCCGCCTATTATTTCTGTAAAAAGGTACCTTGTTGATATGCGTTTTCCGCAATAACGGCATTTTCCTTTCAGAAACAGATAACTGAAGAGGGGTATCATGTCGTGCCATTCAAGAACATGATCACAGTATGGACACTTTGATCTTGACCATACGAAATCTTCATTTCGCTGTCCTCTTATTACCATTACATTTATAAAACTGCCCACAACAGTCCCAATAATAAACCTTATCAGCATACCAGCTTCCATTACTTAATTGACCGGTTCTGCTGTTTTTCCTGGCTGAAGTAATCCGCTATTACTATTTGGTTATCTGAATTATAATAGAAACATGAAAACTGCTTATTATAACGGTATCGTATATACCGGAGATTCCATGTGTTCGGCTTTCGTTATCGAAAACAGAACTTTTGTGTACTGTGGAAACGACAGTACAGCTTTATCGTTAGCTGACTGCTCAGTTGATCTGAAGGGTAAGTTTGTTTGTGCCGGATTTAATGACTCACACATGCATCTTCTTAACTACGGTCAGTATCTCAGCATGGCACGACTTGACGAACATACCACCTCACTGCGGGAGCTTCTTTCCTATGTAAGGAGTTTCCGTGAAGAACACGATCTTAAAGGTTCATGGCTCAAAGGCAGGGGCTGGAATCAGGATTATTTCTCTGATGTCAGCAGAATGCCAACCCGATATGATATTGACCGGATCGTTGATGACATACCGGTGATGCTGACAAGAGCCTGCGGACACTGCTGTGTTGTTAACTCCAAAGCCCTGGATGTTGCCGGCATTACGGATGATGTTGTAGCGCCGGAAGGCGGGGCTATTGGCAAAGAGAACGGTGTATTAAATGGGCTTTTCTTTGATAATGCCATTGAACTATTAAGTAAAAAGGTACCTTTGCCTGATAAAAAACAAATTAAAGAGCTGATAAAGGCTTCCTGTAAAGCTCTTAACAGTTATGGAATAACCAGTTCACAGACTGATGATTACTGTGTATTCCGTGAACTGCCTTATCAGGTCATAAATGAAGCATACAGAGAACTGGAAGAAGAAGGCTTTCTGTCTGTTCGTGTAAACCAGCAGGCTAACTTTACTGATCTTGCCTTATTTGAACAGTTTATTTCTGAAGGGAACATAACAGGAACCGGTACAGCTATGTACAGGATCGGACCATTAAAAATGCTGGGAGACGGTTCTCTGGGCGGACGTACTGCCTGGTTAAGCAGACCATATGCTGACGATCCGACAACCTGCGGTTTCCCGCTGTTCTCTGATTCTCATATGAACGAAATGGTATCCTGCGCCAACCGAAATAACATGCAGGTCGCGGTTCATGCCATTGGTGACAGATGCCTGGATCAGGTTCTTGATGCCATCGAAATGGCGCTTAAGGATAATCAGCGCAACGATCACCGTCACGGTATCGTTCACTGCCAGATCTCCCGTCCTGACCAGCTGGAAAGAATACGGAGACTGAATCTGCATGTATATGCTCAGTCTGTCTTCCTGGATTATGACAATCACATTGTTGCCCGGAGAGCCGGTAAACAGCTGGCACAGTCCAGCTACAGCTGGAAAACCCTGATGAAAAAAGGGGTAACCGTATCAAACGGTTCCGATGCTCCGGTTGAAATGCCAGATGTAATGAAAGGCATGGAATGTGCTGTAACCAGATGTTCACTTGATAAGACCGGTCCTTATCTTCCTGAAGAAGCCTTCACCGTAAAAGAAGCAATTGACAGCTTTACCTGTAATGGGGCTGTGGCTTCGTTTGAAGAGGATGTAAAGGGCAGAATAAAAGAAGGGTACTACGGAGATTTTGTTATTCTGGACAGAAATCTGTTTGAAGAAGACAGATTCAATCTGCATGATATAAAGATCAATAAAACATTTGTTAATGGAAAATGTGTTTATGACAGGGAGGAAACAATATGAAATGGGCTGTTATCTCAACCTGGCAGATGTCATATCCCGGAAATGTAAAAGCTGCTGAAATGCTGAAAGCCGGCAGTAAAGCCGCTGACGCCGTTATTGAAGGGGCCAGCATTACTGAAGATGACCCCGGTCACAGTTCCGTTGGCTACAGCGGACTGCCTGACAGGGATGGACATGTTACTCTTGACAGCGGCTTCATGGATGGCGATACCCTGAAATTCGGCGCCGTTGGCTGTCTTGAAGGTTTCCGTTCTCCGATCCGCATAGCCCGTAAGCTTTCAGAATGTGAAGACAGCAATTTCCTGGTAGGGGAAGGAGCACGGCAGTATGCCCGTGAAAACGGATTTGAAGAAAGAAACAATCTGACTGAGTCTTCCTATCAGAAATATCTGGACGCCAAAGGCAAAATAAAGAAACTGACCAGCTATGACGGTCACGATACGGTCTGTTATATAGCTAAGGATATAAACGATTCCATATGTACGGCTGTCAGCACCAGCGGTCTGTTTATGAAACACCACGGCCGCCTTGGTGATTCCCCGGTAGTAGGCAGCGGATATTACGCTGATTCCGATCTGGGCGGGGCTGCCGCAACCGGTGTTGGTGAAGACATCATTAAAGGTGTATTAAGCTTCAAGGCTGTCTATAAAATGTCACTTGGTAAAACAGCCATGGAAGCTGCACAGGAAACCCTGGATGAATTTACCGGCCGAATTGAAGACTGCCGTCACATTTCACTGATCGTTCTGGACAAGAAAGGCACCTTTGGAGTAGCTACCAACTGTACATTCCCGTTTGTATATGCCAGCGATGAACGCGAACCAACGCTTTATCTGGCTAAGGAAGTAGACGGAAAAACTGTAATAAAAGAAATTCCTCTTGATTCTGAAGGATTACCTGATTAGACAATTAAAGCCGCTGATTAAGCGGCTTTTTTTAATACTTTATCGGTACTGCATATATTGTGTTTGGGTAACGTTTGCTGAAATCGCTGATTTTGACTTTGTAATTGAAGCGTATACCGCCGGCACTGTCATAGTTTCCTTCGGAGATCCACATGTAATCTCCTTCAACCGCTTCCACAAAGCCGGTATGTCCGGCGTGATTTGTTTCGGTCAGCCATTTGGAGAAGGTAGCACCGGGAGCCGGGATAGTTGAGATCACGAAACGAGTAGGGTGAGCTCTTACAACTTCTATCGCATGGAAGCAGCCGTCTCCTACAGCCCCGCTGTCATAACCGTATACTTCATAGAAACGGGCCCAGGCAAAGGTCGTACATTGCCAGTATCTGCGGATGTTTACATAATAGAAGCCGTTTCCACCGCCAATGGTACGGTATTTCTCCCATATCTCAGCTGCTTCCGGGGTATCAAGTGAAACATCAAGATTATCGTATTCACACGGAATAATGCGGTTATAGTCTTTGTATTCCATCAGCCTGTTACGGCAGCGGTAGTAATCGAGCAGAGATTCAATGGTCTCTCTTCTGTACTCTACAAGTTTATACTTATATCTCTTTTCAGCTATGTAGAGACAGTCTTCCAGAGACTTGCCGTTCATTATAAGTGAAAAATCAGGCAGACTTGAAGAGATGTTTCTACCATAGTCATGATAAAAACATGCAGCGATAGCCTGAGCAATTTCATTATCCATACCGATATTGGCATTTTCATTGAATGTATTAATGTCTTTTTCCGTAATCTCTATTTTTTCTTCGGCAGTATGGGTATGCTTTTTGGCTTCCTCATAAACAAGAGGATCCGGTTTTCGGCTGCATCCGTTCATCATTAACAACAGAATGACAAGCAGTATTTTCATTACTTAAATTATAGCAGACCTGACCTTTGCCTGCTGTATAATATACTTATAAACAGGCAGGTAACAATATGATCAGATTAATGAAAACCAGATGGAGCGACAGTGCAGCTGAGACTCCTTTACCTTTATATCCGCGTCCGCAGTTTCAGCGTGATTCCTACCTGAATCTTAACGGATACTGGAAATGTGCCTTTACGGCTGAAGACAGAAAACCTGACAGTTTTGATCAGGATATTCTGGTTCCTTTTTCACCGGAGACGCTGTTATCAGGGGTTAACCGTATACTGAAACCTGATGAATATCTGTGGTACAAAAGAAAATTCACTCTGGAAAAAGGTTTTAACAAAGGAAGGGTACTTCTTAACTTTGAAGCTGTTGACCAGATCGCGGAAGTATATGTTAACGGACATTTTGCGGGCCGTAACGACGGTGGATACTATGCTTTCAGCTTTGACATAACGGAGTATCTCGCCGAGGTTAATGAACTTATTGTTAAAGTCAGGGATTTTTCCGATACCAGCTATTTTGAAAGAGGCAAGCAGAAATTCAAACGCGGCGGTATCTGGTATACACCGCAATCCGGCATCTGGCAGACCGTCTGGCTTGAATCCGTGCCTGAAAGCTATTTAAAAGGAGTAAAAATTACTCCGGATCTGTTTGATAAGTCACTTACTCTGGAGTTTGACAAAAACAATGCTCTGGAAGTTAATGCAGAGATCTTTATTAATGATATCCCTGTTGAATCTGTTGTTTCCAAAGAAAACAAGGTAACTGTCTATTTTGATGATGTTAAGCCTTGGTCACCGGAAGATCCTGTTTTATATGATCTTAAGCTTACAAATGGAGACGATGTAGTTAAGAGTTACTTTGCTTTCCGTAAGTTTGAGATCAAAACAGCTAAGGATAAACGTAAGAGATTCTTCCTTAACGGTAAGCCATATTTCCCGAATGGCCTTCTTGATCAGGGGTACTGGTCAGACGGCTTATATACAGCACCAAGTGATGAAGCTCTGATTCATGATATTACTGTCTGTAAGGAAAGAGGCTTTAACGCCTTAAGAAAGCATATCAAGCTTGAATCCAGACGCTGGTATTATCACTGTGACCGCTTAGGCATGCTGGTTTTCCAGGACATGATCAATGGCGGCGGTACATACAGTAATTACACAACTCTGATTTCTTCAGTTCTTCCGGTTCATCTTGATGATACGGAAAAAAACTACAAGCTCTTTGCCCGCGAAGACGCCAGAGGCAGGGAAATGTACTATACCGGTCTTAAGAGACTGGTTGAAGAACTCTATAATGTTCCTTCATTGGTATTATGGACTCCGTTCAATGAGGGCTGGGGCCAGTTTGACAGTAAGAAGGTTTATGATTACCTGTTAACTCTGGATAACACCAGAATAATTGAACCTGCCAGCGGCTGGCATGATCAGCATTTTGGTGACATCAACAGTAAGCATCTTTACTTCAAAGCCGTCAACATGAAGAAATTCAACGATGACAGACTGTACTATCTTTCTGAATTCGGCGGCTATACTCTTAAGCTCTATGATCACTGTTATAACGACAAGCAGACCTATGGTTATAAGCGGATAAAGGATCTCGACAGTCTTAATGATAGTCTTAAAGTTCTGTTTACCAGAGATATTCTCAATAATATTGATAAAGGACTGGCAGGCAGTATTTACACACAGGTCTCTGATGTTGAGGACGAAGTTAACGGTTTAATGACTTATGACCGTGAGGTAACCAAGGTAAATACGGATACACTGCTAGATATTGTTACTGCCATAAAAGAAAAATATCAGAATTTCTGATATTTCCCGTTTATTGATTAAGATCCGGCTTTTCCGGATCTTTTTTCATTTCATGTATTTCCTTAAGGTATTGGCTATGGTTCCCAGTATTTTCTGCCCATCCTCAGGCATCTTATTAACGCTCACCGTTATGTATGTATTGTCTTCAAGATAACGGAAGTATTCGGCTTTGCCGTCAATGCATTCAGCGTTTTCCATTGAATTCCAGCCTTCAAGGTCATACTGTCTGATCAGATTTTTTATTTCCTGCTTCATTTCCCCGGAAATAACATAAGTTTTTATTACCTGATCATTGCTGCCGCCTTCCACGGTTTCCTTTATTTTTAAAAGTCCATCTGCCATCTGATATACTTGGATCTGATAATACGGACGAGGTATTGGTGTGCCAGTTATTCTTGTGTAGTATTCAAACAGCAGCAGTTCGTCTTTATTCTTATATGTTTTTTTGACCTGTATCCTTACATCACGTCTCGGCATTGTGAATTCATATGTCAGCCTGTCAGCGCTTCTTTTTACCGGCTGAATTTCATATTTGTCTTTTCTGACTTCATAAATGGTATCCGGTTTCGCCAGAAGAGTAAGCCTGACCTTGCTGTACTCCGGATATTCATCCTGGGCGTTTTCAAAGAGCGCTTTATTGCCGTCATAGCTGATCTTATGTGTTTCCTTGTTTCCGAAAAGATTCAATGGCATTTATACCACCTCCGCTATAGTTGTTATTATTCAGAATTGTTTTCTCTCTTTTATTCATTATATCATACCAATTTCTTTATCTGTTCTTCTTTAATTTAACAGTCAGTTTGTGTAATATATATCTATATTCGGGGGTTTGTTTATGGGAATTGTCGTATTTGGCGCTACATTTGTCGATATCAAAGGCTATCCTGATGCCCAGTATATTCCTGCCGGACGTAATGTCGGCAAGGTCATTCAGGTACACGGCGGCGTTTCACGTAATGTCGTTGAAGATATCGCCAATGTCGAACTTAAACCTACTTTCATCACTGTGCTGGACTACAGCGGCACCAGCAGTGATGTTATCGAAAAACTGAACAAGCACAACGTTAATACCAGTTACATAGTCCGTAACGAAAACGGATTGGGTACCTGGCTGGCCGTATTTGACAATAACGGTGATGTTGTGGCTTCCATCTCCAAAAGACCTGAACTTGATGCCCTGGAAACTGTATTAGATGAAAAGGGTGACGAGATTTTTGCGAACGCTGACAGTATCGTTGTGGAAATAGACATGGAAGTTCCACTGCTGAAGAAAATATTCGCTTTAGCTGAGAAATACCATAAGGATGTATATGCTGTCGTTTCCAATATGTCAATTGCCATGGAAAGAAGAGACCTTATAAAAAGGACCAGCTGCCTTGTCTGCAATGACCAGGAAGCCGGACTTCTGTTCTCAGAAGATTATAAAGCTACGACCATGGAAGAAATGAGCGAACTGCTTTCACAGCGTATCAAGATGGCTCAGATCCCTAAAATGGTCGTTACCATGGGTGAACTTGGTGCCGTTTATGCCTCACTTGACGGTGAATATGGCGTCATACCTCCACAGAAAGTTGATGTTCTGGATACTACAGGTGCCGGAGACAGTTTCTTTGCCGGTGTTGCCATTGGCTTAACTTACGGCAAGACTCTGGATGAAGCCTGCCGTATTGGTACCAGACTTGCTTCATCTGTTATTTCCACCAAGGAAAATGTATGTCCGCGCTTCATGCCGGAAGAATTTGATCTTAAGATAAACTAACAGCTGCCTGATGGCAGCTGTTTTTTATATGAACGGTTCAGAAATGAAATTAAGATTCAGTCCGGCGAGTTCTTCTTCGCCGTCTTTTACAGCCTGCATGTTGAGCAGACTTTCAGGTTTGTGAGCATCTACCCCAAAGAGACATCTGACCGGATATTCGGACATTATCTCCCAGAATTCTCTGTGCGGGTAACCATAATGGTATCCGGTAGGGAACTTTACTTTTCCTCTCATGACACCGTTAAGATTTACTTCCAGAGGCATATTTGTTTCTACAGCTTTTTCAGCTATCATTCTGGCTGCCCTGCGGCAGGTTTCGTTGAATTCAGGCTGTTTGTACATGTAGAGATCAGGATGCCGTAAGTATGTGAACAGCCCTGTTTCCATGCCGCGGCATACGCTTTCGGCATAAACCATTATCTCTTCATCAGTGTTTACATTGAAGTAACTGCTTCTGCTCATTGGTTCAGGGAAATGCTGACCGAATATCAGATACTCAACTTTCTCTTTTAATTCTTTCTTTTCATCCAGGAATTCAGGATAGTATTCGGTTTCCAGACCGATACGGATATCGATCTGATCCTTATACTTTTCCTTTAAGGCTGAAATGCTGCTGATGTAATCTTCCAGCTTGTCCCAGCTCATTCTGGCCCAATCAAGACGCAGGTGCTTATATGGTGCATGATCGGAAAATCCCAGTGTTTTATATCCGGCTTTGATGGCAGCCTTGATGTATTCTTCATCCTTTCCCTTAGCGTGTCCGCATCTGAAGGTGTGCGTATGATAGTTATAGTTCTGCATATATAAGCCCCTCCCTGCTGTTCAGCAGATTAGAATACCATTTCTAACCGCTTATATCAATTAGTATAATATAAAAAAAACGCGGTTTGATCCGCGTCTCTTAATTTGTCTTCTTTTCGACTAAAGCTACGTCAAGAACTACTTTTTCATCGCCTCTTAACACGGTAAGCTTAACCATGTCTCCGGCTTTGTACTCAGTGAGATAATACTTCATTTCGGTATAGGAAGAGATTTCGTGATCATCGATTCCGATAATCAGGTCTCCGCTTCTTAATCCGGCAGTCATGGCACTCTGACTGGTTACTTCGTCAACATATACGCCGTATGAGCTGACATTGTAGTAGCTCATGTATCTTCTGCTTTCAATGCTGACGCATTTGATACCAATGCTTGGTCTGCCTTTTACATAACCGTTGAGGATCAGATCCTGTACAACTCCTTTGACGACGTTTACCGGAATGGCAAAACCGATTCCTTCAACATCTTCACCGGCACTCTTGGCATTAACGACAGCAATCAGTTCACCTGAGGTGTTGAATAAGCCACCGCCTGAATTACCCGGGTTGATCGCTGTATTGGTCTGTAACAGCGTCATCTTCTGATTCTGTACTGTGATTTCACGGCTCAGGGCACTGACAATACCGGTTGTTACGGTTCCGCCTAATGTTCCTAAAGGGTTACCGATGGCAATTACGGTTTCACCGACTTTCAGTTTTTCAGAATCCCCAAGGACAGCCGGTAATAAGCCGCTGGCATCAATTTTCAGTACTGCCAGGTCTGTTTCTTCATCTGTAGCTACTAAGGTAGCTTTATATTCTGTTCCGTCATGCAGTTTGACGTTGATGTTTCTGGCATTACTGATGACATGGTTGTTGGTTACAATGTAACCGTCTTCTGTATAGATTACTCCGCTTCCGGCACCGCTTGTTACATATTCGCCATAGAACATGCTGTATTGGACCCGTTCAGTATATACTTCGACTACGGAATCTTCTATGCTTGCTACTACCGGTGAAAGGTCGCTGGTTGTCAGGGTTACACCTGTTGTTTCTACCCCTTCGTATACAACTATTCTTTCACGGCTTTCCTTAATCAGTTTACTGGTTACCAGATAGCTGCCGCCTACGCTTAAGCCTATGGTTAATAACGCTAACAAGGCAATAAACAGATTACGCCATGAGTTGCCCCTGTCCGGCTGAGCAAGTGCCTGATTTACCGTCCGCTGCTCATATTTTGACTTAACATCGTTCATTTCAGTTTCTTCAGGCTGAATTAACTCCGGTTCCGTTTTTTCCTCTTTGGTTTCTTCTCTGGCATCGACCACAAAAACATGATCATATACCGGCTTGTTTTCAGGTTCTTTGTTTACCGGTTCTTCTGCTGCTTTTACTGATTCCTCAGTTGTTGTTTCTTCTTTTAATTTTTCTGTTGTCTTTTCTTCCGGAATGTCTGCAGTTGGTTTTTCATCAGCTGTATTTTCTTCCTCATGATTGATCATTTCTTCATCTGACATATTAAAACCTCCTCAATAATACATTTTATACTTTATTCCTCAAATGTGATGATTTATTGAACTCGTTTTGAAAGAAAACTGAATTAGTCTTCCTTTTTCGCCATTAATGCCAGGGCGAATACCAGGGTGACTAATCCAGCTACGCAACCAGATAGATAAATGTATGGCAGAAGTGAAGGTTCAGGCTGTTCAGGAATTACATATCTCTGCAGTGTCTGTTCCTTTGTGTCCATTTTATACAACTGACTTCCGCCTTTTTCGTCAGTCAGGTATACCAGTTTGAAGTCATTCAGATTGGATTCCCTGAAGGCCCATCCGTTTACTTCTTCATCATTGATTTTTACCTTCTGCTGATCATACAGATCATCCATATAGACAAATTCAGTATAGTCAACATCGTTTATCAGGTAATTCTTACCATCAAACACAAAAGGTTTATATAATCCTATTATCTTGTTTTCCTTATCGTCATACAGATAATAGTCTTTTTCTTCGTTTTCGTTTTCCAAATACAGGAGTTTGAAATATTCGCCGGTAAATACTGTAATTGTTTCACCGTTTATTTCCTGTTCAACTTTTTCAAACTTTTCGTTTGTAACCTTATCCAGGTTCTTAACAACACCCAGTTTCCGTTCCTTCAGCTCATAGAAGACTGTCGGCACTTCCTCAACATACGCCTTTATGGTGTATGTCTTGGTTGTCTTATCTTCAGCTGTACAGGTTATCTTTACTTCGTTCCAGCCTTCATGTAAGGTTTTATCTATTTCTCCTACAGTTGCCTTACCGCTGGAAGCCTTGGCTGTAACGTCCAGTGTTTCGGTTCCTTTTGGAAGATAAATGGTGTAGTCAGTAACATTGCTGGAGAACTTTGGTTCGAATTCCAGATTTTCCAGTTTGATTTCTGCCAGTGAGGCATCAGATGAGAGGACAGGCCGTACAGGTGTCGGTGTGTAGCTGCCGCCACCGCCGCCGCCTCCACCTCCTCCGCCTCCACCCCGTGGCGGGTTAGGTGTTACTGAAGGAGTATAAATACTGATTCCCGTAGATGCTGAACTGTTATAGTTTACTCTTGAATACCGGTATGATTCCCATTCAATGACAGAAATGGAAACACTTGTTGAACCCGATGCGATGGTCTTAAAGGTAAAGCTCTGTGAACCGCTGCTTCCGGTATTGGTATCAATAAGGAAAGTTCCGCCGTTAAAGTCTCCGTTTGAACTCTGGAACTGCAGATAATCAGAGTTATAGTTCAATCTGATCTTCGCTATTGATCCGCCGCTGCAGCTGATGGAAACCGTAACTGTAACAGTGTTGCCAACCTGAACGGAAGAAGCAGACGCATAAACAGAAGCACTTCCGCTTACATCGTCTGCTATTACAGTATTCACTCTGGCTATACTAATAACCGTTAATAACAGTATTAACAGTATTCTACTGATTTTTTTCATATCATGTTCTCCTACTGCGGAACACTCTCTATACCGAGAATATCCTTCTTGATCATCTTATATGACTTCAGATTGATGCTTTCTTCACCATCAGCTAAAGCCGCAAACAGATATTCTCCCTCTAATTTTTCGATTTCCAATATATCCTTCTTAACAAGCAGCAGGTCTTTTACGCTGATCTTGCCGTCACCGTTAGTATCTCCCTTAATGATAACGGTGTAAGTGCTTGTTCCGTTTTCATCCTCAACAATAAGTTTATATCCTGTTCCGATCGGTTCTTCATCTCCAACGACCTGATCACCGTTCATAATTGTTACTGTATATGCCGGTTCTGCAGGTTCAGTAGTTTCTCCATCACCCGTGCCGGTTAACAGATTCTTACCGAATTCTATTACTTCCTTAATCTCGCCAACTGTTGTACCTATGTTGAAGCCTGACAGTAAGCCGTCAGTATTATTAACACCCAGGTCAACAATGAAGTCACCGGAAGCTACCGGTACTATTGGCGTTGGATCCGGTTCGATGGTCGGGTCAGCCGGTGCCTGTTCATCCTTGTTCTGCGGTATGTATGTCTGACCTGGTAAAACAGTATATTCAGGCATGTTTTCAAATACCGGGATTGAGAATGTCAGATCCCGTTCAGTGTTGCCTGTATCGTGATATGACCAGAACATTGTGTCGCTCTTGAAATAAACGCCTCTGATATTTGTCATGTACTGATGTCCGTATGTACCCTCTGGTGTAACATTGAATTTCATAAGGTACATTGTATTCTGTCCGTCACAGATGTAACCGTCGGCTATCCATTCAGCACCGCCGTTAATGGCTTTTTCCGGTGAAGTCCACGGTCTGTTATAACTTGTGTTTTCACCATCTGCACCGCCATTGGCATAAACCAGACCTAATTTCCAGTTTTCGGCATCACTAACGGCACCGATATTGAAGAAGTTATATAAACCAGAGTATTCCTTACCATTATAAGTGAAACTCTGTCCGGTTACTGCTGCTGATCCTGTCTGACCCTGTTCAATGCGGGCCAGTACTGACAGATATAATCCGCTTATGCTGTTGTTCTGTCCTGCTTCATAGAAGATCTGAGCATATGTCTTATCGCTTAACGGAGCCGCACCTGACATGAATGTTCCGTCAACGGTTTTCTGAATTACTTCAGGAGTTTCTGATTCTTTGTATCCCAGGTCCAGGAATGAGAATATGCTGACCTGATTTATGAAGTTACGCGGATCCATGTAGTAGGCAACTGTTTCGCTGTTGGCACAGTACCAGTTATTACCGTCCCATGGAATGTACTTGCCTGTGCTTACATCATATGCACCGACAGCTGTACTTCTTAATCTTGTATCACTGCCATCAACCAGACTGTATCCCAGTCTTGATTCCATGTTTACCGCTGTCTGCCAGTCAATTCCGGTCATGTAGGAATTGAAGGTCCAGTTCGGATGGATCTGATGCAGCCATCTCAGATAGTCTCTGTATGTTTCAGGGAATCCCTGTTCTTCAAGATGAGTTTCAAATTCTGCATCATTGGCATTTATTATTTCTTCACAGTATTCTCCTCTGACCCAGGCAGTGTACTCTGTTTCATCTCTGACAAATGAAACCTTTCTCCACAGCTCATCAGCAGAGTTATAATAATCTTCAAGAATTACCACGCTTTCCTTGTCATAGAAATATGATGATTCTCCACCTATTTTGACCTGTGCATAACTGTATCCCGGACCATTTCTCATTCTGACATCGTCGCCCAGAATAAAGCCCTCTCTAGTCTGTTCTTCTGATGTTTCAGTTTCATCAGCGAAGACAACTACAGAGTTGATGGTCATCATTAATACAGACAGAAGTATTAACACCATACTTCTCAGCAACAGTTTCAAGATAGGATTCTCCTTAAAAAGTTATCCACCATTTTATATATTTATTTTATAAGTAAAAATAAATATCTTCAGGTAAGTCATTTTAACATATATATCATAATTATTACAATATCCACCTGTGGAAAACTCTGTTTTCCACCGCTGTTAATTAGGTGGATAAAATAAAAAAACGCCTTTATTTACTGGTTATTTTATAGTTTTCCACAATGTTAATTTCTGTTATTCAGGAACAAGTTTTTAACACTTTCCACCGTGTGAATTTTCCACCGCTTTTTTCCACTTTTTTATCCCCTAAATAAAGTTGTGGATAACGGTGGAAAAGTGCAAAATCCCCTTTGTTTATGCTTATAATTTCATTTTTAAAAAATGTGGATAAAAATTTTCTCTGTTTACTATCCACCGTTTTTCGTTTTATTATATATTTGCACACGTTAAGGGTTGGGTAAAATTATGTATTCATATAGTTATATTTGGGACAAGGTCAAAGAAGTGATCCGTTCCACCCTGGATGGCAATAACGATGGAAGTGATATTGTCTACATGGAATTCTATAATGATACTGAATTAGTTGAACTCACAGAAAATGAAGCTACCGTATTAGTCAAATACACTGTTCACTATCATGTCTTAAACGACAATGAGAATCTGAACATAATCAACAATGCTTTAAAACAGGTTTTGAATAAAGATATCAGATGCCGTATCTTACTTGAAGATACCTACCGTAAACTGACTGCTGAGAATGTATATAATACGCGCATGGAAGATAATGTCATGCCTCAGTATCTCTTTGAAAACTTTGTTGTCGGTCCATCTAATAAGGAATCTTATATGGCTGCACTCGCTGTAGCTATGAATCCAGGCAGAAAAACATACAATCCATTATTTATCTATGGCGATTCAGGTCTGGGAAAAACACATCTGTTATGCGCAATTGGCAATTACATCAAAAACAAATTTCCTGAGAGGAAAATTCTTTATACTCCTTGCATGGACTACATTAACAATGTAGGAAAAGCCATTAAGAACAAGACAATCGAGGATTATAAGAACCGGCTTAACTCACTGGATGTTTTCATTGTGGATGATATTCAGACATTAGCCGGCAAGGAAAAATCAAAGGAAATCTTTTTTAACGTATTTAATGAGTTATATGATAATGGAAAGCAGATTATTCTGGCTTCAGACCGTCCTCCGGTACGGATAAAGGATGTAGAGGCCAGACTTGTTTCACGTTTCTCACAGGGATTATCAGTAACTGTATCATCACCTGAATTTGAAACTGCTTATAAGATCCTGGAAATGAAAATAAAATCACTGGGAATGGAAGAAAATTCCATTGATCCTGAGGTTATTTCCTTCCTGGCAACCAATTTCTCAAGTGATGTCAGAAAACTGGAAGGTTCTTTAAACAGATTATTATTCTATTCTATTAATTTTTCAAATTCCAATACCATAAATCTGGATCTGGCACTTGAGGCATTTAAAAATGATCTTAATGTCATTCCTAATAAGAATGAATTAAAAATCAAGGATGTCATTAATGCTGTTATTGATTATTACGGACTCGAAAAGAATCTGTTAGTAGGTAAAGCCAGAACCCAGAAAGTGGCTACGCCAAGACATATCGCCATGTATTTATGCCGTAAGCATCTTGATGTGTCTTATCTGAAGATTGGTGAGGAATTCGGTGGCAGAGACCATACAACTGTATTGTCTGCATGCGAAAAAATCGAGAAACTCATCAAGACAAATGATGATTACAAGAAAGTAATCAGAGAAATAGAAAGCTCACTGTTGAGATAATCCACACTTATCAACAGTTCTAAATAACACCAAAAAATGGTAAAATAGTAGTGTTTTAAAGGTTAATTCGGATTTTATCCACATTATCCACCAGGCTAATAATACTAACCTTTAAACTTAAGAATATAAACGGAGGCAGCACATGTATTTCAAAATTCTTACCAGCGAATTAGCATCTAAATTAAACGTCGTATCAAAGGCTATTTCATTCAACTCTCCATTACCTTCATTACAGGGTATCAAGATTGTTGTTAATAATGAAAAACTGCAGTTAACAGCTTCTGATATGAATATCAGCATTCAGTCAAATATCTATCCTACAGAAGAAAATAAAATGGAAATCTATTCTGAAGGTGAAATAGTTCTTGAATCCAGATATTTCCTGGAAATGATCAGAAAAATAGATTCAGAATTTGTAGAAGTTGAAATTATAGATGGAAATCTGACCAGCATCAGAGATCAGTATGTTAATTTTGAATTAAACGGTATCAAAGCAGAAAATTATCCTGTTATTGATTTTGAAAGACCGGGCAACAGTATCTTTGTTAAGGCTAATCTTTTAAAGGAAATCATTTCTCAGACTGTTTTCGCTGCCAGTGATAAGGAAACAAGACCTGTATTAACAGGTTTGAATATCAAGTGTGAAAACAATGAACTGACCTGTGTGGCTACCGACAGCTACAGACTGGCTCAGAAGAAGGTTTTACTTGATAACGGTTTTGATTTCAATGTTACCATTCCGGCCAAGACATTAAGTGAACTGGTAAAGGTTATTGACGGTGAAGGTGAAATAGAGATTTCATTAAATGACAAGAAAGCTCTGTTCATGTTTGATAACATGTTCATTTCCACCAGACTGATTGAAGGAAGCTATCCTGAAACTGCCAGACTTATTCCTAATGAATTTGCTTATGAATTAGTCATTGATGCCAGAACGTTATTAAATGCCATCAACAGAGCAAGCTTCATTAAGAACGACGGTGTATCAATTATAAAGATGGAACTGGCCAGCGGTGAAATCATCATTTCATCAAAGTCAGGAGATATAGGATCTGTGGAAACAGTAGTACCTGACAGCTATACAGGCGGCAACTTAAGCATTGCTTTCAAAGGCCAGTATGTATATGATGCAATCAGAGTTCTGAACGCTCTTAAGGTAAAGATTCAGTTCGGCGGAACCATGAAGCCTTTCATCATTACATCACTCGATGATGAAGATGTACTGCAGCTGGTGTTACCCATTAAGACCTATAATTAAGAAAGTTAAAATTAAGAAGTAAAAATGATGGTTCAATCGCGTATAAACCATTTATAAGACGATTGAGCCATTTTTATATGTTTTCGTTTACATATACGAGTGATAAAAAAAGTGTCTTAGAAGTCATTTATTTAATTATTATTAATAATATTTGTGATATAATGTAAAAGGATATATATGGCTTTTTTGGAAAGGAAGTGTTGATATGAATGTTAAAATTCATACTGGTTACATCGAATTACAGCAGCTTTTGAAGATAACTGACTGGATTTCAACAGGCGGTGAAGCAAAGACTGCAGTGAGAAAACTTAATATTCAGGTCAACGGAATAAGAGAAACCAGAAGAGGCAAAAAGTTATATCCTGGTGATAAAATCGTTATTCAGGGTAAAGAGTATGAGGTTGTTAAATAATGTACATTAAATCCGTCAGACTCCGTAATTATCGCAATTATGAGAATCAGATAATACAGTTTGATAAGGGAATGAACATTATCATCGGTGATAACGGTGAAGGAAAGACCAATCTTCTTGAAGCTATCTATCTGTTATCAACAACCAGATCGCATCGAATTGATGAAAACAGAGAACTGATCAGATTTGAAAATGAATTTGGAACTGTGGAAGGAAACATTGTATCTGATGATCACGCTTCCAAAATGAGCGTTGTTGTTCATAAAAAAGGAAAAACACTGATGATCGACAACAATGTTATAAGGAGAAACAGTGAATTCATCGGTAAAATCAACGCTGTACTGTTCGCACCTGATGACATGAATCTGTTTGATGATTCACCGCGAACCAGAAGAAGACTGTTTGATATGGAAATAGGTAAGTTATACCCGGTTTACATGTACAGTCTGACAAATTATCTGAAGTATCTGAAAGAAAGAAACAATTATCTTAAGGGTAATGTTGATTCAATCATGCTGGAAACTCTTACTGAGCTATTGTATGATCCTCAGATTGAAATAATCAGAGAGAGAAATAAATTCATTAACAGTGTAAATGAGTATATTTCCAACTATTACAATCAGATAAGCGGTGAAAATCATCAATTAAGAATTGAATACAAGTCTGTTATCAGCGAAAAGAATGATGAAACTGTAATGAAACAGCAGTTAAAGGATCTTTATTCAAATTTACTTGATAGAGATATCTATCTCAAACAGACTAATTCAGGAATTCACCGTGAAGACTATGTTTTTTATTTAGACGATAAGGATGTATCACTGTACTGTTCACAGGGTCAGAAAAGAACGGTAATACTGGCTCTTAAGCTGGCCATAGTACAGATCATTTTTGATATAAAGAAGGAATATCCTGTGCTGCTGCTTGATGACGTATTTTCGGAACTTGACAGCAATCGCAGATATAACATCCTGAAACTCTTACCTGCATCAGTTCAGACAATTATAACGACTACTGATGCCAGAGAAGCTGAATTTATTAAAGACAAGAATGTGTATTTCATTAACATAAAGAAAGGAATGATGGAAAATGCCTACTAACAGAGATGAATATTCATATACATCAGAAGATATTCAGGTACTTGAAGGTCTTGAAGCGGTCAGAAAAAGACCGGGCATGTATATTGCAACTACGTCATCACGTGGTCTGCATCATCTGGTATGGGAAATAGTAGATAATGCCATAGATGAAGCTCTGGCAGGATACGCTGACAGAGTAACTGTAAAGGTTGAAAAAGGCGATATCATTGAAGTTACAGATAACGGACGCGGCATGCCTGTTGAAAAGCATGAAAAAACCGGAATTTCTACAGTAGAAACTATTTTTACTGTACTTCACGCCGGCGGTAAGTTTGGTGGCGGAGCTTATAAGGTCTCCGGTGGTCTGCACGGTGTAGGTGCTTCAGTAGTAAACGCCTTAAGTGAGTGGCTGGAAGTTACTGTCAAGATCAATGGCAAAATCAATTTTGTCAGATTTGAAAACGGCGGTCATACACATGAACCTTTAAAGGAAATAGGTACATGCGGCTTGCATGACCACGGTACAAAGGTAAGATTCAAGGCTGACCCTGAAATCTTTACTGAAACAACTGTATATGATTATGAAACTCTGTATAACAGATTACAGGAACTGGCATTCCTAAACCCTTTCCTGGCAATTGAGTTTACTGATGAAAGAGGCGAAGAACCTAAAACCGTTGAATTTGAATATGAAGGCGGTATTTCATCATATGTAAGTTTTCTTAATAAGGATAAGAAAGTATTGTTTGAACCTCCTGTTTATGTAAAAGGACAAGATAATGTAGACGGTAAGGATATAGTTGTGGAAGTAGCTTTGCAGTATAACGATGGCTATACACCAAGCATTTATTCTTTCTGTAATAACGTTAATACTCAGGAAGGCGGTACTCATGAGGAAGGATTCAGAAACTCACTGACCAGAATCATCAATAACTACGCCAAGGATCAGAATCTGATGAAAAAGGATGATGAACTGTTACAGGGTGATGACGTCAGAGAAGGTATTACAGCCATTATCTCTGTAAAGCATCCTGATCCTCAGTATGAAGGTCAGACTAAGACAAAATTAGGTAACAGCGAGGTCAGAAGAGTCGTTTCTGCCATCTTCTCAGAGCAGTTTGAAAGATTCCTGATGGAAAACCCTACTGAAGCCAGAATGATCGTAGAAAAGTCCTTAACTGCCAGCAAGGCTAGAATGGCTGCTAAGAGAGCCAGAGAGTTAACTAGAAGAAAGAACGCTCTGGAAGTAAGTTCTCTGCCTGGCAAGTTAGCTGACTGCTCAAGCCGTAATCCTGAATTATGCGAAATCTATATCGTTGAGGGTGACTCAGCCGGCGGTTCCGCAAAACAGGGACGTAACTCAAAATACCAGGCTATTTTACCTTTAAGAGGTAAGATCCTTAACGTCGAAAAGGCCAGAGAACATCAGATTCTGGAAAACAACGAGATCAGATCAATGATCACAGCTTTCGGCTGCGGTATCGGTGATGAGATGGATCTGTCAAAATTAAGGTACCATAAGATCGTCATCATGACAGATGCTGATGTTGACGGTTCTCATATCAGAATACTGCTGCTGACTTTCTTCTACAGATTCTTCAAGCCTGTACTTGAAGGAGGCTATGTTTATGTAGCTCAGCCACCTTTATACAGAGTACAGAGAGGAAATATGATTAAATACGCTTACAGCGATGAAGAATTAGAGGCTTTAAAGGCTGAATTCGGTGAAAAAGTAAGCTTACAGAGATATAAAGGTCTTGGTGAAATGGACCCTGACCAGCTGTGGGAAACAACGATGGACCCTGAAGCCAGAATTCTGAAGCAGGTAAACGTTGATAACGCCATGGAAGCAGACAGAATTTTCTCAATGTTAATGGGTGATGAAGTTGAACCTAGAAAGAACTACATCATTGAGAATGCTCACTTTGTTAAGAATCTGGATTTATAGGAGGTGAGTTACAATGGATGATAAGAGAAAAAAAGGTTATGACAAGATAGAATTTGTCAACATTACCGGTGAAGTTAAGGATTCATTCCTTGATTATGCAATGAGTGTTATCGTACAGAGAGCCTTACCTGATGCCAAAGACGGTTTAAAACCGGTTCAGAGAAGAATTCTTTACGGTATGAATACCTTAGGTAACTACGCAAACGCTCCTTATAAGAAGTCAGCGCGTATTACCGGTGAAGTCATGGGTAAATATCACCCTCACGGTGACTCATCAATTTATGATGCCATGGTAAGAATGGCTCAGCCATTCTCATACAGATACCCTCTGGTTGACGGACACGGTAACTTTGGATCAATAGACGGTGACCCGGCAGCTGCATCACGTTATACAGAGGCCAGAATGTCCAAAATCTCCATGGAAATGCTGAGAGACATTCAGAAGGACACTGTAGACTTCATAGATAACTATGACGGCGAAGAACAGGAACCTGTTGTTCTGCCTTCACATATTCCAAACCTGCTGGTAAACGGTACAACCGGTATCGCAGTAGGTATGGCAACCAATATTCCGCCTCACAATCTGGGCGAAACCATTGATGCCATTGACGCCATTATTGACAACCCTGAGATAAGTGTTGTTGATCTGATGAACAATTACCTTCCGGGTCCTGATTTCCCTACAGGAGGCCTTATTTTAGGCCGTGGAGGCATCAGAAAGGCATATGAAACCGGTAAAGGTATCATTTATAATCGTGCCAAAGTTGAAATCAATGAACTCGAAAACGGAAAGCACGAAATTGTAATCAGAGAGATCCCTTACGGTGTAAATAAGGAAAACATGTTCAAGCATATTGCGGATTTAGCCAGAGATAAGGTTATCGATGGCATCACCAATATGGTTGATGAATCAAACATGAATGGTATTAAGATTACCATTGAAGTAAGAAGAGACGTTCAGCCTGAAGTATTACTGAACCACCTGTATCAGAAAACAGCTTTACAGACTACATACGGTGTCAATATGCTGGCTCTGATCGACAATGTTCCTAAAGTTCTGAATATCAAACAGGCTATTCAGGCATATATTGATCATCAGGTTAACGTTATTCAGAGAAGAACACAGTATGATCTGAACAAAGCACTGGACAGAGCTCATATTCTGGAAGGCTTGAGAATTGCTCTGGATCATATTGATGAGATCCTCAATATTATACGTTCATCTGAAACAGATGACGTTGCGATGGAAAGACTGATGAGCAGCTTCGGATTAAGCGAAATTCAGGCTAAATCCATCATGGATATGCAGTTCAGAAGACTTACCGGACTGCAGAGAAAAAGAATTGAAGAAGAATATGAAGGATTGCAGGTCGCGATCGCTGATTATCGTGACATTTTAGCCAGACATGAGAGAGTTTTAGGCATTATTAAGACTGAACTGGCTGAAATGAAGGCAAAATACGCTGATTCAAGAAGAACTGAGATCGTTGAAGCAGCCAGTGACATTGATGATGCTGACCTGATCCCGGTTGAAGACTGCATGATTGCCATTACGATCAACGGTTATATCAAGAGAACAAGCGTTGATACCTATAAGACACAGAACCGTGGCGGTAAGGGTGTCAAAGGCATGTCTCTGAACAGTGATGACATCATTGACCAGGTAATTACCATGAGTTCTCATGATGACCTGCTGTTATTTACCAATAAAGGTAAGGTTTACAGGATCAAGGGCTTCAATGTACCGGCCGCCAGCCGTATTGCCAAGGGTATTCCGGTAGTTAACCTGCTGAATATGGCTTCAGATGAAAAGGTTAAGGCTCTGGTTGATGTTGTACCGGGTCCTGAACTGGAAGATAAGTTCATGTTCTTCGTTACCAAGAGCGGTCTGGTTAAGAGAGTTCCAATGGGAGAGTTCCTCTCAATCAGACAGTCAGGTAAGATTGCTATCTCATTAAGAGAAGATGACGAATTATTTGGTGCATTACTGACAAACGGTCACGATGAAGTAATAATCGGCGGCAGCAATGGTAAGGCAATCAGATTTAATGAAGATGATGTCAGACCAATGGGCCGTAACGCAGCAGGTGTTAAGGGCTTTAATACCGATGGCGCAGTTGTTGTAGGTATAGCAACCGATAAATCAGGTGAATATATCCTGTCTGTTACCGAAAAAGGATATGGTAAGAAGACACGGCTTGAGGAATACCGCATGACCAAACGCGGTGCCAAGGGTGTTGCGACAGTCAATATCACCGAAAAGAACGGTCAGTTAATGTGCTTAAGAGCTGTTAAGGGCGATGAAGATGTACTGATTATGACTGATAACGGGACAATGATAAGAATTTCACTTGAAACAGTTTCAACTTACGGCCGTAATACTCAGGGTGTTAAGTTAATTAATGTTGATGAAGATGCCCGTGTAGCAACTATAGCATTAATTAATCAGGACGACGAAGAGGAAGAAGAACCTGAGGAAGAGGAGAATTAGTATATGCTGGATATGAATTTTATCCGTAATAATGCGGATCTTGTAAAAGAAAACATTAAAAAGAAATTCCAGGACGCCAAACTGCCACTGGTTGATGAATTAATTGATCTTGATAAGGAATACAGAGCCATCAAGACCAATGATGACAACCTGAGAAACCAGAGAAACGTTCTTTCCAAGCAGATCGGTGCCTTAATGGCTCAGAAAAAGAAGGAAGAAGCCGAAGAAATCAAGCAGACAGTCAGAAACATCGGAAATCAGCTTGTTGAAAACGAGAAGAAGGAAGACGAGATGTTTGCCAGGATCAGACAGATCCAGATGGCCATTCCTAACATGATAGCTGATGATGTTCCAATTGGAAAAGACGACAGCTTCAATGTTGAAGAATGCAGATTTGGAGAACCAAAGGTTCCTGCTTTCGATATTCCATATCATTCAGACATAATGGCTTCATTTAATGGTCTGGATAAGGAATCTGCCGGCAGAGTAACCGGCAATGGCTTCTATTATCTGATGGGAGACATTGCCAGACTGCATTCAGCAGTACTTGCATATGCCAGAGATTTCATGATCGATAAAGGATTTACTTATTGTATCCCTCCTTTCATGATCAGAAGCGCTGCAGTAGACGGTGTCATGAGCTTTGCAGAAAAGGAAAACATGATGTATAAGATTGAAGGCGAAGACTTATATCTTATCGGAACATCGGAACATTCCATGATTGCCAAGTTCAAAGATCAGATTTTAAAGGAAAATCAGCTTCCAATCACTATGACCTCCTATTCTCCTTGTTTCAGAAAGGAAGTTGGAGCTCACGGTATTGAAGAAAGAGGCGTTTACAGAATACATCAGTTTGAAAAACAGGAAATGATCGTTGTATGTAAGCCTGAAGATTCAGAAGCCTGGTACGACAAGATGTGGAATTACTCAGTAGAATTATTCAGGACACTGGATATTCCAGTAAGAAAGCTGGTTTGCTGCTCAGGAGACCTGGCAGATCTGAAGTATCGTTCATGCGACATTGAAGCATGGAGTCCAAGACAGCAGAAATACTTCGAAGTATGCTCCTGCTCAAATCTGACTGATGCTCAGGCAAGAAGACTGGGAATCAGGGTTCAGGGAGAAGACGGAAATAAGTATTTCGCTCATACTTTGAACAATACAGTCGTTGCTCCTCCAAGAATGTTAATTGCCTTCCTTGAAAACAATTTAAACGAAGACGGAACAGTAGATATTCCAGAAGTATTACAGCCATATATGGGTGGAAAGAAGAAATTAATACCGAACAAATAAAAATGTTCCACGTGAAACATTAGCAGCAGAGTAAAATCTGCTGTTTTTGTATGTTCCACGTGGAACACAAAAGAAAAAGCACCGTTATGCTCTATTATAGGTGAGCGCGGCACTTTAACTTATTGAATATATTGCTATACCCAAACTTCTCTTCCTCTTCCACCGTCAGCGCTTTTCAGCGCCAGTAATGATTCTAGTACTAAAAAATAAAGATGTCAAGCGTGTTGGCAAAACCTTCCTTTCGTGGTATATTAAACACGGTACAACACAACTAACTTTAATTTGGTCAGGATGGGAACATAGCAGCCACATAAGCAAATTGTGTGTGTACCACTTTATTTAGGTAAAAACATATGAACAATCCGGAAAAATACATGAAAATTGCCTATAAACTAGCTCAGAAAGCAGCAGAACAGGATGAAGCGCCAATCGGATGCGTTATTGTATATCAGGATAAAGTAATTGCCAGAGGATACAATACCCGCAAGAAGAACGAAAGCACTATTGATCACGCTGAAATAATAGCCATCAGAAAAGCCAACAAGAAGATTGGAAGCTGGAGACTGGAAGACTGCTCTATATTTGTAACGCTGGAACCTTGTTCGATGTGTGCGGGAGCAATTCAGCAGGCCCGAATCAAGGAAGTTTATTACGGTGCAGAGGATAAAAAAGCCGGAGCATTAGGCGGATTATACAATATGTATGAAGTCAAAGGACTTAATCATTACCCGGAAGTACATGCCGGAATAATGAGAGAAGAGTGCTCTGAAATACTGACTGAATTCTTCAGGAAACTACGTAAAAAGCCGTCAAATTAACGGCTTTTTATTATATAATATATAATAAGAGGATTAAATAATGGCATATAAGGCTCTATACAGAAAATATCGCCCTTCAACCTTTGAAGAAGTGGTTGGGCAGCAGCACATAGTTGCTACTCTGCAAAACGCAATCAAAAACAATAAACTGGCGCATGCTTATCTTTTCTGTGGACCAAGAGGAACAGGTAAAACCTCTGTAGCCAAACTTCTGGCTAAGACTATTAACTGTACTTCTGACGGGAACAGACCGTGCGGTAAGTGTGCTAACTGCATTGATATACAGGAATCAACTCATCCGGATGTAATTGAACTTGACGCTGCAACAAATAATGGCGTTGATGAAGTCAGAGAACTGATCGACAAGGTAAAATACGCCCCTATGCAGGGAAAATATAAGGTATATATCATAGACGAAGTCCATATGATGACTGCGAGTGCTTTCAATGCGCTTCTTAAGACATTGGAAGAGCCTCCTGAGTACTGTATATTCATTCTTGCCACGACAGAGCCTCATAAAGTACTGCCTACAATAGTGTCCAGATGCCAGAGATTTGACTTTAACAAGGTCCCTACCCCTCTTATCAAAGAAAGATTGAGTTATATTGCTGAAAAAGAAGGCATAAAGTGCGAAGATGCCGCCTTACAGCTTGTGTCTGAGATTGCTGAAGGCGGAATGAGAGATGCTCTAAGTATCATGGATCAGTGCATTGCCTATGCTCAGAACGATATAAAAGCCAGTGATGTCAGTGCTGTATACGGAATAGCTACTACCAGAGAGAAACTGGACCTTTTGGCCTTTGTAAGTGACAGAGATACCAAGAGTTTAATGGAAAAAGCTAAGAGTTTATCTAACCGTGGTATAGATTTACAGAGGCTGACTACCGATTTAATTAATATATGTAAGGAAACGGTTGTTTACAGTTACTCTCAGGATAGCAGTATTCTGACCGTTTTAACCCCTAATCAGGCTGAAGAACTTGGTAAAATGTTCACTGTAAAGCAACTTTTGGGCAGTACTGACTATCTGATGGATGTTTCTGTTAAATATAAGGACGTTACAGACAGCCTTTCATACTTTGAAGTGTGTTTGCTGAAGATGGTTTCGTTAATAAGTGGCGATCCTGCTGTTGAAACAAGAAAACAGCCTGAAATCGTACAGAAACCAGTAGAAACAGTAGAAATTAAGCCTGTTACAGAGGAAATCAAGGTTGTAAAGCCTGCCGAACCTGTTATTAAACACCTGAATAACGATCAGTTATATATGATTCTGTTAAGAAGCAAGAAAGAAATCCGTGCCAGAGACAGTGTCAAATGGCCGGATATCATCAAAGATGTACCTGAGCTTAAAGAATGCGCGGTAATGTCTTCAAGCGAGACAGATATGATCGTAGTAGCTCCGTCCAGGGAACAGGCTGATATTATAAACGAAGAAAACAAGCAAAACGAAATCAGAAATGTGCTGTTACAGAGACTGGGAACAGAAAAGAGCCTTACAGCCATCACCAAGGACCAGCAATATCTTCTGATAAGTTATTTTAAGGATAAAACAGGACCGATTCCGGTAATAAAGGAAGAACCTAAGAAGCCTCTGATCAATGAAACAGAGGAAAAACTGATAAAAATGTTTGGCCGTGAAGGCTTTAAGAAACTGGAGGATTAATATGGATTTTAATTCACTGCTTAAACGGGCACAGAAAATGCAGGAAGACATGGAAAAGAATGAAGCTGCATTAAAGGAAAAAGAATATACCTCAACAAAATTGAAAGATATCCTCAGAATTACCATGAATGGGGATTATGAAGTAGTAAAAGTAGAATTAAACGAGGGTTTTGTGAAGAATTTCACCAGTGATGACAGAGAAATTCTGGAAGATGCCATAACTCTGGCGGTAAATGAGCTGACAGAGCAGATAACAGATGATAAGGAAGGAATGCTGGGAGACCTGGCAGGATCCATCAATATACCGGGATTAAGATAGTATGTACCCTTCTTCAATAGAAAAACTGATTGAAAGTTTCCGTAAACTGCCATCTGTAGGAAGAAAAACAGCCGAGCGTTATGCTATGGCTGTTGTTGAAATGGATAAAGATGAGGTAAAACAGTTCGCAGAAGAGATTTTAGATGTTATTGAGAACATCAAATACTGCTCAATATGCGGACATCTTACCGAAAACGACATCTGCCCTATCTGCGCTGACGAAAAAAGAGATCATAATACTATATGTGTGGTCCAGAACCCTAAAGATGTCATTGCTTTGGAGAGAATCGGTATGTTTAACGGTGTATATCACGTTCTTCATGGCGCGATTTCTACCACAAAAGGCATTTTACCGGAAGATATTAACATTGAATCACTGTTAAACAGAATAAATGATGATACAAAAGAGATAATTCTGGCTACAAACTCTACAATTGAGGGTGATACAACAGCTTTATATCTCACAAAAGTACTTAAGAAATACGAACACGTCAATGTAACAAGGCTGGCCAGCGGTTTACCAACAGGTGGAAATCTTGATTATGTTGATGATGTTACCCTGATCAGAGCTTTACAGGGCAGAATTAAACAGTAAAGGTACCTTATAAAACGTTTTTAAAGAACAGGAGGTCTAAGAATGGCATCAATAGCGTATGTATCAGATCAGAATATGCTTGATTTCCATCGTATAAACGGTAGTCAGGAAATAGTGTTCTGGCGTCTTTCTACGAAGAAATTCTCTTCATTTATGCCTGGAGATCTGCTGTTTTTCCTTTCTAAGGCACCGGAAACAATAAAAAACAACGAAAAAGGAATAGTTGGGTACGGTTGTTATGTAGATAACCGTGAAATGACCATTGAGAACCTGTGGAAGAAATACGGAGACAAGACCGGTTATTCATCTAAAGAAAATCTGATCAACGCGATACAGAGAACAAGCAAATCAGATAAACTGCCTGAAAAAATCAGCTGTCTGTTCCTGAAAGACGTCATTTTTTTCCAGGGACCGGTATATTTGACTGATTTAGGCATCAATATTCCTAAAAATCTGGAGTCATTTACCTATCTGGATGCTCAGGAAGGCCATGTAACACTGGAATTACTGCAGAAAGTCAAGGAAATAGGCCTGGATTACTGGTCAGCAGCCATGAGCGGCAAGATTGTTGATCTGGACAGTTTCAACCGTGAAGTACTGAAATATCAGATTGCGACTGTATATGAAAGCATGAACATAACAACAATTCAGAAGAGTCAGGTATTCCAGAAACACTGTTTCAGCCTTTATAAGAACGAAAACCCTGTCTGGGTAAACAGAGAGCAGAATTCGTTTATCATATATGGAGAACCGAATATTCTGTACTATGTATATAACAGTTCAATGAGAGACAGTAAGGAAAACTTCATTAAGCTGTTAGGTCAGGTTATATATATAAAGAACTGTCTGAAACAGACAGTAGAAGACAAAGTAAGTTTAATGGTACTCAGCAGTATTGAGTTCTCTGATTTACAGAAAGAAACCCTTACTGATAATCAGATACTGTTTGAAGTAGTTAAGAGATAACGTCTAAGAGGAGCAGATTATGAAAAAATTAAGTGTAATTGATATGCATTGCGATACCATAACCGGTTTGGCACGCAGCGGAAAGTCCTTTGTAGATAACGACGGACACATTTCCTTAAATAAAATGAAGGGTGGCAACTATTTAATGCAGTGTTTTGCCATTTTCCTGTACCTTAAAGCTACTCCAAACCCATTCGAAACATGCAATAAATATATAGATTTTTTCTATAAAACCATGGAAGAGAACAAAGATGCCATCAGACCGGTAACAACAGTTGAAGAAATCCTGGAAAACAGGGAAAAAGGCTTGATGAGCGCCTTATTAACTATTGAAGAAGGCGAAGCAATCGAAGGTTCTCTGGAAAAACTGCAGCATTTCTATGACAGAGGTGTCAGAATGATGACTCTGACCTGGAATTTTGAAAACCAGCTGGCTTATCCTAACTATGTATACGAAGGAAAGATCGATACAGAGAGAGGATTAACGGAAAAAGGAATCGAAACAGTTAAGAAAATGTGCGAACTGGGTATGATCGTTGACGTTGCTCATCTTAATGATGCCGGTATTTATGATGTATTTAAATATGCCACTAAGCCAATTGTAGCTTCTCACAGTAATGCCAGAGCCATTCATAACGTTCCTAGAAACTTAAGTGACGATATGATCATCAAGTTAAGAGAGAACGGCGGTATGATGGGAATTAACTACTGTCCTGACTTCATATCAGAGAACACTCAGGAAAACCAGATTCCAGACATTATCCGTCATATCAAGCACATTGTTAAGGTTGGCGGTATTGAAACCGTAGGTCTTGGCAGTGACTTTGACGGTATTCCAACACCAATTGGCATGTCAGACTGCACTAAAACCAACGATTTATACGATGCCCTGGTAAAAGAAGGCTTCAGTGAAGAAGATATCGACAAGATCTTCTACAAGAACTTCTTAAGAGTATTAAAGGCTAATCAGAGATAACATACTTAAAAAATCAGGTGCATTCCTGATTTTTTGTCAGAAAAGAGTGATGTAAATGAGCAAGAGAAACATGCTTTTCAGTAATTTTACCCAGCCTTTAGCCAGCAGAATGCGTCCGCAGACTATTGATGAGATAATCGGACAGGATCATCTGCTGGGAGAAGGTAAGATTTTAAGAACAATGATTGAAGAAGATATTATTCCTTCAATGATTTTCTGGGGGCCTCCAGGTGTGGGTAAGACCACTTTGGCTAACGTCATAGCTAAGCAGACAAACTCTTTCTTTATAAACTTCTCAGCTGTAACCAGCGGCATAAAGGAAATAAAGGAAGTAATGAAGCAGGCTGAGGACACTAATCTGTTTAACAGAAGAACTATTGTCTTTGTAGATGAAATACACCGTTTTAATAAGGCTCAGCAAGACGCTTTCCTGCCATTTGTGGAGAAAGGAAGCATCATCCTGATAGGTGCTACCACCGAAAACCCGTCTTTTGAGGTAAATGGAGCTCTATTATCAAGATGTAAGGTCTTCGTTCTGAATCAGCTTAAGGCAGAAGACATAGTTACTCTTTTAAAGAGAACACTTACCGATCCAAGAGCTTTTAATGGTGAAAAGATCATAATTGATGATAAAGACCTGTATTTCATAGCCAGATTCTCCGATGGGGATGCCAGAAACGCTCTTTCAACTCTGGAAATGGCCGTTATTAACGGTGAAATGGCAGATGAAGGTATTAAGGTAAATACCGAAATAATAGAACAGGTTACTTCATCAAAGGCGCTTTTATACGATAAAGACGGTGAAGAACACTATAACATTATCTCCGCTCTGCATAAGTCCATGAGAAACTCTGATCCTGACGCTGCAGTTTACTGGCTGGCCAGAATGCTGGAAGCAGGTGAAGATCCACTGTATGTTGCCAGAAGAGTAGTAAGGTTTGCCTCTGAAGACGTAGGGTTAGCCGATCCAAGAGCCTTGGAAATAGCTGTTGCCGCCTATGATGCCTGTCATTACTTAGGTATGCCTGAGTGTTCAGTACATTTGACTCAGGCAGTTGTATACATGTCGATGGCTCCAAAGTCCAACTCATTATATGTTGCGTATGAAACAGCTAAACGGGACGCTGTAAAGATGCTGAATGAACCGGTACCTCTGGTAATACGTAATGCTGTTACCAATCTGATGAAAGATCTGGATTATGGCAAAGGATATCAGTATGCTCATGATACGGCTGAAAAGCTGACAAACATGCAGTGTCTGCCTGATTCTCTTAAAGACAGAGAATACTACAAACCTACAACCGAAGGGGTTGAAGGAAGATTCAAAGACCGTCTTGACCGGATCAAGGACTGGAAAAAGAAACACAGACAGTAAAAAAGGCATATAGATATGCCTTTTAATATGCCTTATAAGAATTATATGAATCTTTCTTTAAGCTCACTGAACATCTGTTCCCTGGAAATGTGCTCTGTGTGAGCAGGGAAAGCTGTTTCGAAATCAAGTTTGGAAAGTTCATTATAATACCGTTTTACCAATTCGGGGTGATCGACCCAGTCCGGACCAACAAGTTCGGTATACATTGAATCTCCCAGAAAGATAACCTTTTCTTCAGGGATGTAAATGACACTGCCGTCTTTTGAATGAGCGTTAACAGTCTTTCTGGCTATGGCTGTAACTTCTCCCAGATCCAGTTTTATCTCATTTTCATAGATAATGTTTGGAAGTAAGATCTCAACTTTGCTGAAATCGTCATATTCAAGTTCCATGTGTTCGGCTATGAAGGGTTCTATGATTCCCTTTTCCCGGTATTCCTTAAATGTCTCATTACTCCAAGGCCAGCTTTTTTCTCTTTTCATGTACTCATAAGTCAGGCTGTTGGCTATTATTGGTACATTTAGTGGTTTTAGTCCGTATGTATGATCCCAGTGGCTGTGTGTCAGCATCACAAAGTCAGGCTTTTTCAGTCCGGCGTCTTCGATTTCCTTCAGTAAACGCAAAGTAGATTTGCTGCTAAGCGTACTGTCTATTAATAAGCTGTAATTATTTCCCAGGATATAACCGGTTACCGGCTGATCGGTTATTTCATCAAAATCACTGTAATAAACTCTGTCTGAAAACTTATGCAGCATGGTTATTCTCCTTTCAGGGTGTTAATGAAGCGCTTATATTTAGATTCTTTGTTTGCCTTATAGGAAATATCAGCTTTCTTTAAAAATTCTTTGAAAGCTTTTTTATAATCGTGTTGTCTGGAACATTCGTACTCTATTTCATAATCACAGAGCTCGTTATAGAAGTTTATATCCAGACTGATAACGGCATCAGCGGTAACATAATCACTTCTTAACGTGGTTAACTGTCCCAGTACTTCAAAAGGAGGAAACTCATTAAAAGATGCTAGTAACTCTAACAGTTCCTTATCCTGCAGCAGAGGTACAGTTAATATCTTTTCGTGTTCTACAGTTGCACCGTTAACCTTTTCCTTTAAGGTAAAGAGAACTTCATCGTTTCTTTCTCTGATGCGGAAAGCATAATGCTCGGAATAGTTGCTCCTGTAATAGGTGTTTATCTGCGGAACAAAAGGAATATTACCATAGTAACAGGCAATAAGTCTCTGTACTTCGTCGCTGTTTAACAGCATTTTGAGCTCGGTCTCTACCTCGTGTTTCATATGTTATTCCTCTTACAGTTATGTTACAATAATTAATACAGGATGTGAACAGAATGAAAAAGTTTTCAATAGCAGCGAAGGATGATCAGGAATCTCTGCTGATAGCCAAGGATATCCGCAAAAGACTGTTTCACGGGGAAATGAGTTATTCCGAAAAGGAACCGGATATCGTATGTGTGGTTGGTGGAGACGGTACTTTTCTGGCGGCTGTTCATAAGTATGTAAATATCCTGGATAAAACCGTGTTTGTAGGTATCAACACCGGAACATTGGGTTTCTTCATTGACTACACTGTCGATGAAATAGATAAATATATTAATGATATATTATATAAAGAACCTGAAATAGAAAGTCACCGTCTGTTAAAGACTACAGTGAATTCTGAAAAAACAAGAACCTATCTGGCTGTTAATGAAGTAAGAATAGACAACATGGTTAGAACACAGAACATTGAGGTTCAGGTTAACGGCAACAAACTGGAAGATTTCCGCGGTTCAGGCTTATGCATAAGCACACAGGCCGGCTCAACGGCTTATAACCGTGCCATTAAAGGTGCGGTTGTTGAAAAGGGGCTGGAGATCATGCAGCTGGCTGAGATTGCCGGTGTTCATAACGCGCATTACCGCTCTCTGGGAGCCCCATTGATCTTAAGCGGTAATAATACAATAAGCCTTTATAGTGACTTTGATGAAACTTCACTCTTGTGTTTTGACCGCTATGCGATTAATCTAAAAGGAGTCACTGCCGTAGATATCACTCTGGCAGAGGAAAGTTTCAAACTGGCTCGCTATGATGAGTTCAACTATATCAAGCACTTCAGTCAGCTGTTTTAAAGAGGATAAAGCATGAAGAAATTCTGGTATTCAAACTATGAAAGTATCAAGGGTCCGCTGACCATGTATCTGATTGCCATGATACTGCTGGCCATCCCTAACATCTTTTCATCCACTAATCAGGTCATTGCGACCACATTAGTGGCTTTTATGTATGCCGGAGGTCTCATCAAAACCCTTCTTCCTGTATTTGTCATCGTAAATATTATCGGTAAGAACCATGAAGATTCCGTGCCTGTCTTAGGCGGAGTAATCAGTTATGTATTACTGCATCTGGTTACAATGTTCGTAGCCAGCCAGAGTTTTGATGCTCAGTATTATACCTCATTAGGATCAGGTCTGTTGGAAGGTATTGCAGGGCTTAACCGTAAACCTCTTAACATGGGTTATATTGCCAGTGTTGTTGTTATCGTAATTGTGTTCCTGACATACAGAGTATCGCGTCAGAGATTCAATTATGGTGTATTAACATTTATCGACAACGACAGCTGGTTCCTTATCATATGTTCAGTAATCACCATTATTACGGGCGTGGCTATTTCCTTTGTCTTCCCATACGGTGTTAACTTCCTGAACAGAATAATGACTTTTGTTTCGCAGAACTCTACCAACCCGGGAGCGCTGTTTGTCTATGGTTTGATTGAAAGAACAATGGAACTGCGGGGAATGGATGATATTCTCCATAACAGTTTCTGGATCGGCAATTACGGTGGCAACTGGCTGGACAATGCCGGTAATCTGTATGTGGGTGATGTCAATATCTGGACTGCTCAGCTGTCAAAAGGCATGGTTGAGCTTGGCGTTGGCAAGTATATTACTCCATATTACATTCTCAACATGTTTATCGTACCGGCTCTTATTGTCAGCATTTACTGTCAGTATTCCAGCAAAATCGAAAGAAGAAGACTTCTTGGTTTAATGGTAATAGCTGTAGCTGTATCAATGACTTCAAGTTCTCTGGTACCTGTTCAGTTGCTGCTGCTGTTTATGTCACCGACATTACTGATCATCCATATGTTATTGTCAAGCTCTGTATATATGGTATTCTCAATGCTTGAGATCTATCTGGGCTACTTCTATTCAGATGCTCTGGCTTTTGCGATTCCGGGAACAGTCGTTGAGTTCATTAAGATGAGCGGAATGCTGAGCGGTACCAGTTTAAGAAATATCCTGCTGATTGGCGGCGGATACTTTGTTCTGTATTTCGTTGTTGTCTGGATTTACTATCGCGTGCTGGCATTGGATTTCCTGGAAGGAGAAGCCAAGGTCAGAAACCGCAAGGAAATGATCAGAGCATTAGGCGGCCTGAACAACCTGAGAGTTGTGGACGGTTCACCTACCAGCATGTCAGTGGCTGTTAAGGATACTACAAAGATCAAGATCCAGCCTATTATGGATCTGGGAGCATATAAAGTAACAGAATCATTCTTCTATCACCGTATCTTCCTTGGACCGGGCAGTGTTTCAATGGCCAAGCAGATCAGAAAAGAATTAAAACAATTTGAAAGTATTCAGAAATATATCGAGATGAAGTAAAATGGCAGCTCAATATACCCCAATGATGACACATTATCTTGAAATAAAGAAAGCGTATCCTGATACGCTTGTCTTTTATCGTCTGGGAGACTTCTATGAGATGTTCTTTGATGATGCCAAAACAGCATCACATGAACTTGACCTGGTGCTGACGGGAAGAAATGCCGGTGCCGAGGAAAGAGTCCCTATGTGTGGGGTTCCTTATCATGCGGTTAAGTCATACATACAGAGACTCATAGTTAAGGGATATAAAGTAGCCATTGTTGAACAGCTGGAAGATCCGGCTAATAAAGAAGGAATAATTGTAAAGAGAGACGTTATCAGGGTAGTTACTCCTGGTACTGCTATTGATGAGATCATGGATGAAAAAGCCAATAACTATCTGGCCTCCATCTGTGACTACGATTATGGTTATGCCTTAGCCGTTACGGAAATCACTACCGGTGAAAGCAAGCTCTTAAACATTTCTCATGATTATGATGTGCTGAAACAGACGATCCTGGCTAATGATATCAGAGAAGTTGTCGTTGCGGGTAATTTCAGAAACATGTCACTCAAGAATTTCGTGACGGTTTCTGTCTGTGAAGAAGATTCATTACTGCCTGACTATAAGCATCTGTATGAAGACATAGAAGATGTGCATTTACTGAATGCGATCGGCAGACTTCTTAACTATCTGGAAGCTACGCAGAAAAGAGGAATGCAGTACATTGACAGGTTTACTCTGGAAGATAACCGGAAATATCTGTTAATGGATTATTCCACCATGCAGAATCTGGAGCTGGTTGATGCCAGCCGTACTAACAGTAAGGCCATTACCTTATGGAGCTTCCTGGATAAATGCCGCAGTGCTGCCGGCAGCAGACAGCTTAAGAAATGGATACAGAGGCCATTAAGAGATGTTGAAAAGATCAATCAGAGACTTGATCTGATTGCCTATCTGAAAAAACACTATATTGAAAGAGAAGAACTTAAGGAACACTTAAGTCAGCTATATGACCTGGAAAGACTGATTGCCCGTGTGTCATACGGAAACGCAAACGGCAGAGATATTCTGAGATTACAGAAATCCCTGGATGCCGTACCGCGGATCATGGCGCTGATCAGAAAGAGCGGTATCTACAGTGAATTTGATGAACTTGATCTGTGTGACGGCTTAAGAGAGAAACTGCAGAACTGTATTGTGGATGAACCTCCGGTTTCAACTCATCAGGGCGGTATCTTCAAAGACGGATATGATCCACAGCTTGATGAATTGAGAAAAGCTCAGCGTGAAGGCCAGAACTGGATCGTTGAACTGGAACGGGCTGAAAAGGAAAGAACCGGAATAAAGACCCTTAAGGTTGGCTATAACAAGGTCTTTGGCTACTATATTGAAGTATCAAAGGGAATGGTAAGCCAGGTTAAGGAAGAATGGGGTTATCAGCGCAAGCAGACACTTACTACCGGTGAAAGATATATCACACGGCGGTTAAAGGAAAAGGAAGACGCCATTCTACATGCTGAAGAAAGAGCGATTAGACTGGAAAGTGAACTGTTTGAGCAGCTGATAAATGACATAAAAGGCTATCTGACCTCCTTACAGAAACTGGCTATTGCCTTAGCGGTAATTGATGCCAATTTCGCATTAAGTGAGATCAGCAGTAATAACGGCTATATCAGACCTTCGTTTAATGAAGACAGAATACTTGATATCAAGGAAGGCCGTCATCCTATTCTGGAAAAGGTAGGATCACTGCAATATGTCCCTAATGACGTCAAGATGGATGACAGACATCCGGTACAGATCATTACCGGTCCTAACATGGGCGGTAAGAGTACCTACATGCGTCAGGCTGCCTTACTGGTAATAATGGCGCAATTGGGCTGTTTTGTACCGGCTAAGAAAGCCAGTATGCCGATCTTTGATGCCATTTATACCAGAATAGGTTCTACTGATGATATTCTGGCCGGACAGTCAACCTTCATGGTTGAAATGATCGAAGCTAACAACGCTTTGAAGAACGCAACCAAGGATTCACTGATCATCTTTGACGAAATAGGCAGAGGCACTTCTACATATGACGGCATGGCTTTGGCTCAGAGCATGCTGGAATACATCGATGTGACAATAGGTGCTAAGACTCTGTTCTCTACACACTATCATGAACTCACATCGCTTGAAAACAGCATGAACGGCATCAAGAACAAGCATGTTGATGTCTATGAGGAAGATGACAAAATCACTTTCCTGTATAAAGTAAAAGACGGCAAGGCCAATAAGTCATATGGTATTCACGTTGCCTCTCTGGCTAAACTGCCTGAAGGAGTAATTGAAAGAGCTAATGAGCTGTTAAAAGTCTTTGAGGAAAGCAAGAAGCACCGTAACGATCAGACGCAGATCGTCATGATTGAAAAGGTACCTAAACAGCTTGAAGAAATAGATGAACTGTTAAAGCAGGCTGATCCAAACAATATGACACCTTTGGAAGCCTTACAGTTTGTAGATATGCTTAAAAAGAAACAGAAATAACAGGAGGACATAAATTATGAAACTCTTACAGATCATTGTTGAACTGGCATTATTTGCCTTATCTGTAATCGAAGTAATCTTCGTAATTCAGTTAAACGCTACCGTCAGAGTACCAATGAAGATCACTATTATTCTGATTGGCATGATCATTCTGTTCTGCCTCTTACTGGCCATGGAATGGCATGAAGGCAAGAAGAACAGAGAAAAATCCAAGAAGATGAAGGAAGAATACGAAGCAAAGATCAGCGATCTCAAGAAAAAGACCGCTATTGCTGAAAGTCATCTGGAAGCTGCCAAGCAGGCCGGTAAAAAGACCGTTGAAATGGATAAGCCTATTGATGTTGATTTCAAACAGGAATAAGCAATGACAAAAATCAGATTTCTGCTGTCACTGTGGGCCGGCAAGCTCGTCTTATGGTACTTCAAGAAAAAAGGACGTATCAAAGATGACAAGCCGGGCATGCGGTCATTAAGAATCTTCTTTGACTTTGTCAGGTATGTTGCCAAGCCTAAGATCGTTATTGCGGTAACCGGAACCAACGGCAAGACCTCTATTACCAGAGTAATTGCCGACATGTTCACGGCTGCAGGCTATAAAGTGGCTTATAACAGCTGGGGAGCCAATGACAATGCCGGTTATGCCAGGCTTTTTCTTGATGCCGTAACAGTTTTCAATAAAACGACCCGGGATGTGGCCGTTGTTGAAATGGACGAGATTTCCATAGCAAGAATGCTGGAAATGGTCCAGCCGCAGTATCTGATCGTCAATAATCTGGCTCAGGACTCATTACACCGTAACGCAAATGTTGATTATGTGGCTAGCCGCATAAACAGAGGCTGTGACCGCTATAATAAGGTAACTCTGATCGTAAACGGCGATGATCCGGTATGTATCGGCATAGGTGAAAACAATAAGAAGATATACTTCGGTGTCAGTGATCAGGGTACTTTGAATGAAAAGTACATTACCAATGATTTCCCGGTATGCCCGAAATGCGGCAGCAAACCTGTCTATAAATACAGAACATACCGTCATTTAGGTGAGTTCCATTGTCCGACATGCGGATATAAGTCACCGGACAGAGATTATTTCGTTAAGGAAATAAAGGAAAGCAGCTTTGTGGTAAGGGAAAAGGGTGGAGAATACGAATATCCAACTTTATCAAAGTCACTGTTTAATATTTATAACATTACCGGTGTAATCTCACTGTTCAGACAGCTGGGATATGAACCAGCAAAAATCGGTGAACTGCTGAAACAGGCCAAACTGCCGGAAAACAGAGATCGCCGTGAAACATATGAAGGAGTGGAGATCTGGGATCAGGCCAGCAAGGGTCAGAACCCTTCCGCTATTTCCACCAATATGGAGTACATCAGCAAGCAGCCTGGCAACAAGGCCATAATACTGGCTCTTGATGAACTGCTTCCTCAGGATCATAAGATTGAAACAACTACTTATATCTACAGTACTGACTATGAATTCCTCAATAATGACAGCATTAAGCAGATCGTCATAGTTGGTTACCGTTATAAGGAACACAAGGTCAGATGTCTATTAGCGGGCATTAAGCCTGAGATCATATCGTGCTGTGAAACAGTATATGAAGCTGATGATCTGATCAAAGCAGAAGGAATAGACAGATTTGTGATAATGCACGATATCTACTTTACAGCTGAGCTGCGTGATCATCTGATTGATGCCATAAAGAAGAAAATAAGGGAAAGGGGAGAGTAATTATGACTGGTGAAATTCTGTTTCCTGAGTTTTCAGGCATATACGGCGACTGCGGTAACATGATGTTACTGAAACAGTGCTGTAAAGATATGACATTTAAAGAGACTTCTTTAATGGAAGAACCTCTGTTTGTAAGTAAAGATGTTGATTTCATTTACATAGGATCAATGAGCGAAGTCAAACAGGAACTGGCTGTTAAGAAGCTGATGCCTTATAAGGAAAGACTGACTGATCTTATCGATAAGGGAACCGTATTCCTGATTACCGGTAATGCTCTGGAACTGTTTGGTCAGTATATACAGGATAAGGATAACAAAATTCCTATGCTGGGAATCTTTGATTTCCATTCTGAAAGAGATTTTGATAACAGGATCAATTACATTGTTGTCGCAAAGTACGATGATATGGACATTATAGGTGTCAAATCACAGTTCTCTCAGATCTACGGTCTGGAAAAGGATCATTTCCTGACTATGGTTAAGGGATTAGGCGATAATCTGAAGAGTAAATATGAGGGAGTACATTATAAAAATTTCTATGGTACCTTCTCATTAGGTCCTTTCCTGGTAAATAACCCTGATTTTACCAAGTATCTGCTCAGACTGCTGCATCAGAAAGATGAACTGGTCTACGAAGAGGATCTCTATGCAGCCAGCAGGGAAAGATTTAAGAAATACAGTCATCCGGATGCACCGGTTGATATAGGATTACATGGATTCTGATGATATCTGTTCAGGCAGATATCTTTTTTATTTCAGGTATAAAATGCTAGAATAAAGAAAATAAAAGTAATTATAATAAACAACAAAACTTACGGAGGTAAGGTTTATGCAGCTGGTTATACATGATCTTAGTGCAGAGCAGTGGAATGAAATATCTTCAGATTATCCTGACAGTACGGTTATCAGCGATAATGGCACCATGAAGCCCTGTGTGGGCTGTTTTGGCTGCTGGAATAAGACTCCCGGCGAATGTGTAATTAAGGATGGCTATGATAATATAGGTTATCTGATTCATCACGCTGAAGAAGTAACAGTTATAAGCCGTTATACATACGGCGGTTTTTCCGGTTCAGTTAAGAATGTCTTTGACCGCTCCCTGGCTTATGTGCTGCCGCAGTTTGAAATAGTAAACGGGGAATCACATCATCAGAAACGCTATGATGAAGAAAAACCTTATACTTTCATTTTCCGTGGACCGGCATTAAACGAAGAGGAAAAGAACAATGCCAGAAGATACGTAAAGGCTGTAACCATAAACATGAGAACGGTGGTTAAGGATGTTATCTTCTGGGAAACAGAAGAAAAGCCGGAAACAAAAACAGATCCGACTAAAACATGTACAGGTAAAACAGTGTTGCTTAATGCCAGCATGAGAAGCGTTAATGGAAATACAGCTAAACTGGCCGAACAGCTGGCCAAGCGGCTGAAAGAGGAGCCGGAGATAATTAACCTGTCACAGTACATAAACAGATACTCCGTGCTTGTAAGCAAGCTTGAAGATGTCTCTACACTGGTTCTCTGTGAACCTCTGTATGTTGACGGACTGCCATCACAGTTAATCAGATTATTAGAGACCTTCCAGAAAGAATATAAAGGCGGAATCAAACGTATATATGTTTTGTCTAATATGGGCTTATATGAGAGCCAGCAGCTTATCAATCTGTTCAGTGCCTTCAGGAAATGGTGTGAAGTCATGAAGTTTGAGTACTGCGGAGGTTTGGGTGTAGGTGCCGGCGAACTGGTTGGTGGCTTGCTGGAATTCCTGAAATTCGGTAAAGGACCAATGATCAAGATCAATGACGGCATGAAAAAACTGGCCGAAGCCATTAATAACAAACAGAAAACAGAAGATCTGTATAAGGAAGTTTATCTGTTCCCGCGTTCTCTGTATATTGCCATAGCTAACAGTGGATGGAAACGTATGGCAAAGAAAAACGGCCTTACAGAAAAGGATCTGTATCGCCGTCTATAATTCATATGATAGTTAATGAAGAAGGACTAATGTACCTTCTTTGTTTTTCTGGTATATAACCAATAGATAGGAATACATAGTAACAGTAATACGGCATAGATGTTAAACAAAGGTGTGTATCCAGATCTTGAAATGACAAAGGCACCGATTGCCGGTCCTAAGACATTGCCTAGGTCCATGCCAATGTAGCAGCTGCTGGAAGCGACACCGCTTCTCTTTAAGCCCAGCTGTCTGACTGCATCTGCCTGAATGGCTGATGAACCGCTGCCCTGACCGATGGCTTTCAATACGGCTGCAAACAGGACTAATGGTAAAGCCTCAGCTTTCGCAAAGCATACCGCAAAGACAGCAGATATTACAAATGCCGGATACAGGGTATAGGCAATGCCTTTCTTATCAAGCCATTTACCGGTAAACGGTTTTGTTAAAACAGTGGTAATGGAACTGACTGTATAATACAGGGAAATGTTGGCAATGTTTCTGGCTGTGCCATAGTCTTTCAGATAATAGAGCAGAATGCCGTTTCCCACTGATAACATGCCAATCAGGAACACATACATCATTAATTCCGGAGCAAAGAAATCTTCGAACTTAAGAGGTTTCTTTTCCTTGCTGTCAGTACCGGCTGGATGATATGGGATCAGATAGGTGCCTATGGCACAGATGAGATTCAGGATGCTGGCGCCAATGAAGATCCGTTCCATTCCGAAACGGGCATCAATGAAGTCTCCGACCTGTGGTCCGATCATGGTTGATATAACGGTACCTATACCGATATAACTCATGCCCTCACCTAATCTGCTTAATGGCAGGAAGTCAGCACCAAATGCCATTGATACCGTACCGCTTAAGCTGAAGGCGATACCGTTAAGGATCCTGACAAAGATTATCATTGGGACACTGTCAGCCTTGGAATAAAGGAACAGACAGAAAATAGATAAGACATATGAAATGACCATCAGGATCTTTTTGTTGAAGCGGTCGCTGGCGGCTCCGGCAAACGGTCTGCCGAATAAGGCAACCAGACTCATCAGGGAAGAGATGATTCCTGTTATTTCCATTGGGGCTCCCCTGGAAACCAGAAAAGCCGGTAATACCGGATTGACCATATATGATGCTGCTCCGCTGATGACACTCATTACAAGTATCATGATAAACGGCAGTGTAAATATTCTTTCCTTCTCTTTTTCCATACTAAAACCCCTGTTACTGTTATTGTAACTGCAAATAGGAACAAAGTATTTTAAATTAAGTGATTTGTGTTTTGAAAAAAGAAAAAGAACTTAAAAGCAACTCAAAGATGGAACATGATTTGTGTTTTTATCCTTAATTTTACTAGTTTTATTTTTCGATGTTGCCTGTTTGGTCTTTGTGAAAACAGTTATAAATGATACACTCAAGGTATAAAGGAAGGGAAAATCATGAGCAAGGGATTTATTAAGACATATCTGAGACTGGCATTGCCGGCTATCATTGCACAGCTGGTTGTTTTCGTTGTCGATAATCTTAATGTTGCAATCCTGGGCAGCTTAAGTGAAAAGGCCATTGCCGGTTACACTATCGCCAATCAGAGCTATGATATCTATGTCATGCTGGCCTTGGGCTTATCCGGCGGCTTCCATGTTTATATTTCCCAGCTTTACGGCAGCAGTGACAGGAAGAAATGTTCACAGGTGCTGCAGTTAGGTCTGACAGTCTGTACAGCAGTAGGTTTAATCTATTCGCTGGCTATGTTCACCTTTGCTGAACCTTTTATCCGTATTTTCATTCAGGATACGGAAAGAGTCATGTTTGGTGTAAGGTACCTTAGAATATTTGCGTTCTCACTGATGCTGTATGGCATTAACCTGATGTTAAGCGGTGCCTATACAATTGTTGGCAAGGCTATCGTTTCCATGTACAGCGGTATCATTAACTGTGTAGTAAGCCTTTTGTGCAGTTATACGCTTGTTTACGGTAAGTTCGGTATTCCGGCTATGAATGTTGAAGGTGCTGCCTTGGCTATCCTTATTGGTAGACTGGCAGAGTTTATCTTCCTGATCACGAGAATGCTGAATGAGGATTCTGAATTCAAGTTATTTACCAAAGGCGAGAAACTGGAAAACGACATTCTGTTAAGAGTGTTAAAGACAGCCGGACCATTGGTTATCAATGAAACATGTTATGCCTTTGCCTTCTTCATGATCGTCAGAAACCTGTCACATCTTGATGAACAGTACATCGCCTGTTATACCGTTACCAATAACTGTAATAAGCTGTTCTTCGTTATAAGCTATGGTTTATCACCGGCAGTTGGAAGATTAATTGGACGAAATCTGGGCATGGGCAGATTTGAAGAAGCCAAAAGAGGCGGTGATGATATCCTGTGGATGAATTTCTATGTTCACCTGGTATTTGGCATACTGATGGTCTTATTATCAGGAAGCATACCTGGGTTCTTCTCTCTGGAGGGAGATGTGGCAGCGGTATGCAGTAAGATGCTGATATCAAAGGCCACACTGGGACTGTTTGCCGGTTACAGTAACTGTTTCTACAATATATTCAGAATTGGCGGTAATACCAAGCAGATCTTCTTTATAGACGGTCTGTTCTCCATTGTGTGTCCAATGGCCGTCAGTTTCCTGGTCTGCTTTGTGTTCCCGTTGCCTTTCTTCTGGGCATATGTCTGCATAGACGCCATGAACATCGTAAAAACAGCCATATGTTATTCCCTTTACAGAAAGGGCATATGGCTGAATCAGTTAGCTTAATTTTTCATACTATTTGCCTGATGGTTACTGTCGCTGCTGTTTCACGGATCATTTCCATTGAAGGGTATCCTTCACAGGAAACGAGCGCTACGGCAGCGGCATTAGCCTGACGCAAGCTTTCAGTTATATCGCCTGTCTGGATCATTGTTCCGACAAAGGCGCCAAGCATTGTATCTCCGGCTGCGATGCTTTTAATTTGTCTGACTGTCGGGATGTGTACTTCATATTCACCGTATTCACCTTTGTAATATGAACCGTCTTTTCCCAGAGACAGCAGGACGTTTCTGACACCGTTATCCAGTATGGTTTTAATGGAATTGCTGTAGTTGGACTTATCAATATTGTTATCATTGAGGATACTGCGCAACTCATCAATGTTTGGCTTGATGAGCCAGATATTAAGACCCTTGAAGTCATCAAGTTTCATTTCCGGTACATCGACAATCAGTTTGGCCTTATGGGCTTTATGACAGATTTCCTTAATGAAATCCTTGTTGATGCCTGCAGGCAATGAACCTGAAATAATAACAGCGTCATCTTCCGTGATGTTATCCAGTAAAGAAAGAAGATTATTGCATTCTTCTTCACTTATTACCGGTCCCGGTGAATTGAAGGCATTATCGACCGGTCCGTATATCTTGACATTGATCCTTGTCAATCCGCTGATTTCTACTGGCGAGAGGTTCATGAATTTATACTGTTTCAGTTCACTGTTAATGAAATCACCTGTTCTGCCGCCTGAAAAATAGACAACCTGGGAGGGGATTTCCATAATATCCAGTATCTTTGAACAGTTAATGCCTTTACCGGCAGCTACAAACGAATATTCCCGTACTCTGTTAACATCAGTGAATACAGGAGAGTTGACCTTCATGAAATAATCTACTGAAGGATTAAGGGTTATGGTATAAATCATCAGATCACTTTCTTTCTACAGTATCAGTATAATGGAAAAAAGGAGAAAGAAGGTATAATGTTTTGTGTTTTGCATATCTTATATTATGATATATATTAAGGAGAAAACGAACCATGAGTGAAATTCAGGAAGAATATGTTCCTATTGAACAGATAGTAGTAACAGGAAACCTTGTAAAAAGGATCATGAATAAAAACATAGTGCCGGCTATAGTTACAATACCTCTGGGCATTCTGATGACTCTGCTGAAGGATACAGCCTGTACCATAGTGGCAGGTGTTCTGATTCTGGCAGCTTTGATTTATCTGGTAGTCATTAAGGACCGCAGAACTTTTGACATATATGATGACTGCGTTATCGTATATGATGACAAAGACCGGACTACAGCCAGAAAGATCATGAACGAAGAAGTTTTTGAATGGACTTTCTATGACAGCAGTCAGCAGAATTCATGCATCATCTTTACTCTGAATGACTATACCAAGTTTGCCAAGACTACATTCCTGTTAGCCAGCTGTGTGGATACCTTAAGAAAAACCATGCCTGAAAAGGAATTAAGAGCGAAACAGCTTGGTGCAGCCAGAGAGAGAATCAAAAAGTTCAATCCGTTCGGCATTCAGGACGTATTCAAAAAGAAGAAGTAAGCTGCAGGCTTACTTTTTTGTTTGTTGCATATACGTATTACGTAAACCAGTGATTTGATATAATACTATTAAAGGATAAATATATATAATATTACGACTGGAGGACTGCAAAATGATTATTAAGAACGCAAAAGTGTTTATTAACGGTCAGTTTCATGATTATGATGTCAGAACTGAGAACGGAAAGATTGCGGAAATAGCTGAACATATTGAAGGTGATGATGTCTTTGATGCCGAGGGACAGTATCTGTTTGCCGGATTCATCGATGCTCATTTCCATGGTGCCTGCAATGTTTACTGCGGAGATTCCGTTGAATCAATGGCTGAAATAGCCAGAACAATACCTCAATACGGTACTACTTCATACATACCTACACCTATTGCCAAGAATGATGATATAACCAGAGAAAGGATTAGGACGATTCGTAAGGCTAAGAACGTTCCTGGTGCTCAGGTAGCAGGCATTTTCCTGTATACAGACTATAAGCATCGTTCAATTCCTTATTATCCAATCAGTGTTGTTCCAACAAAGGAAGATACCTTAGCAATGGCTGACGGTGATCTGTCAGACATTCTGGCGGTATTATATGCCCCGGAATTGGATCCTGACTGCAGCTGGACCAAATGGTTAAGTGATAATGGTGTTATTCCTTTGATCGGGTTTACTGAAGGAACAGCTGATGATGTCCGTAATGCGGTAAAGAATGGGGCAAGAGTTACAGACCATTATCCTAACGGCTTCCCTTTACTGGATCATCATAATTCTTCTGCCGTATTGCAGTGCCTGCTGGAGGATGATCTGTATATGCAGCTTAACGGTGACTGTATCCATGTTGTTCCTGAATTCATTCAGCTTATATTGAGAATGAAGGGCGATGATCATGTCATTGGTGTATCTGACTCTTCTCCTTTAATGGGTAAACCTGAAGGTGAATACAAGATGGGTGACAAAACCGTTTACATTAAGGATGGCGCTGTCAGGGATATCAATGGTAAGCTTGTCACCGGATGTCATACCTTTGATGAAAACATGAGAACCATGTATGCCAATGGTTTCTCATTGGAAACTATTGGAAAGATATTCACCGAGAATGCCGCTGAAGCATACAGATTAAAAGACAGAGGCAAGATCGAAGCAGGCAGAAGAGCCGATCTGGTCTTAATGGATAAGGGTCTGTTTGTTCAGAAGACCATGATAAACGGTGAATGGTTCTACGAAAAATAAATATAAGAATAAGACGGTTCTACAATCTGTAGGAACCGTCTTTTATCATAGATGTTGTGGTGATGTTTGTAGTTTCTTCAGAGAATTCAACAGCGCTTTGCATAAGCTTTTCTTCGTTTTTTCTCCAGAAACGTATGAACAGAGTATCAATAAGGAATAATTCTGAACTTCTGTTAACCAGGTTAAACCTGTTGGTATGAACATTGTATTCAGCACATTTAAGCGCAACATCTGAAATATTGCTTAAAGAGTTGTTCATGGAGCCAGTGATCGATATGATCCTGGCTTTCTTTGTTTTGGCTATGTTAGCGATGGCCATAGGCTCAACTGATTCACCTGATACAGAGACGACAATCAGTACATCATTTTCCTTAAGGTTATAAGCCATAGATGAAGCCAGATAAGTATCGATGGAGAACTGAGTATTACAGCCTGTCTCAACTAAACGGTAATACATGATGGAGGCAATGGATCCTGAAGTTCGGGTACCATAACAGAAAATGGTGTTGGCTTCTTCCATATACTTAACAGCGAGATTGATTGCTTCATCGCTGTTGTATCGTATAACATCATTAATGGATTGTTCATACTGGTATTGTAGTTTGGTAATGGTAGAGCGGACATCTTCATCATGATGAATGTTTGTTTCACCGAAATAGAAAGATTCGTTGATGATATCCAGCATCATGCTTTTGAAGGAAGGATAACCAAGTTTCTGCGAAAAACGTATTACTGTTGCCTGACCCACCCCGACATTGCGGGCTATGTGAGTACTGCTCATTATGGTGTTGTCTTTGCCATTGCTGTATTTATCTAATAAGTAGCGGGCAATTACCTGTTCTGATCCTGTCAATTTGTTACTGTTCTGTGATACTTTTGACGCAAACATTTTAAAATTTCTCCTTTGTTATTGCTGAATAAAACAAAACAAACTATTCAATATATTTATTATAGCACTAATATTATGAATAAAAAGAATATAATATAATTGTAAATAATGGAGGAAATAATATGAAATTACAGATTGCCTGCGATATGACAGATATCGATTTAATGTGGAAAGTACTTGATGCTACTTATGACCTGATTGATATTATTGAGCTTGGTAATATTGGTCAGTATGAAGGTGCCAGAATCATTCCGATGGTAAGAGAAAAATATCCTAACTGCGAAATCATGTGGGACCAGAAACAGAGCATGCTATATACCGATGTTCCTGCTTTTGAATCTGGTGCAGACTATGTATCTGTAGATTCAAGATCAACATATGAAACTTTCCAGCAGCATTTTGCCATGAGAGAAAAATACGGTTCAAAGATCGTATGCGACATGATCGGTGATTTTGAAGGACCAACCAAGGCTATCTATGCTGAAAAGATCGGTTGCGACCAGATTTCATTCCATCCAAACCTGGATCATGATGCTTATCCTGTAGGTGATGTTAAGAGATTAAAATACATCAAGGATGCAGTTGACAAGATTGAAGTAAGCACATATGGCGGCTTTACACTGGAAAATGTCAGACCAGTTCTCGAATGCAAGCCTGACGTACTGGTTGTAGGTGCAGCTATCTGGAAAGCAGAAGATCCTAGAGCTGTTACACTGAAGTTCCGTGAATTAATGAAAGAATACGAATAGATTAGTTACCACGACTGTTAATCTATTTGGGGTTGGCACCTGTAAAAGGGTGCCTTTTCTTTTTTGCATAAAATATCAAATTACCTATTGACAATAGTTCGGCGCCGAAATATAATTAATTCGGAATCGAAACATTACTGAAAGGAGTTGAATGTATGATCAGGAACGCAGATTTATTCAAAAAGATGGCAAAAGTATCAAGAGAAATCAGAATGAGTGCTTTCAGACAGGCTGGTAAGGAAATGCCTGAACAGTTTAAGGGCAGAAAGTGCATGCGCAGGCATGGCATGAACGATAATAACAGACCTTCAATGGATCAGATGAGAAACCATGGACCGCGCAGAAGAGGCATGTCCAGAGAGAGATTGCTTGTTATAATCAACGAATACGCTGATGGCATCAATCAGAAGCAGCTGGCTGAAAGCGCCGGAATCAATGCATCTACTACTTCTGAGATCGTAGCAAGACTGGAAGATGACGGCTATATTGTCAGAACAATTGATGAAAATGATAAGAGAGCTACAGTTCTCAAGTTAACTGAAATGGGAAAGGTCAGAGCAGAAGAAGTAAGAAATGAAAGAGAAGGATTCTTAGACGAAGTATTCTCAAAGCTTACTGAAGAAGAGAAGCAGACATTATCTGATATTCTTGACAAATTAATTGCTGAATAGAATCGCTGAAAAGCGATTTTGTTCTTTTATATGGATTTCAAACTATTATTAATTATAAAACCATATAATCCGGAAGCGACGTTTCATTAAGACATGAGGTAAATTATTCTTTATATTAATTAAATAAGATAAATACAAACATTAAATTGATGTGATAGAATAATGATGGAAATAAATATAAAGTATATTAAGGTTACATCTTTAATATACAGGAGGGTATTTATGATAAAAATAATAAAAAAAGCAACGATAACGCTGTTAGCGTTTTTAATGTGCTTTACCAGCGGACATTGGATGGTTTTTGCTGACGATGATCATATCACTATTACCATTATGGATGGTGATCAGGAATATGAATCCAGTTATATTTGGACTGAAGATGTTTATGGGTTCAATCTTTATTACAAAGGAGACAATTTATACAGCGAAGGCTTTGCAGAAAGCTTGGAAGATGCTGAAAACGGGGTAATTAATTACCGTCCAACTGATGGTTATGAGTTTGATGAGGACAAGACTTTTTATATAGTATGGAAAGAAGGATATACCGTTAATTACAGCATTGATGGTGAGATTGATCAAAGCTTAACCAGAAAAAATGCCAACCGATTTGATTTTTTACCTAATGCCGATCTAAGCAGAGAAGGATATAGACTTTCCGGATGGTTTGCTGATCCTGAATACACCGAAGAGTTCAATCAGGATATGTTGAACGGAGACGTTACTCTGTATTCATATTTCAAGAAACTTTATAAAGTTACATATTATGATGACACAACAGAACTTGGATCAAGATATTTCTGTAATGGGGATAATATTCAGATAGATCCGTCAGAATTTGAGGGCTTCATTTATCCTGGAGCCACTCTTTGTTTTGATTACTGGTGGCACGGAAACAGTGAAGAACCATATACTGGTGAATTAACAGAAGATATACAAGTGTTTTTAAAATTGTGCGAGGCTGTATATGTAAATTATTATGATCAATATGGAAATCTTCTTGAAACAAAATTGATTAACCCAAGATTATGGAACTGCAGCCCGGAAGAGATCAGTGGTTTATATCTGGATGCGAACGACATATTCAGAGGATGGGGAACATATTCTGGTTCAAACGACGTTTTCAGCGGTAATGCATATGACGGTTTGGAGTTATTTGCTATAATTGATCATCAATACCGTGTTTATTTTTATAACTATGACGAATCTTATATTGGTGAACAGTGGATAACCTGTGATATTTCAGAGTATCATATTTCGAATCTTTTAACTGACTGGGAAAGAGAAGGATACAGATTTATTGGCTGGAATAGCATGCCTGGCTCCGAATACGCTGAATCAGGTTATTTAATGGATGGCTCAAGCGTTTATGCTGTCTACAGGAGGGAATATACAGTTAATTATTGGCTTGATGAAAACACTCCTTTGGAAAGCCAGAAATATATAGAAGGGGATTATTATTTAAAAGAAATAACTGAACTTAACAGTTATACTCCTAGAGAAGACGGATTGGTTTTCTATTATTGGTCTGAGACACCGGGCGGCGAGAAATGCGAAGTTTCGTTGGGAAGAGACATGGACCTTTATGCGGTTTTTGGTGAACCGGTAACAGTAAATTATCATTTTGAAGATGGCAGTAATATGGGTTCTCTCATTACTACGCCAGAGAAGGCATTGACGATCAGTACAAGCGAATTTGGTGTAGATGATGTTGGCGGAGAATTTGGGGGATGGAGTTCTGCACCATATGGCAAAACAGTTTATGATGGAGAAATAACAGATAATATTGATCTGTATCGGATAGTTTACAGATACTATAATGTTACTTATTATATTGATGGCGTACTACAAGATACAAGATATGTTCGAGAAGATCAGTATAATCAGAGCATTAATTCCTTCATGGGATATGAGAATGAGACGAGAATATTGCTGTATTGGTCTCTTGCACCCGATGGAGAAGAATTCAGTGGATGTCTTACCGAAGACTGTACACTGTATGCCGTATTGTTAAATGGTGTAAGAGTAAATTACTGGGATTTTTATGGTGGAGAGCTTTTAGAAACAAAAATAATAGAGAATAATAACTGGAACATTGACCCATCTGAAGTTGAAGGGTTTAGTCTGAATGAAAATGAAGTGTTTTTAGGCTGGACCGTCTGGGGAGGTGGGTACGATTATGAAGGAGCAGTTTATACTGGTGACGCATATGAAGGATTAAATCTTTTCCCTGTAATAACGGAATTAAGTTCAGTTAAATTCTATGATGAAAACGGCACTCTTCTTATTACCAAGAATATGTACGGTAATATTGAAGATATAGATCTTTCTGAGATTGGCATCCCTTATGAAAAAGGAGAGTATGTTTTCTGTGGTTGGACTACAGAACCGGGAAAAACTGATTTTATCTCAGGGTCTGTGTATGATGGATTAGAATTATATGCATATTATGAAATCGGATATACGATAAAGTATTGTCTGGAAGACGGTACGGAATTACTTACAAAAAAGAAGACTATTTATAACTGGTACATTGATATAAATAGTGTATATGCCGTTCCAGCAGGAAAGTTTTTCATGCATTGGTCAACAGAACCAAACGGTGAAGAATTCACAGGAAGCTTAAATGCGGATTGCACACTGTATGCTGTTATTACAGATGGCTTTAGTGTTTATTACTATGGTGAAAAGGGTGAATACCTCGGAACCAGAAAAACCGGTAAGTACGATTGGTATATATATCCAGATTCGTATACATTTGATGGTTATGTTGAGCCCACAAATTCAAGTTTTGCTGGTTGGACATTAACTATGGGCAGTAAGGATATATATGGCAGCAATGCATACGAAGGCATGTCTTTATACGCTGTTTATACGCATTATTGCGATGTAACTTTCCATGACGGTGATACGATTATAACAGCATTATCTTTAGGTGATAAAGATTATCTATACTATAGTATTAGAAGTTTTGCCGGTTATGAAGATGATGAAAGAAATTTCCTGTGGTGGTCAACCGATAAAAACAGCACGGTAATGTATGATGAATCATTAACTGAAGATGTGGATTTATATGCTGTATTTGGAACAGGCGGTAAAGTATATTATCACAGAATGGATGGAACTGAATTAGGAATAAAAGGCATTTTGGGTGATGGCAGAGAATGGGATATCAGTCCTTCCGTATTTAAAAATTATGTATTAGATGACAATCGTGTATTTATAGGTTGGTCTGAATATCCATGGTCTTTGACACTGTATGAAGGCAGTGTTTATGACGGTTTACAATTGTATGCTGCTGAAAGCGTAATCTATGATGTAAGTTATTATGACGGAGAAACATTATTGGGTACAGAGACGGTAATGGAAGGCCGGAATGTTTCCCATAAGGCAATTACAGATTTTGCAAATTATGAAGCCAATGGTAGATTCTTCAAATATTGGACACGATATCCTGAAACAGAAGAACAGTATGCAGATGATGGTGTTTATTCAGATTTAGTCCTTTATGCTGTTTATGGAAATGCATATGATGTAACATATTATGACGGCAATATTGTATTAGGCACCGAAAAAGTAGGTGAAGGTGACTACATTGGATATAAACCAATAACAGATTTTGCAGATTATAATGCTGATGGCAGAATCTTTAAGTTCTGGTCAAATAATCCTGAATCAGAAGAGCAGTATACAGGATATGTATATTCCAATATGTCTTTATATGCTGTATTTGAAAAGCAATATAATGTTTCATACTATGATGGGGATACTCTGCTTGGAACCAGATTAGTTACTTCATATGATTGGGATAGAAATATAGAAGAAATAGTTCCTACTTATGAAAAGCCTGGTTATAAGTTTACAGGATGGACCGCAACTAAGGGAGGAAGAGAGCCAGGCTATTATGACGATCTTTATGAAGGCTTAATTCTTTATGCTGTTTATAAGAAAACATACACTGTTGAATATAACTATAATGGAGAGGTTATTTATACAAATAATCGGGCAACAGAGTTCGAATATAGTTATTACCCAGACATACAGTTACCTCAGGGATATTCCTTTGCTTATTGGACATTAGACCTTAATACCAAAAAAGAATTTTATGGACCAATTACAGGCGATACTGTATTGTATGCAGTAATTGGAAAAACAAATCCTGTTATTTCCTTGAATTCAAACGGAGGCAACCTCTACAACCGGCCGGTAATACTGACACTTCATGGTATATACGGTTTATCAGAGTATGATGTAAATAGTAATTATGTGCCGGTAAAGGAAGGTTATAAATTCATAGGATGGTCAAGATCTAAAGATGACTACGATCCGGATCTGAACAGTTTCCTGGATGATACAACTTTATATGCCTACTATACACGTGAAGGTTACGGTACATTTAAACTGTATTTTGGAAATGTGAACGGTTCTGACACAGAAGGCCTGGTATATGAAGTTGAACGATTAGACGAGGAAATTAGAGCCGGAGAAACAATAACAGCTACAATCAGAATTACTGATGATGATTACTATTTCTATCAGGTATATTGGGGCAGCGGTGTTTTTGTTCCGGCAAATAACGCAGAGTATCTTGAGCGGACATTTACAATAGAAGTTCAAGAAGGAATTAATGCTTTAGAAATTACCTTAGGAAAGGGAAATCTTAATGTCAAGTTTGTAACAGGCGATGATCCTGACGATTATGTTCTTACTACAACGGACAGATTTGGAAATATTGTTAATATCCCTGAAATTGAAAAATCAGGATATTTCCTTGCGGGCTGGAGCAGTGACAACGGTGATTATTATAATGGCATTGGAAAATTTGATGTAAAAGAAGGAAGTGTCTTCTATCCAATCTGGCAGGAGGCCGGCAACACATGTAATGTTGAATTTAGGCTTTCACATGACACAGACAACGGTTTGATGGAATTTGATCCTGATTATCTGACAGTTACTGGAGACCGGTCAGGTTTATCCGGTGACTGGTATGCATTTGACGTGACTGTTGCAGATACTGCATGTGGACTTGGATTAGTCATGTTAGATGAAAACGGAAATGAAATAACCAGTGCATTAAGAGGTGATCTGAATTTTGGCAGAATGAACAGCAGATCATATCGTAACGAGACTGTTCATGTTGAGATTCGTCTTCCGGATAAAGAAAATATCGTAATCAGTCTGATTGTTATGGATCAGTATGATTTGTATTTAATGGAATATAACGATGATTTGATCAGCGGAAGCAATCAGAGATTTAGAGCTTATTCCGGTGACAGTATGGTACTGGCTCCTTATTTCGCTAATGGTTATGATTTTGACAGAACAAATCCTATATATGTGGTAGGCCTTGAAAATATGGGCGTTATGTCCAGTGATGGAGATTTGTTTGTAGATGGCAAGATAAATACAGAGATTGCTGATTTAAGTGTACCTGAACAAATTTCCTGGAACGCTGGATGGGGACATGGCGCTATTGGTGTCAATGTAATATATGTTGGAACTGGATCTGCCAGAGAACAGGAGTTCGATGAAGAGTTAATAGTAACTAGTGATAACTATGGCAAACCAGGTATTCTACTGTATAATCCTGGTGATAACACGGTTACATATGTAATTAAACTGTATTCAAAATCTATCCAGGGAGACGAAACCATTTTTGATGGAAATGTCGACTTATATAAGACTGTTAAAAAGCCAGACGGAACAGTGACTTCATCACTGTTGTCAGGTATAGACCCTGAAAATCTGGAAATTAATGTTGATTCAGGTGACAGTGTATCACTGGCTTTTGATACTGAAGCAGATGTATTTATATATAAAGTGTTTGAAAAAACCATCTGGGGTAGTGAAGAGGAAAAAACCTGGGGTTATGTTAACAGAAATGACGAAAAGAAACATCTTGTTGTTTATGATGAACCTGAGATTATATCAATAATGTTCTGGGATTCAGAAAACGGCAGAGAACATACTAGCTTAGATGTTGAGATGTATGAAAACAAATATGCCATTATCAGAACTACGTCTTTTGTAACTAATGATATTATCAGAGCTACTTTATCAAGCAGTAACGAATCGGTAGTTAAGGTAGACGGTGAGAATCAAATGATATTCCCTGTTGGCACAGGTACAGCCAGGATAACAGCAACATATCTTGGTCAGTCTACTTCAATGGTTGTTAATGTTACTGAATGCACAACACAGAATGTTGTTAATTTTGATGTTAACGGAGGTAATCCGCTGCCATCAACAAAATCTCAATTTGGGGATTGGGGGGAAACATATCAAAACAATTGGCTTCATATGATTGAACCTATACGTGATGGATATGTATTCCTTGGCTGGACAAAAGTCAGAGATTCTTTACCATTAACAAGGGAATTAAGCGATCCTATAGATCCAGGTGTAACGTTATATGCATATTGGCTGCCAGAAGATAAAACTATTGTTAAATTGGGTTATGTTGATGTCTTTAATGGAAATGGCAACCCTATGCTGTACACGTTTAATGGTGACGGAATTTATAATACCGGGGATAGAGTTACAATTAGTTTTGATGTTAATGATTCAAATTATTACATTAATGGCGCGTGGATTAGTAATGATTCTGGTTTTTCAGAGAGTATTATGTGTAATACCGGAGAGCTTTATGGGGACTCATTTACACACACATTTACCGCTCCGGGCGGACTCGTTGCAGCCAATGTGTATATTTATAAAGGTTATAACAAGGTCAGATTTAAGATAGATGAAAATAACATTGTTGAAAAGGAAACAGACAGATATGGGTTCCTTCCAAAATCTGAATGGCCGGTTGTCAGTAAGCCTGGATTCTATTTAAAAGGTTGGGGAACCGTTAACAGTGATCCTCCAACACCTTTACGTGAAGAACAGTTGGATTTTGACTGGACTGTACGTCCAATCTGGGAGGAAACCGGAAAAGAATGTGATGTTAAAGTTACATTCCCTGAATGGTTTGATGCTTCAGGTATAACTGTTGAGGGAGAAGGAAAATATCTGTCTGGTAATGAAATAACACTGAAACTCCATGTTAATGAGAATTCATATGCTGGATTCTATGGCATTTCTATGGTTGATCAAGATTATAGTAATTTTATGTTCAAAGAACAATATGACAGGCACTTTGAAGACAGGATTTACCATGATGAGACAGTAGAAATAAAGATTACAGTACCAGCGATAGATGAACTGAATCTTCGAATCGAAGCAGAGAGTTCTCTGGAATTTATTATAGATAACCCATGTCCTGAAATTTTAACTGTTAAAAGAAGATATAATGTAATGACAGGGGAAAAGATTACAATTGTCTTTGACGTAGCTGATGGTTATGCCTTAAGCAGCGAAGAACAGTTCCTGAGAGGAATGCCAAGTGGTGGCGGTGGAATGATTGCCATGAATGGTGAATTCTTTGCGCCGAACAGCTCTTATAAAGTTAATGAAGATGTTGTTGATGTAACCGTTCCAAATCAGCTGTCCTGGATCGCTGGATTCGGATCAATCGGCAGATGGGCAAATATTGTTTATGTAGGTAAGAATACGGTTGATGAGCAGAAACTTTCAGGAGTAATCAGTGTAACAAATAACAATAATTATGATTCTGCCGGTCTGGCATTCTATAACCCTACCAACGATACAACCACTTACAGTATAAATTTAAGCGAATCTGATGCTGCAAGCAGCAGAGATAAAACATTGATTGATGGTCAGAGTAACAGTTCAGCAACTAATGCAATAATTACTCCTAAGAAATTAATGATGAACAGAGCTAATTCTGTTAACCGGTTAACTTCAGGCAGTACAGGTCTTGGAAATGTTACTATTCTGATAACAAAAGGTAACGCTGATGATCCATCATATGTTCAGACTGAAACAAGAACAGTTAATGATCTGTCCAGTTTTGATGTTGAAGTAAGACCAGGTCAGTTTGTAACGTATTCACTTCTGGATGAAGATGGAGACAGATATTTTGGATATAAGTATTCTGTCAATGATCCAGATTCAGGAAAACAGATCAGTAATGGTTATGTTAACGAATATGACAAGGTTAAGCATTTGACCGTTACAGAAGGACCAGAAGTAGAAGAAATCAATTTCGAGTATTTTGACGGATATATTGAAGTTGGTAAGACGTATACATTAAAACCAACGTTTATTCCAAGTGATGTAATTGCGGACAAGGTTAAGCTGTCATATATGAGTGAAGATACAAGTGTAGCTACCGTAGATATAAACGGTGTAATAACAGGTGTCAGTGTAGGCAGCACAAGAATTATAGCAACCGCAGAAAACGGTAAGACAGCGACTTTGTATATTAATGTATACGAAAAGCATACAGTTACTCTCGATTATAATGGCGGTATCGGCTCAAAGAACAATAAGGTAATAGTTGACACAGATTTTAGTACATACAATGTAAAGCCTCGGCAGGTTCCTAAAAAAGAAGGATATGTATTCTGTGGATGGACACTTGAAAAGGATAAGAGACCTTTTGTTGAGTGGTTACAGGTTGATGAAGATATCACTGTTTATGCTTATTGGCTTGAAGATACCATAGCGATTATTGAACTTGATGAAAGCTATGGACAACAGGATAAACTAAGCTATACAGGCTTAGGTACATTCACAGCAGGAGAACAGCATACAATTACAATAGAAGTTACTGATGACGAGTATTATATACAGCATGCTAATATAGGCGATGAAAAGCAGTTCCCTACTGAAAGAGTAGAGTACACATTCGAATTGAAACCTGGAATTGCTAAGGTGGGCCGGTATGTGGAGAAAGGCTATCATAAGATCACATTTATTAATGATGACGGCACCAGTGTTGAAAAAACAGCAGACCGATATGACAGGGTATATGATATTCCAGAACCTACAAAAACAGGCTATTATCTGCGTGGCTGGGGTAATGACGAAGAAATAAGATACACGTTTGATACTGAATACATTTGGGCTGGTCAGGATTCTACACTGTATCCGATCTGGGAAGAGGTAGGAAACGAATGTGTCATTGATTATCAGATAATCAAAGAAAATGGATCAATAGTTGAAAATCCAAAAATTGAAGTCACAGGAGTTGGAACTTATCATTCAGGAGACGAAGTAACGCTCAATATCAGAAAACTTGATGACAAAGCAGTAATGATATATTATTCCGTACTTGATGTTGATAACAACTATATACGAGTCAGAAACGTTTCCAGGACAGATGGCATAATCAATGAAGATATTTCATATACCTTTGTTGCACCAGATATAGACCAGATCATTGTTAGTATTATGTATACTGATGAAATGGAGATAGATTTTAAATCTATTTATCCGGAAAGTGTTATCAAAATGCCAGAAATGTGCTCTTTCAGGTATGGTGAAGATGTAATACTTGATTTTGAGTGTGCCGATGGATATATTATTGATCCTGTTATACCGTTCTTGGGAGAAGGCTATGGAACCATAGTACAAGGCAGAAATATCGGAGAGGTTTTCATACGTACCCCATATGGCATAGAAATTAACCGAGATATTATTGATACCTCAGTAACCAACAGACTATCCTGGAAGGCAGGCCTTGGTTTCATGCAGGCAACGCCAAATATCATTTTCGTAGGTACAGACAGCGAAGAAGAGAGAGAACTAAGTGATCTGCTCTCGATTACAGATGATGATTATCAGGCTCCTGGTATTGTTATTTACAACAGAACCGGTGAAGACAAAGAGTATACAGTTGATTTATCAGTACCTGGAAAATTGAATAATGATATCAGTCTGTGGACATCCGGAGCTACCTTCTTCAGACGTATGTCTGCAGTAAATGTTGGTGAATCTGATGCTGTAAATGGTATTGGAAATGTCATTCTCTATGTAACAAGAGGCACCATAGGTGATGAAGAAAACGCTGAGAGATATACTGTAAACGCAAATGATTTGTCAAAACTGAATCTGACTGTTGACGCAGGCGAGTTTATGACTGTATCAATAAATGATGAGGATGACTTCAGATATGAAAAGTATCAGTATGATCTGATTGATAACATTTCATCTGATACAAAGACAGGATATGTTAATGAAAACGATACTCAAAAACATCTGGTTTTATGTGAGGAAGGTTTTGTTGAAGTTAATGGAATATCTCTGAATACATATGAAGTGTATTTGAATATTGGTGAAAGCGAGCAGTTAGAAGCTACAGTTTATCCTGAGAACGCAACCGATAAAACTGTAACATGGTCAAGCGACTATCCTGAAATTGTAACTGTTGATCAGGATGGTTTAATTACGGCTGTAGATTATGGAGAGGCGTCAATAATGGCTGTAGCAGGTACTTGGGGAACATCATGTAGAGTAATAGTCGAAAAACCTGTTGAAAAACGCAAAATAATACTTGATCCTAATGGAGGAGTAACAGGTAATATTAGTGAAATCGAAATTGATGAAGACTTTACATTATTCAGATTCAATCCACGGCAGGAAGCGACCCCAATCAGAGAAGGGTACATTTTCGCAGGGTGGACAAAACAGAAAGATACATTCCCGTTGGTATCTGACTATAAAGAGACAGATCCGAATGTATATGTTTACGAAACTACAACGTTGTATGCATATTGGATACCAGAAGGAAAAGCTGTAGTAAGATTAACAGACAATTACTTCTATATGGCTTCTGATGGATTTGATGCCGAGGAATATGAAGTAACTGGCACTGGTACATATGATGCCGATACTGAAGTTGAATTGACATTTAAGATTTTAGATGATGTTAACTTCATTCGTGCATGCTATATAACTGGTACAGGCGGAATCTATTACATGGATTATGATCTTGCTAAAACGGAATTAACAGCTAAGATCACTGTAAAGAGCGGATTGATTAATTTTGAACCATTCGTTGAAGAAGGATTTAAAACACTGACAATCACACCTGAAGAAGGCGATGTCTTTGTGGCGCAGGCAGACAGATTCAATTATCTTAATGTTGAATTGCCAACATATACAAAGGAAGGCTACTATCTGAAAGGTTTTGCTGCCAGTGAAACGGATTATCTGTATACAACAGCATCATTAAAGCGTTTATCAGAAAATCTTTACCTGCTTCCTATATGGGACGTAGTTGGTGTTGACTGCAAACTTAATGTCATCACCACATCTTCCGACAAGGAAAACATTACAGTAGAAGGCTCTGGTAACTATAAGTCAGGAGATATTGTGACAATAAAAGTCCATTTTGCTGAAGGAAAATACCGGAATATCTGGGGAATAAATGCTCTTAAGCCAACGAATGAATGGGTGTTTGTAAAAGGAGTAGAAGAGTTCAATGGTCAAGTAGACAACGCCCATTTCTATAACAGTAATGAAATTTTGGAAATTCCAATAACAATTCCTAGTGTTGATGAAGTCAATATTAGTATTGATGTCGTTGATACATTAACCGTAAGGTTCAAAAATCCTTGTCCGGAAATTTTGAAGACACCTGAAGAAGCAATAGTTAATGCAGGAGATGAAGTTGTTATCAGATTTGAAACTCTGCCGGGATATCAGTTAAGTCAGGATGAACCTTTAATGCAGTCTAATACAGGTTGGTCTCGGGGATCTTACCTCAGTCATGGTTTGTACGGCCGTGTATTGATTGGTACTAGGGGCGAAAGATTAAACAAGGAAATTGTTGATACAACCGTTATCAATCAGCTGTCTTGGATTGCAGGTGTTGGTGAAATCGAAAAATGGCCGAACATCATATTTGTCGGGTATGGTACTGAACGGGAAGAAGAACTTGAAGATCTGATTCAGGTTAGTGAAGAAAATGATAACAATGCCGGATTGGTAGTTTATAATCCAACAGATGAACCAAAGACCTACAGAGTAGTATTTGATAAACCTTCTTCACGGAATACAGGAAATGAGCCTCACTCTCTGAGTGATAACAAAGAAATCCTGATGCAGGCAAAGGGAAGAATGGCTGTAACAAGAAACGGTAATGGTCTTGAATTGGTAACATTACGGATTACTAAAGGTAATATTGAAACAGGAGAAGAAACTTCATATACACAGCAATATGATGTTCTTTCAGATATCACTATTACGGTACAGCCTGGAGAATACATGTCATACTCTGTCGTTGATGAAAATGGTGAAAGTTATTCAGAATATCAGTATGCTATTACTGATGCTGAGACAGGTCAGGAAGTAAGAAGCGGTTATGTTAACAACGATGACCATGTTAAGCATTTGCTGGTAGCAGAAGACATAATTATAACTTCAATAACCTTAGATAAAGAAACTCTGAGCCTTGAAAAGGGAGAGACAGTTACTTTAGTAGCAACAATTAGTCCGGAAGGAACGACCGAAAGCAAAGAAATAATCTGGACAAGCAGTAACGAAAGAGTAGCTACAGTAGATCAGAACGGTACTGTTACAGCAGTAAAAGGTGGTAAAGCAATTATTACAGTTACTGCATCTAATGGCATGACTGCAAGCTGTACAGTAACAGTACCAAAAGGAGAAGAAGAACCAACGGTAATCAAAGGCTCATCCCTTGTACTTGAAGGAGTGATCCAGATACAGTTCAGAGTAATAGTACCGGATATAGAAGAAAAGAATGTAGTAATAAAGTTCACAGGCGGAAATGCGAATAACAGTTATGAAGAAAGCAGCGATGCGACAGAAAGACGGTATAAGATAAAGGAAACCGAAGCGGGAACAGAATGTTACTACAGAGTACCGGTATACGCGAAA
>JAFRAB010000037.1 GCA_017405675.1 Erysipelotrichaceae bacterium
ATAACCATTAGCAGGCCACAACATCCCAGTATTATCTGCATTATTGCCCATATCAATTTCTTCATCTTCTGCTTGCCCTCTCCGTTGAACGCTCACGCATGTCATCATGTTTATTAATCCCAGTTACACTACTTGGGAGGTCGTTCATAACACCAACTGGCGGCACATCAATATGGTCTCCTCTTATGGTCTTTATTACAATTCTAATGATTGCAATTGCTGTAAGGAGAGCAAGTAAAACACCAATTATTATTCCTAGTATGTCTGATAGTTCAAATATCGTTTCCATATTTTATTGTTTCAGTCTGTTTTTCGGATCATTCTTCCGATATACGAGCCAGCCTAATATCGGACTATCTGTTATAAAGTATGCCAGCAACCCCTTATTAATTGCGTCCTTTTCCATGGCCGTCTTTTCTGACATGGTTTTCTTATATATTTTGATTCCCACAATGAGAATAAAAAGCATTATGGCAAGGAGTATCAGTACAGCAAGGCTTTTCATCTATTCTTCCTCCATATCAGTTTTCTGTTTTCTGTTTATCATTGGTCTGGCTTCCGGATATTTGTTTGCCAGTTCATTTACACCATTTAAATCATCCATGCCAAATCTGACAGCATTTCTGTAGTAACGAATATCACTGATCAAAGCATTCCCCATGATGAGGATGCCTATCAACATGTCTGTAATACTAATAGATTCCGGGACAGACCAGATAGAAACTAACAGTACAGCGGCCAGCAAGAAGTACCCGACGGTTTGCCATATCGGCAATTTCCATATATTGCGCCATTTTCTGCATTCGCCCCGTTCTTTATACAATGCAGTTGCTAAACAGGCTCCGCCTACAATAAGAAAGACAGCAATGATCAACCCTAAATTGTTCATTGTAATTTTTTCTTTAACTATTAATAAGGCTGAGACAACTAAAGTTGCAATGAAAATCATATCTGCTGCTATTGAAAGCTTCAATCTTTCTGTATATTTCATAGTGCTTAATTTCATGGCTTTATTCCCCGTCCTGATATGCCTCAAAAAATCCTCCGTCGTCAGTAAGTTCAACCTTCTGGATCAAGTCTTTATCATCTTTATCAAAGATTATCTGCCAGTCCATGTCGAATGACTTTGCTGCCCCATCTTTGTCTGTGGCAATGACAGTTATAAGTGCATGCTCTATATTATCCGAGTCCTGTGACGCATCGTCTTCAATGCCGATCCCTTCAAGGTCATGTCCGTTCTTCTCGCCGCAGCATATCCCTGCCAGGATGGCAACGACTCCTGCGAGTCCCGTTGAGAATACGGTCAGCCCGTAGCCTATTGTAGACTGAACAGTGAGTACCGATGCTCCCATGACACCGCCGGCAGAAGTGATCATCAGGATTATTATCGCACTCCTTACTGCATCCGCCAGTGAGTAAAGCGCCTTCGGAATTCCTCTGTCTATGACCTCTCTGACCTCTCCCCATTCAAATGGTGTCAGTCTGAGATGAATGACCCTGTCTTTTCTGAGAAAGTGCATCAAAGTAACAGCCAGATAGACCAGAGCAGATGCTTATTCTATGAATTCTATTTTAGAATCAGCGGGCCTTCAGTACCGCCTTCAGTGATTTTCTCTGCTTCATTCCTGACAGCCATGTAATCTGCTGCCTCCGCTTCGTCATTGAAGTCATATTGTACATCTGATGCATAGGTCACTATGATCCTGTGATCGTAAACTGTTCCGATTTCCTTATAAGGGATCATTCCGTCATATGGTTCTGTGTCCGGTTCATTCCATACTTCAACAGACATTACACGTCCACCGAGTCCCTCATCACGTGCCGCAGTATTAAATATGGTGATCCCGCCTGACTCATTTATTTCGTACCACCAGGTTTTATAATTCCCGAGCGTCAGAGTGAAGTAATCCGTATCAAGCGTTCTTGTTCCATTCTCTTCAT
>JAFRAB010000038.1 GCA_017405675.1 Erysipelotrichaceae bacterium
TCGAGCATTCATAGAAGACTCAATACAAAAAAGGATCATCACCTTTGACTTACAGGCAACAATCCTTATTCAAATCACAAGCAAAATTATAATCCTACCCTTAATAGTACACTACAAATTATTATATTCTGCAGTTACCTGCTTTCTCGGCAATCGACAGTAGTTTTTCTCTGATTGCTTTCTTGAATTCCTCAGGACAGTCTCCCAGAGGATTATGACCGGCAGTTTCAAACCAGATCAGATCTTTCTGTGGAGCTTCCAGCTTCTCATAGTAATCCTGCACCAGTGAAGCCGGTGTATTATTATCCAACCTGCCATCCAGAATGAAATAAGGGACATCGATCTTACCCTCTGTTTCCTTCAGAAGGTTAATTGAAGCTACTTCATCCCACATCGCTCTTAAGACAAACTGATACCCTTTCACTAAGCCGATTATTTCCTTAAATGTATATTCTCCGCTTTTCAGCACAGGAACAACCATTGAACTGAAATATGACCTCTTGGCACTGTCCTGTGAATAGCCGCCATATTTCATCATTATTCTTCGCTGAGCCATCATGCCGTCATATCCGGTCTTATAAATGCCGTTGACCGGCATGCCCAGTTCATCAAGAATCCTGACGGACTTCTGATCACCATGTTTCAGTGCTTCTTCACGGGCAAACTTATAGGACAGTTCTTCATTTAACGGCCCGTCAACCAGCTGACCAAAGCCGATATATCCTGCAATGTGCTCAGGATGTCTTTTCGCTAACAGGGTACCCAGACAACTGCCCCAGCTGCCGCCGATAATGAACAGCTTGTCCTTATCGTATTTCCTGCAGAGATAATTGACCAGTTCACTGGCGTCCTCAACGATGTTGGAAACCGTAAGAGTCTCTTTCTTGCAGCCTTCATAGCTGCCGCAGGTTCCCCTCTGGTCCCAGGCAACAATGGTAAAGGCATCACACAGATCAGAATTACTGCCGATGACAAAGTGCCGGTTGGTTACACCAGGACCGCCATGAAGAAACAGCAGGATCGGATTGTCAGGAGATGTTCCCTTTACATGTATCCTCTGCTTAAGTCCATTTAATACGACATGTTCCTTATAATCTATCATAAATGTACCCTTTCTATTCCTCTGCGTTATTGACTTCCGTTAAGAGGTTAATGTAAGCTGCTATGCCTTCATAGTAGGAAGATACTCTGATGCTTTCATTGTTTCCATGAATGGCCTGTCTTTCGGCACCGCTCATTCTGAACATGGCAAAGCGGTAGACATTCGGATATATTCTATGGAAATTGCGGGAATCAGTTGCCCCGTTCTGAATGTATGGGCAACAGTATACTTCCGAATAGCTCTCATAGACAACCTTCTGAATAAGTCTGTATGCACTGTTATCGATCGGTGATACCGGAGATGCTTCAACACCGCCTTCATGGCTTAATTCCACATCAGGATCATTGATGACCTGCCGGAAGTGTTCAAGACAGCTGTTTATCGTATCACCCGGAGCAATTCTTACACTGTAACCAGCTTCAGCAACCGGAGGAATGATATTGACAGCCGGTGCACCTTTCAGCTGGGTCAATGCAGCAGTTGTGGAGATCATGGCTGCGGTTTCCTTGTTGCTTTCAAGTACTTTCATCACTATCGGCCTGAACAGCCACATGTTACCGAAAATGAACTTGTAAAGGAAACTGGAATGAGAGCCATAGATACCCAGGAGTTTTTCAGTCACCGGATGCAGACGCTTCCGGAATGGGTCAGCATTCAGTCTATTAATGGCTCTGACAAGCTTATATGTTGAATCGGTCTTCACTGAAGGAGTTGAAGAATGTCCGCCAATTCCCTTAGCCTTAAGGGTAATGTTGACGACACCCTTTTCCGAAACACCGATCATCGCAAATTCATCTTTGACGCCTAACGGGGCATCATTGATGATGGCTCCGCCTTCATCAAGGACAAACCATGGTTCTATCTTATTCTCTTCAAACCATCTGACAATCGCCGGGGTCGTCGGGCCCCCGGTTTCCTCATTATTGGTAAAGGAGAAATAGATGTCCCTTTCCGGTACATAACCGTGAGCTAATTGATAATCAACGGCTTCAAGCAAGCCGGCAATGATGCACTTGGTATCAGAAGTGCCGCGGGCATAAATGGACCCGTCAACTACTTCGGCACCAAAGGGCTCATGATCCCATCCGGCTTCATCAACCGCAACGACATCATAATGAGCCATCAATACTACCGGTTTATTGTCAGTACTGCCCTTCCACTTTAACAGGATGCCATAATCATTTATGATGTTGACTTCCAGAGCCTTGAATACTTCCGGATAGTCCTTCTTAAGCATCGGCAGGAAAGAGCTGAATTCGTCATAATCCGGTTCGGCGTCTCTCGGCCAGATGGTCTTCTTTCTTAACATGTCCTGAAATCTCTTCAGGGCCAGTTCCTTATCAAACTCATAATCTGTTTTCTTTTCATATCTGCCTGTGTCTTCCAGTTTCATTTTCAAAGCATTGAATACCATGAATGCCAGAAGAGCGATCAGGGCAATGATCACATATATCATAAGCTACCCCTGTTCCCGGTTATTTAAGTTCATATTCCCATGATCTGCTCATGTCACCATAGGAGAAGATCTTAAGGGTCTTTTTATTCAGATTATAAATGCAGCTGTACTGGGTCTTACCCTGATCCATGCCGTTTTCAGGATCCTGAACGACCAGACCTAACAGTCTTTCAGCATAATCTTCTCTCATGCCGTTTCTGCCCCGGTAAACACCGGCTTTCAGACATTCGTCTCTGCCGCAGGCGACCTTATAGAACGGATCTTCCTTTGCGACATAATGATTGGTGGCATGATTGATGTCAGTAGTCACCATCTTATTATCGATCCATTCGATCAACCTGCTCTTACCGCTGGAATCAGCTACCATGACATGATAATCAGCTCCCGGCATTGCTCCTATGACATTAAAGCCTGAAGCCATGGCTAAGGCTTCTTCAACACTGCCACAGTTATCCAGCATCATTCTCATGAGAACAGGATGCAGAAGAGTCGGCTTTGAAGGATCCTCTGTCTTAATAAGCGGCTGAGAAGCCACCCAGGCCTTATGGTCAGCCTTGTTTACAACCACTGAACCGTTTGTTGCATAGAGCCAGTAAGGATCCGGCAGTTCACCGCTGTTTTCCAGGAACATGTTTCTCTTATTTGGATCCATGATCTTTTCATATTCATTAAAGTCAATTTCTTTATAGTCACTTTTTACACTCAGGGCTAATATACTGATAGCCAGGCCTTTTTCATTCATGCCATCCATGGTCAGAAACGGTGACAGCACAAAGGCGGAAAGATCGCTCTTGCCGTCATCCAACATGCCATTAATGGCAGAACCGTTCTTAAAGTCAGCCCAATATGTATCAGCTACTCCTAAGGACTTATATCTGGCCTTAGGGTTATTGCCTTCGATGATCATGTTCAGACCGGTACGGGGATTCTTACGGTCATTGTTATGGAAATGAGAGTAATCATAATTGCGGCAGAACAGTACTTCACCTTCAAGATTCTTAACCACGAAGGTTGAACATCCGGCACTGATTACTGCCTTAAAGGCCTCAGGCAGATCATAGTAGTCATAATTACAGACCATGTGATACAGATAGCCTTTTTCATCTACTCTACTGATTGATTCAATGGCTTCGATCTGTTTTTCATTCTGCAAGTAAGCATGTGGATTCATCTGTCTTACCCCCTGTCTCTCTTAGCTACGGCTTCTTTGTATTCTTTTTCCGTATCAATACCCATGGCAAACAGCATCATAACTACCGCTACAATGGCAGGTATCCAGCCTAATAAGGCATTTATGGTATTCTGGGTTGCCATATTCTGCATTACACCCTGATCAGCCAGCTGAGCTGAGAATCCTGCTACAGCCAAAGCCATCAGGAAGAGCTTATCTACAGCCGCTTCCGCAATCTTACTGGCCAGGTTATCACCGGTTGACACCATTGTATCCAGACGTCTTCCGTTCTGTACTTCAACAATATCGGAAATGGAGTTACGGTTGGTATTGAATTCAACGAAGGTAATAGTCAGACCGATCCCGACAGCAGCCGCATTAATGAAGGCATTAACCACGTTATAAGGATTCAGAATGAAAGGAATCTTTCCTATTACCTGGATGAGCGCCGCTGCGATCATGGTTCTCTTTCTGCCCAGCAAGGTATCGATTTTCGGTGCAAGTATTGAAAAGATAATGGAGAATACCAGATATACCGCCATTATCGGAGTGGCTAATGAGCTGTCATTAAGCACATAGGCACAGTAATAGGTTATTGATGAGGTCAACAGACATGTAGAAATGCCGTATGACATGACATAGAACATGTTTCTGACCCAGGACTTACACTTAAACAGCATCTTATAGGTATCAATGATGCCGATCTTCTCTTCGTTTTCTTCAACCTGTCTGACTCTTTCCTTAGTAGTGAAATAATGAATGAGACAGCCGATGATGATCAGTACTCCCATGAAGAGAGCTGATTTGAAAATGGCCGGAGAGTCAGAAGAATTAATGACCTTGTGACCCTTAAGACCACCAAACATCTTAACGATCATTGGTACGGCAACTGCACCAATACCTGAACCAAGACATGCACCTAATGATCTGAACGCATTGATTGACTTACGGTCATTATCATCTGAAGATGCCAGTGCTCCCATGCCGTTATATGGTATTCCCCTGAAAGTATTGGCTATTTCATAGAAGAAGAATACAGTCAGACCCAGGATGATGTCCCAACGCTCCGATACACCAAAGTCTGTAAACAGCAGCACCATGCCCAAAGCATAAGGAACTGCGATCCATAATAACCAAGGTCTTACCCTTTCACCTGACTTGAAGCGGACATTGTTAGCCCAGACACCGATGAGCGGGTCATTTATGATATCCCAGACGGTTCCAATCAGAGCCATATTACTGGCGGCTACCGGATCAATCAGCAGAATGGAGGTCAGAAAAAACTTATAGTATGTACTTTTAAAATTAAATACAATGTTGGTAGATGCAGAAAAACTCATAAAGCCGAGCTTTTCTGCCAGCCCTACCGTCTTTTTATTATTATTTGCCATAAAAAGTTACTCCTTTTTTCTTTTTATTGTAATACAATCAGTTAATCATGACAAATTATCTAATTCATACACCATGGAGTAAAGGAGAACTGAAAGGTTCTCCTTTTTTCGGCAAAAAGGTACATTACTTTATAGAAATCACAGACAAGCATAAAAAAAGGCATACCTTAATGAACATCTCAAAAAAGACAAAAATCTGTTCAATAAAGCCTTAAAAATTGACTTATAGAACAGATTTTAACGGTATCTACTGATAGTTTACTAAAGAAACCTTGCTAATTACCTTACAACTGATTTAAAAGATCACTCAAATCATTGCAGAATTGTATAATCTCTTTTTCTGTATTATCTTTTGATAGTGAAACTCTTATCGTTCCTTTAGCGTATTTTCTATTAACTTTTATTGCTTTTATTACATGTGATACTTGGTTTTTAGTTCCATCACAAGCTGACCCGGTTGATACACAATACCCCTTTAAATCTAGTAAGTGCAGTATCTGTTCTCCGTCTTTTTCATAAAAAGATAAGCTAATATTGCCTGGTATGCCATCAGGTGCACCATTTCGAATAAAATTAAGTGAGATCGAAGATTTTGCAAAATGGGTAAAAGAAACAGCAAATCAGTTTCCACAATTGTTCGAAAAAATCTATATATTTGCGTTTAAAAAGTGTTATGAAATCGATACTATGTCTTCAATTGTTTCACTGCACATTATAAATGATGCTCAAATTACTTTATTCATGAAAGAAGCTATGGATACAGCTGGTTATAAAGAAATATCATGATCATCACCATATATGGTCAAGATCATGCTTTTTCGTTCGTCTCAAATCTGTCTCACAGAAGTCTCAAAATAGTCTCAGATTTGTCTCACTATTCACCATCTTGATGGTGGGAAACGGTTGAAAACCGATTGAGGTCCACAAGATTCTTAGTCAAATTTTGAACGTATAATAATTATTACGTAGGAGGTCGCCGGTAATCACATCAAAAACAGCGTATTTCTGCCCTCTCCTGGTGTGCTAAAATGTAGTAAAGATTACATTAACGAACTTCGTAAGGAAGACGTTTCCATATTAGTAGGATATGCCAGGATCAGTACTATCACCCAGAATGAAGACCGTCAGATCGAAGCATTGACCAATGCCGGATGCGAAAAGATTTATCTCGATAAATTGAGCGGCAAAGATACCAACCGCCCTCAGTTAAAAGAGATGTTCACCTTCATCCGTGAAGGAGACACCGTCTTAGTCACTGAGTTCTCCAGATTCTCCCGTTCTACCAAGGACCTTCTTGATCTGGTAGAAAAGCTGCAGGCCAAGAAAGTAGATTTCAGATCTTTAAAGGAGAATGTTGATACCACTACCTCTTCAGGTAAATTAGTCCTAACCATATTTGCGGCATTATCTGAATTTGAAAGATCGATCATCAGAGAGCGTGCAGCTGAAGGCATTGCTATTGCCAAGGCTAAAGGTAAGAAGCTGGGAAGAAGAGAGATCCAGGTAGATGATGACAAACTAATCTCCTTATACAATCAATGGAAGGATGGCGAAATCTTACAGAAAAAGATTATGAAGGACTGCAGGATGTCACGTACCACTTTACATAAACACATAACCAGACTGAAAAAGGAAGGCAGGATCAGCTAATTCTGATCAAGTCTTCCTTTCATTTTATTGCTAACCGACAAACTGGAAACTATCTCTCAGTGATTTCTTAAGCGATATTACTTTATCCACACTGCTATATTTGGCTTCTCGGGAAGAAATCTGATCCTGATCTCTGCTCCAACTTCAAGGCCTCTCCCAAATCCGGGGTTGGATAGTTTGGCTTCGATCTTCTGTCCTCTCTCCGTATAGCAGACATAATAATTATAAGATGTGTCGGTTCCGATGCCTACATCTTCGATACGTGTTATAACCGCATCAGTCTCGATTCCGTTTTTCTTTATGCGCTGAATATTGTAAAAAACGTAACCCGCTCCGGCTATGAAGAGCAGGACGGCAATTATTGCAAAAGGATTCATAGTAATTCTCCTAACAAATACTCATGGATTATCATCTCGGGAAACATGAATTTGTCGATTAAAGCTCTACGAATCCCTCAATCTCCTGTTCCAGGAGACGGAATACGTTTGCTACCAGATAACCATCAGCGATCGCATGATTCAAGCGAA